>DASZZF010000001.1:0-26526 GCA_035543375.1 Candidatus Limnocylindria bacterium
CTGGCGGACCCGGACCCCGTGGTCGGCGAAGAACCGCAGCGCCCGCGCGGTGAAGGCTGCGGCATCGTCGGCTCGCTCGCTCCCCAGGCGCTCGCCGTAGTAGACCCGGGTCCGGTCATCGATCGCCAGATGGACGTACTCTGAACCCACGCCCGGTCCCTTGCGCTCCGGTCCGAACCGCTTGCCCCCGCTCAGCTAGCGCGGGCGAGCGCGTTCACTTCTGGTCTCAGCGACCCTGGGTGCGCAGGATGCGTGATTAGAACAGGCATTCGCTACGGCCGTCTCAGTCCCGTGTCGCCCTGAATTTTGCCCACCAACCTCTTGACACCGCGCCTGCGGGGTGTGAAAGTCCACCTTCGTGGTGAGTAGTGGGGACCGGTGGGGAACCAACAGGCCCCGAAATCGGAAGGGTAATTGGAAACGTACTTTGCCGGCGAGTTCGCCCACGCGTTGGATGAGAAGGGTCGGCTCGCGATCCCCGCGAAGTTCCGAGCCCGCTTCAAAGAAGGAGCGGTCGTGACCCGTTGGATGAACGAATGCCTCGCCGTGTTCCCGACGAGTGAATGGGAGTCGATCAACGCCGAGATCCGCAAGCGGCCCCGGACGGACCGGGCCGTCCAGACCTTCGTCCACTTCATCGTCGCCGGAGCGCACGAGGCCGACCCGGACGCCCAGGGGCGCATCGGGGTCCCGGCCCACCTCCGCGAATACGCCGGGCTCCGCGGTGAAACCCTCGTCATCGGCGCGAACGACCGGCTCGAGCTCTGGGAGCCCGAGCGATGGCACGCCCGCCTCGCCCAGGTCGAAGGATCGATCAGCGACAGCCTCGCTGATCTCGGGATCTAACGATGGGAGGGTTCATGAGCCGGTTCTCCTGGCCGAAGTACTCACCGAGCTTGCTCCCCGCGAAGGTGGCCGCTTCCTCGACGGCACGGTCGGTGGTGGCGGGCACGCCGCCGCCATCCTCGAGCGCACCGCGCCGGACGGACGACTTCTCGGTCTCGACGTCGACCCTGCGGCTCTTGAGGTCGCGGGACGGGAGCTGGCGCAGTACGGCGATCGCGCGGTACTCGTCCGATCCAATTTCGCGGTTTGCGACACCGTCGGCAACGACACCGGCTTCGTCGAGCTCGATGGCGTCCTCCTCGACCTCGGGCTTTCCTCGATCCAGCTCGCCGACGCGGCCCGCGGGTTCAGCTTCCGATCGACCGGCCCACTGGACATGCGCGCCGATCCAGGCCTTCCGCTCACAGCGGCCGACGTCGTGAACACCTGGGACGAGCGTGACCTGCGGCGCATCTTCACCGAGCTCGGCGAAGAGCCCGAGGCCGCGCGCGTGGCGGGCGCGATCGTCCGCCGGCGCGCGCGTACGCCGTTCACCGCCGCCGACGAGCTCGGTCGCTTCGTTGCAGGTGTGAAGACCCGGCGCCGCGGCAAGATCGATCCCGCGACGCGCGTCTTCCAAGCCATCCGCATCGCCGTCAACGCCGAGCTCGACAACTTGGATCGCGGCCTCACAGCCGCGATGCGCATCCTTCGCCCCGGTGGCCGCCTCGCGGTCATCTCGTTCCACTCGCTCGAGGACCGTGCCGTGAAGCGATTCATGGCCCGCGAATCGCGCGATTGCATCTGTCCTCCCCACCTCCCCACCTGCGACTGCGGGCACCGCGCGGGTCTGCGCGTCCTCTTGCGTCGGCCGTTGATGGCGGCTGATTCCGAGACGATGCGCAACCCGCGCGCCCGCAGCGCCAGGCTCCGCGTCGCGGAGAAGCTCGCGTCGTGATCGCGTCGCAGGCGGTCCGCCTGGCGTCGCCATCCGCGGCGCGGCGTCCCTCGCCCTCGCACGCCACGCGCGCCCCGCGCGGGCGCGCCAGAACGTCCAGCGCGGCCAGCCGGCTTCCCGGACGCGCCCGGCCGACTGGTAGCGCGGTACCTGCGTCGTCCTGGGACCTGCGTGTCTTCGCACTGGCATTCGCGACGATCGTCTTTGCCTTTGCTCTCGCCCTCCTCTATGTCAGCGAGACGACCGCGCTCTCGGCCGCGAGCTACGACGTCCAGAAGCTCCAGGCGGCCCGTGACGAGCTCCGGCGCCAGAACTCGCTGATCGACGTGCAGGGCGCCCGGCTCGACTCACCGGCGCGCATCACCGTGGCCGCCACGCGGTTGGGCATGGTCCACATCAGCTACGTGCCGGTCATCTCGGCGGAGCCGCTCGCCGCCAAGCGCTAGCGCCACCGGCGACCACAGGACGCGAGCCAACGCCGCGAGGAGGAAGGGTGCAGACGGTCCGGCCCGGGCGTCTCCGCGTGCTCTTCGCGCTGTTCGCTGTCGCCTCGATCGTCCTCTCCGGACGACTCGTGTATTGGCAGACCGCTGGGCGCGCGCACCTCCTCGCCGGCGCGAACGACCAGCTCCGGAGCGATCTCGTCGTGACCGCGCAGCGGGGCATCGTGCGCGACCGGACTGGCGCGATCCTCGCGACGACGGTCAAGCTGCGGTCGCTCTACGCCGTTCCGGAGCGGGTGCCCGATCACGCCGGCGTCGCGCGGTCATTGGGCGTGCTGCTCGGTCGGGATCCGGGGCCGATACGCGCCGCGCTCGATTCCAAGGCCGAGTGGCTCTACGTGCAGCGCTGGCTCCCTGAAGAGACGGCGCAGGCCATCGCCGCGCTGAACGTCCCCGGGCTCGGATTCCAGAACGAGGCCAAGCGGCTCTATCCGAACGACGCGATCGGCGCGGCGCTCCTCGGCTTCGTGAACGACAACGGCGACGGTGTCTACGGCGTCGAGGGCCGCTACGACGCCGCATTGCGCGGCGTCGACGGTCGCCTGGTCGTCGAACGGGACCCGGCGAACCGGCAGCTCGCGCTGGGCCTCCGTGAGGCAGTTCCGGCGCGTGACGGCGCCGACCTGACGCTGACCATCGATCTCGTCGCGCAGACCGCGGCGGAGCGCGAGCTCGCCGCCGCGATGAAGAAAGAGCGCGCCGCGAGCGGCTCGATCATCGTCATGGATCCGCGGGACGGATCGGTGCTCGCGATCGCCTCGGCCCCGACCTTCGACCCTTCCGCCGTCCGCCTTGCCGATCCGGAGGCGCTGCGCGATCGAGCGCTCGCCTGGACCTACGAACCCGGTTCCACGATGAAGGCGATGACCGTCGCCGCCGGCCTGAACGAGCACGTGGTGAAGCCGGGCGATTCGTACAACGACATCGGTTACGCGATCGTCGGCGGCCGCCGGCTGAACAACGCCCTCGGCAGGGCGTACGGGCCGACCACCCTGAGCCAAGTCCTCGAGCGCTCGCTGAACGCGGGCGCGGCGTGGGTCGGCCAGAGGCTCGGCGCCACGCGGCTCGACGAGTACTTCCACCGGTTCGGCTTCGGCCAGCCGACGGGTATCGATCTCGCCGGCGAGGTGAGCGGCACCCTGCGGCCGCTCGCGGAGTGGTACCCGGTCGACGTCGGCACGGCCTCCTTCGGTCAGGGCGTGAGCGTCACGCCGATCCAGCTTGCGGCCGCCTATGGCGCGCTCGCGAACGGCGGCACGCTGTACCGGCCCTACGTCGTGGCGAGCCGGCGTGATGCGGATGGGGAGCACCGCACCGCGCCGGTCGCCGTACGGCAGGTCGTGACGCCGGAGACGGCGGCGACGGTCCGGTCGATGCTCCTCAGCACGGTCGATATCGGCATCGCGCACAACGCGGCCATCCCGGGCTTCGGCGTCGCCGGCAAGACGGGCACCGCGCAGATCGCGAGCCCCGACGGCACGTACGTGGACGATCAATATGTGAGCTCGTTCGCGGGGTTCTTTCCGGCGGAGGATCCGAAGTACCTCGTGCTCATCGTCCTCGACCGGCCCGACTCGCGACTGCTCGGCACCCTCACGGCGACGGACATGTTCAAGGGCGTCGCCCAGGACATCCTTCGTTACGCGCGCATCCAGCCGGTCCGCAAGCCCTAGCCCTAGCATCGACCGTCAGTGTTCACGCTGTCCAGCCTCATCAGCGCAAGCGGGGGGCGGGTCGTGCGCGGAAGCGCGGATCAGGCGCTCCGGTTCACCGGCGGGGCCTTCGACTCCCGTCTCGTGTCCGCTGGGGACTGCTTCTTCGCCCTCCGCGACCAGCGCGACGGCCACGACTTCGTCGCCGACGCTCTCCGGCGCGGCGCGGTTGCGGCGGTGGTCGAGCGCATCCCATCGGACATCCCGGCTGACGCGGTGCTCATCCAGGTCGCGAGCCCGCTGCATGCCCTGCGGCAGCTCGCGGACGCGATCCGCCGGGAGCAGCCGATCCCCGCGGTCGGCATCACCGGCAGCGTCGGCAAGACGACCACGAAGGAAGCCACGGCCGCCGCGCTTGGCGCGCGGTATCGCGTCCTCCGCACGCTGGCGTCGCATAACAACGAGATCGGGGTCCCGCTCACGTTCCTCCGGCAGGAGCCCGGTCACGAGGTCGCCGTGATCGAGCTCGGCTTCTACGTGCCAGGCGAGATCGCCGATCTCTCGCGGCTCGTCCGTCAGCGGATCGGGATCATCACCGCGATCCCCGACATCCCTGTCCACTTCGCACGGACGCCGGATGTCGAGGCGATCGCGCGGGGCAAGGCCGAGCTCATCGAGGCGCTCCCGGCGGACGGCGTCGCGCTCCTCAACGCCGATGACGCGCGCGTGCGCGGCTTGGCCGCGCGGACCAGGGCCCGGGTCGTGCTGTTCGGCGAGTCCGCGGACGCTGAGGTGCGGGCGACCCTTGTCCGGGAGGATGGCTTCGCCGGCACGCGCTTCAGCGTGCGCGTCGGATCGGAGCAGACCGAGGCCCGTTTGCCGTTGCCCGGCCGGCATCTGCTCGGTGCCGCGCTCGCCGCCCTCGGCGCCGCGACCATCCTCGGCGTGCCCCTCGATGAGGCCGCGGTCGCGCTCGAGACGCTGGAGCCGCCCGCGCACCGGATGAGCGTGCGCCGTGGGATGGGCATCACCGTGCTCGACGACTCGTACAACTCGAGTCCCGCGGCGGTCCACGCCGCGCTCGCGGTGCTGCGCGACGTGCGGACCCGTCGCGTCGCCGTCCTCGGCGACATGCTCGAGCTGGGAACGTTCTCCGTTTCCGCGCACGAGGCGGTCGGAGCCGACGTCGCGCGCAGCGCCGACGCGCTCATTGCCGTCGGCGAGCTCGCCGCGATCATCGCCAGCGCCGCGCAGCGGAGCGGCCTGCGCACCGTGCGCCGCGCGGCGGACGCCGCGGAGGCGCTCGTGTCGTGCCGGCAGCTCCTTCGGCCGGGCGACACGGTGCTCGTGAAAGGCTCTCGCGCCCTGGCCCTCGACGCGCTCGCCGATGCCCTCGTTCGCCCGACTGACGAGACGGTGCGCGCCTAGATGGCGATCCTCGCGCTCGGCGTGCTGCTCAGCGCCTTCCTGCTCGGGCTCATCCTCGGAGGTCCGTACATCCGAATGCTGCGTCGGTTCCGGGTCGGCCAGAACATCCGGCCGGAAGGGCCCACAACGCATTACGCGAAGCAGGGGACGCCCACGATGGGCGGAGCGCTCGTGATCGTGGTCGTCGCGGCGCTTTGGCTCCTGGTCCTCGCCGTCCTGCCGGAGGCCCAGCGCGGCGACTACGTGGCCCAGACGATCGTCCCCATCGGCGCGCTCGTTGCGGTCGGCGTCCTTGGCGCGATCGACGACCTGGTGAACGTTCGCTACGGATTCGGGATCCGCGGCCGCCACAAGCTCGTCTGGCAGTTCTGCGTCGCGATCGTCGCCGCGGTCTACGTCCAGCGGCACTTCGCCGTGAGCGGCATCTTCGTTCCCCTGCTGGGTGAATGGGAGATCGGGGCAGTCGCGTTCGTGGCCCTCGCGGTGTTCGTGATCATCGCGACCTCGAACGGGGTGAATCTCACCGACGGCATGGACGGCCTGGGTGGGGGGACCTGCGTCTTCGCGTTCCTCTCCGTCGCGTTCATCGCCGCCGCGCGCGGATACCCGTGGCTCGTCGTCTTCTGCGCGGCGATGGTCGGCGCGTTGCTGGCGTTCCTCTGGTTCAACGTCCACCCGGCGGAGCTCTTCATGGGCGACACGGGCTCGCTCGCGTTCGGAGCGACGCTCGCGACAGTCGCGCTCACCACGGGTTTCGTCGCGCTACTCCCGGTCTTCGGGATCATCTTCGTCGCCGAGACGGGCGCCGTGATCCTGCAGGTCGGGAGCTTCAAGCTCCGCGGCAAGCGCATCTTCCGGATGTCGCCACTGCACAACCATTTCGAGCTGATCGGCTGGCCCGAGGAGAAGGTCACGATCCGCTTCTGGCTCATTGGCGCGCTCGCCGGCATCGTTGCCGCGATCCTCGCGTTCGCGACGCCGGTCAAATGACGCTCACCGTAGCGCCCTGGAACCTGCGCGACGGCGTCCTGCGCTCGCCCGCGCTCCAGTCGCTGGGCCTCGTCGCGGGGTTCACGACGCGGGCCCTCGGCAGTATGGCGGGCGGCGTGCATCCGCTCGACGAGCAAGCCCGCAATCGCCTGGACCTTGCGCATTGTCTCGGCTTCGATCGGGTCGTGCGGCTGAAACAGGTCCACGGCGATGTGATCATCCGCGCGGACGATGTCGGCGAGCCGTGGCCCGAGGCCGACGGGATGTGGACTGACCGTCCCGGGCTGCTTCTCGGCGTGGCGGCCGCGGACTGCGTGCCGATCCTGATCGCGGATCCGGCTGGTCCGATCGGCGCCGCCCACGCGGGGTGGCAGGGCACAAGCCGGCGGATCGCGCAGGCGCTCGTCCGCGAGCTCGTCCGGGCTGGCGCACGCATCGACCGCCTCGTCGCGGCGATCGGGCCGTCCATCGGACCCTGCTGCTACGCGATCGACGAGCCGCGCGCGGCGATCATTCGGCAACGGCTCGGCGCCGATGCCGCCGACGTCGTCTTCGCGGGACCGGACGGCCGCCCGGTGTTCGATCTCTGGGCCGCGAACGCGCAACAGCTCGAGCAGGCGGGGGTCCGGGCGATCGAGCGCAGCGATATCTGCACCCGGAGCGGTGGCGCGGATATCTGGAGCCATCGCGGGGACCAGGGCCGCAATGGCACGGGCCTCGGGATCATCGGCAGGCCGCGCCCGTGAGCCTCATCTTCGATCCCGACGTGACGCCGGCGACCTTCAACGATCGCCGAGTGACGATCGTCGGCCTTGGGAAGGGCCGAACCACGGCCGGCATAGCGCGGTTCCTTGTCGCAAACCGCGCGCGTGTGACGATCACCGACGCAAAGCCGCGCGAGCAGCTTGGGGAGGGCATCGGCCGCCTCGCCGACCTGCCGGTCGAGCTGGTGCTCGGGCCCACCACCGACGATGCGGCGCTCGCCGATCCGGACTTCGTGTTCGTCATCCCTGGCGAGCGGCCTCGCTCGGCCACCGTCCAGCGCGCGGTGCAACGCGGCATCCCGATCCTGACCGAAGTCGGGCTCTTCTTCCGGCTCTGTCCCGCGCCGATCGTCGGCATCACCGGGACGAAGGGGAAGAGCACCACCACGACGCTCATCGCGCGCATGCTCGAAGCCGGCCCGAGGCGCGTGATCGTCGGCGGGAACATCGGCCTCTCGATCATCGACGGACTCGCGACGATTCAGCCGGACGACATCGTCGTGCTCGAGCTCTCGAGCTTCCAGCTCGAGACGCTCGGCCGGAGCCCGCACACCGCCGTCGTCACGAACGTCCACGAGGACCACCTCGATCATCACGGCACGCGAGAGGCGTACGTCGCCGCGAAGCGCAACATCCTCGCCTGGCAGGGCCCGCGCGATGTCGCGGTCCTCAACCTCGATGACCCGGGGGCCGTCGCGCTGCACGCGGGCGTGCCGTCGGAGGTCCGCGGGTATTCCCTCGGGCGGCGGCCGGAGCGGGGGGCCTTCCGCGACGCGGACGGGACGCTGGCCCTGGTCGACGGTCGCCGTACGACGCCGATCTGCAGCGCGCGCGAGCTCCGGCTCCCCGGACGCCACAACGTCGCGAACGCGCTCGCCGCGGCGAGCGTGGGTGAGCTGCACGGCGTGACGGCAGTGGCGATCGCCGGGGTCCTGCGCACCTTCGGTGGGCTGCCGCACCGGCTCGAGACGGTGGCCGAGAGCGGCGGCGTCCTCTACGTGAACGACTCGCAAGGCACGACGCCCTACGCGACGATCGCGGCGCTCACAGCGCATGGCCGGCCGGCGGTCGTCATCCTCGGCGGCGTGTCGAAGGGCGCCGATTTCACCGAGCTCGCGCGGGCCGTCGTGCGCGATGCGCGCGCGGCCGTGCTCATCGGCCAGGCCGCTGACGAGATCGCGGACGCGCTCGCGCGCGCCGGTGGCGACGCGAAGTCCTTCATCGTGCGGCGGGCCCAGACGCTCCCTGATGCGGTCGGCGTGGCAACGGCGCTCGCCCGTCCCGGAGACGTCGTGCTCCTGTCACCGGCGGCGGCATCGTTCGACATGTTCTCGTCGTACGAGGAGCGGGGCGAGGTGTTCCGGACCGCGGTGCGCGACCTGGCGGGAGCGCGAGCATGAGGCTCCGGCTGCCCGCGCGCACGAGCTATGACCTCACCCTGCTCTCGGTCGTGTTCGGGTTGCTCGCGATCGGTCTTGCGATGGTCTACAGCGCGAGCGGCATCCGGGCGCTCGACGCGCTCGACGACCCGCGCTACTTCCTCGTCCAGCAGTCGGCGTGGGTCGGGATCGGCCTGCTCGCGATGCTCGTCGTGGCCCGGATCGACTACCACCGCTACCGCAGGCTCGCGTTCGCGGCCTTGGTCATCTCCCTGGTACTCCTGGTACTCGTGCTGGTGCCCGGCGTCGGCACACGCGTCGGTGGTGCGGCCCGCTGGCTGCGGATCTCGTCGTTCGCCGGCCTGCAGCCGGCCGAGCTGGTGAAGCTGACCCTGGTGATCTATCTCGCGTTCTGGCTCGGCCGGACGCGCGAGGAGGTGGGGCGGTGGTCGATCACGGTGCCTTTCGTGGGTCTCGTGGGCCTCGTGGCCGCGCTCGTCGTGGCCGAACCGGATCTCGGGACAGCGATCGTCGTCGTCGCGATCGCCTTGGCCATGTACTTCGTCGCGGGCGCGCGCCTGGTGGAGTTCGGCGGCCTCGGCGTGCTCACGACCGTCCTCGTCGCGATCGTGGCCGTCGTGCAGCCGTACCGGCTGGCGCGTCTCCAGACCTTCCTCGACCCCTGGAGCGATCGGCGCGACGCCGGCTTCCAGACGATCCAATCGCTGTACGGTCTTGCCCTCGGCGGCCCGTTCGGCGAAGGGCTCGGCGCGGGCAAGGAGAAATTCGGGTTCCTGCCCGCGCCATACACGGACTCGATCTTCGCCGTACTCGGCAACGAGCTCGGCCTCTTCGGCACGCTGCTGGTCGTCGTGTTGTTCCTCGTCATCGCGTTCAAAGGCATCCGGATCGCCATCGCCGCGCCCGACCAGACGGGCGCACTGCTTGCGACGGGCGTCACCGTCTGGATCGCCTTTCAGGCGTGGGTGAACATGGCCGTCGTGGCGAGCCTCGTGCCGATGACGGGCATCACGCTGCCGTTCATTTCCTACGGCGGCTCGTCCATCTGCGTCGGTCTCGTGGCCGTCGGTATCCTCCTCAACGTTGGACGACAAGCCGTCGCGCGCGCGGACGACCGCGCGTCGCTGTCGGGTGCTCCTGGTAGGCGGCGGGACCGCCGGACACGTGAGCCCGCTGCTCGCGGTCGCGGAGGCGCTCGGCCAGCTGACGGACGCCGAGCTGCTGTTCATCGGTGGTCGCCGCGGTCTCGAGGGTGACCTCGCGCGCAAGGCCGGGCTCGCGTTCCACGCAACGCCGCTGCCGTCGCTCCGCGATCCCGACTCGAAGCTCGCGCTGATCGCGCAGCTGCTCCTCCTGCCCATCGCGACGCTCGACGCGCTCCTGCGCGTCGCGCGATTCCGGCCGCGCGTGTGCCTCACCAGCGGCAGTTTCAGCGCGCTTCCGGCGCTCTTCGCCGCGCGGCTGCTCCGGGTCCCGATCTATCTCTGGGTGGGAGACGCGATCCCCGGCCGCGCGCTGCGGGCGGTCGCCGGATGGTCGGCGCGCATCGGCGTCACCTTCGAGCCGGCGCTCGCGGCGCTCCCGCGCGGCCGAGCCTCCGTCACGGGCAACCCGATCCGCCGGTCGCTCCTGCGCTGGACGAAGGCGGAGGGACGGGCCGTCCTGCAGCTCGGACCCGGGCCGGTGGTCTTCGTCACCGGCGGGAGCCAGGGATCGGAAAAGATCAACAGCGCCGTCGGTGGCGCGCTCGGACGGCTCGTGCGAGGCGCGTCGGTCATCCACCACACCGGTCCGGCAGGCATCGCGAAGGCCGAGGCCCAGCGCTCGCTCCTGCCCGAGGCGGAGCGTGCGCGCTACCGGCCGCACGCGTACCTGCACGATGAGATGGGCGCCGCGCTCGCCGCGGCCGACCTTGTCGTGGGACGCGCCGGCTCCTCGTCGATCGCGGAGCCGCTGGCCTTCGGGACGCCGCTCGTCCTCATTCCGTTCGGCGCGTCGATGAGCGGTCACCAGGCCGCGAACGCGCGAGCGGCAGCGGAGCACGGGGCGGCGATGATCCTCGCGGAGAGCGACCTCGACGGCGACCGCCTGGCCGCGGTGGTGAACGGACTGCTCGGCGACCCGGCGCGGCTCGCGCGGATGGCCGCGGCGGCGAAGACCGCGGGACGGCCGGATGCGGCGGCGCTCATCGCCCGCGACGTGCTCGTCCTCGGACGCTGCGGCTAGTGCGGATCCACGTCGTCGGGATCGGCGGGGCCGGGATGTCGGCCGTGGCCCGTCTCCTCCTGGCACGAGGGGACGTCGTGACGGGGTCGGACACCGGCAGCTGGCCGCTCGCTGAGGCGCTCGCGCGCGACGGCGCGACCGTGCACCGCTCGTTCGCCGCGGCGCAGATCCGTGACGCCGACATCGTCCTGCGCTCGAGCGCCTACGGCGACGCGAATCCGGAAGTGCGTGCCGCCCTCGCCGCCGGTATCCCGGTCTGGCGGCGGCACGACGCCTGGAGCGAGCTCGCGCGCGGCAAGCGCGTGGTCGCGATCGCCGGCACCCACGGCAAGACGACCACGACCGCGCTCACCTGGACCGCGCTGCGCGCGGCCGGCGTCGACGCCTCGCTCATTTGCGGCGCTGTCCTCCGCGGCCTCGAGAGCAACGCGTACGCCGGCCGGGACCCGACGCTCGTGATCGAGGCGGATGAATACGACCGCACGTTCCTTGCCCTGGCACCGGAGGTCGCCGTCGTCACCAACGTCGATCACGATCACGTCGATGTCTTCCCGACGAAGGCCGACTACGACGCCGCGTTCCAGCAGTTCGCGTCACAGGTCACCGGGACGCTCGTCGTCTGCGCGGACGATCCCGGCGCGTCGACGCTCGGGGCGGGCCGCATGGTGAGCTATGGCACGCGGCCCGGCGCGACCTACCGGATCAGTGGCCGGACCCACGACGGCCCGGAACAGACCTTCGCGGTGGCCGGCACCTCCCTGACCCTGCGGATCGCCGGCGCTCACAACGCGCTCAATGCCACCGCCGCCCTCGCCGCCGCCGCGCAGTGCGGCGTCGCGCCGGCCGTCGCGGCCGCGGCACTCGGGCGGTTCGCGGGTACGGCCCGCCGCCTCGAGGTGCTCGGCGAGGCCGGCGGCGTCACCGTCGTCGACGACTACGCGCACCACCCGGCCGAGATCGCCGCCGGGCTCGCGGCGTTCGAGGGGCGCCGCACCGTCGTCGTGTTCCAGCCGCACACAACCAGCCGGTCGAACGCCTTCTTCGACGATTTCGTCGCGGTCCTCAAGCGAGCGGCCGTCCTCGTCGTAGTCGAGACCTTCGCCTCGGCGCGCGGGACGGCCGATGCCGTCTCGAGCGCGCGACGCCTCGCGGACGTGGCCGGCGGCGTCTATGCGCGCACGGCGGACGACGCGGTCGAGGCAGCCGTGGCGCGGGCCCGCGCGGACGATGTGGTCCTGGTGATGGGTGCGGGGGACGTTCGGCCCATCGGCCTGCGCGTGCTCGCCCGGCTTGGCGTGGCCCGTCCGGCATGAGCACCGCATGAACACCTTGGGGGGCGCGCGCGACGAGCCGCTCGCGCCGCACACGTCGCTGCGCATCGGCGGCCCGGCCGACTTCTTCGTGCAGGTGCGGAGCGAGGACGACCTCATCGGCGCGATCGGCGTGGCCCGTCAGGTCGAGCTTCCGACGTTCATCCTGGGCGGCGGCACGAATGTGCTCGTCGCGGACGCCGGTATCCGCGGCGTCGTGCTCCAGAACGGCTGGAGCGATGCCAGCGTGAGCGGCACTGTGATTGACGCCGCCTCGGGGACGCCGCTCGCGCACGTCGCCGCGGTCGCCGCGCGCAACGGGATCCTCGGGCTCGAGTGGATGGCGACGGTACCGGGAACGGTCGGCGGCGCGGTGCATGGGAATGCCGGCGCGTTCGGTTCGGAGATCGCGGCCGGGCTCATCGACGTGCGACTCATCGACCTGAACGGGGACAGCTGGACTGCCCGCGTCGACGAGCTCGGCTACGCGTATCGCACGAGCACGCTGCAGGGCACGCCGGTCATCTGCGTGCGTGCCCGGTTCCACGGCGATCCGGGCGATCGGCGTGAGGCGGTGCGCCGGATCAAGGAGATGGCGAACGAGCGGATCGCCACGCAGCCGCTTGCGCAACCGAATACGGGATCGATCTTCCGCAACCCGCCCGGGGACCACGCCGGCCGGCTCATCGAAGCGGCCGGCCTCAGGGGTGCTCGGTTTGGCGGCGCGATGGTCAGCGAGAAGCACGCGAACTTCATCGTCAACGTCGGGGGTGCCACCGCGGCCGACGTCCGTGCGCTCATGCGGCGGTGCCAGGATGAGGTGCGGGCGGCGTTCGGCGTGGAGCTCGTCCGCGAGGTCGAGCTGGTGGGGGAGTGGGATGACTAGGAAGATCCGGGTCGGCGTCCTCGCAGGCGGAGCGTCCGCCGAACGGCAGATCTCGCTCGCAAGCGGGCTGCACATCGCGGAGCAGCTGCCAAAGGACCGCTACGAGGTGGTCATGCTCGACCCGCTCGCGTTCATGGCGAACAACCCGGCGCTCTCGGGCGAGCAGCGGGCCCTCGCGCGCCCGTTGGCGGCCGGCGGCGGAAGGTCGGAGTCCCTGCCCGAACGCGACCGCGAGCTCCCGAGCCGGATGCGTGACGCGATGGCCCGCGGGGCCTCCGCGCTGACTCCGGCCACCGGCGCCCTGTCGCCGGCCGGCCCGGCTGGACCGGTCGGCATCGATGTCGCGTTCATCGCGCTCCACGGCCCGTGGGGAGAGGATGGGAAGATCCAGGGCCTGCTCGAGACCTTCGGCATCCCGTACACCGGCTCGGGCGTCCTGGCGTCGGCGCTCGCGATGGACAAGGTTATGGCGAAGATCGTTCTCGCGGCGTGTGGCATCGACGTGCCCCGTGGGGAGGTGGTCACCGCACCGACCGACCGACCGGCGATCGGGCCGCCTAGCGTCGTGAAGCCGGTCGAGAACGGGTCCAGCGTCGGGACGTCGCTCGTTGACGACGTCGCGCGGTACCCCGCGGCGATCGCCGAGGCGCTGCGCTACGACCGGCGCGCGCTCGTCGAGGAGCGGATCGGCGGCATCGAGCTCACCGTCGGGGTGATCGGCCTCGACAAGCTGGAGGCGCTTCCGGTCATTGAGATCGTGCCGAAGCGGACGTTCTTCGACTACCGGGCGAAGTACGACGCGGAGGCCTCGGAGGAGATCTGCCCGGCGCGGATCCCAGCCGAGGTCGCCGCGCGGGCCCAGGATGTCGCGCTGCGCGCGCACCGGGCGCTCGGCTGCCGGGCGCTCTCGCGGACCGACCTCATCTGGTCGCCGGCCCGGCCCGGGCAGGCCGAGCGGATGGTCGCGCTCGAGGTGAACACGATGCCGGGGATGACCGAGAACAGCCTCGTGCCGAAGGCTGCCCTGGTCGCCGGCATCTCATTCCCCGGGCTCGTCGAACGGCTCGTCGGGTGGGCGCTGGAGCCGCGCGGTCGCTAGATCGCGGTCTTCAAGGTCGCGCCGCCCAGTCCGCCCGCGGCTCCCGCAGGTCAGGCGCCCGAGCGGCTGGGCCGCCCTTGCCGGGCTCTGCGCAAGCGGGATCGTCGTCCTGGCGCTCGCCGGCGCGCCGAAGATCAGCCGCGTGAGCGTGACGGGCACGCGTCATCTGACCCAGGATGCCGCGATCGCCGCCACTGGCCTGGCCGGCCGGCCGATCCTCACCGCGAGCGCGGCCGACGCTCGCCGCGGCCTCGTGGCCCTTGCGGCGGTGCGCGACGCGCGGGTGATCCTCGCGCTGCCGGACGCCGCGCGCATCGAGATCACCGAGCGCGAGGCCGTGGGCCGCTGGCTGCTCGGCGGCGTCGAGTGGTACGTCGACGCCGAGGGCGTGCTCTTCGGTTCGGTCGATCCCGGCGCCGCGCCTGCTGTGCGGGTCAGCGACGACCGTGAGACCACGAAGAGCTGCGCCGGACGCGGCGGCGGCCGGTGTATCGACCCGGCGCTCGTTGATGCTGCCTTCCGTCTCGCGCGCCTCGCACCCGGCGAGCTGCGCGCCGACGCGACGCGTCCGGACGTGCGGCTCGATCTGGTCAACGGGTTGGTGCTGCGCAGCGGCGGCAGCTGGGAGGTCCGGTTCGGCGGGCCCGAGCGATTCAACGAGAAGCTGTCGCTCGCGCGGAAATTCCTCTCGGACAATCCGACGCGGCGGCTAGACTACGTCGACGTGCGCAGCCCGGATCGCATCGTCTTCAGCCCTCAGTAGGCAGTAGCCGTCTTCCGTGTGGCTTCCGCTCCTCGGCCTGTTGGCCGGCGTACTCCTTGGCCTCGCGCTCAAGCTCAACCTGCCGGTCGAGCTCGCCCGCTACACCGCGGTCGGCATCCTCGCGGCCCTCGATTCGCTCCTCGGCGCGCTGCGGGCGGAGCTCGAGGGGCACTTCGACACCCGGATCTTCCTCTCCGGCTTCTATACGAACGCGCTCCTCGCCGCCGGTCTGGCCTTCCTTGGCGACCGGCTCGGGATCGACCTCTATCTCGTCGCCCTATTCGCTTTTGGCTGGCGAATCTTCCAAAATGTCGCGGTCATCAGACGCCATTTCCTCTAGCTCGCGGGCGCAGGTCGGGAGGCGGAGAGAGATTCGCGGAAGAGCGACGCCGTACGGGCGTTGGCTGAGGGGAGCTTGATGCCCGACCAGACGATCTTGGTCTCGATTGACGTCGGGACGACGAAGGTCTGCGTGCTCATCGGCGAGGTCGGGCGTAATGGCGGCGTGGACGTCATCGGCATCGGCCTGGCGCCGTCGGACGGCCTCCGGAGGGGCGTCGTCATTGATATCGACCGCACCGTCCAGTCGGTCCTCGCCGCGACCGAGGCCGCCGAGCGATTGTCCGGACTCAAGGTCCGGTCGGCGTTCGTCGGGATCTCCGGCAACCACATCAGCTCCCAGAACTCGCGCGGCATGGTCGCGATCTCTGGCCACCACCGCGACGTGGCTCGCGAGGACACGCTGCGCGCGATCGAGGCGGCCCGTGCGGTCTCCATCCCGAACACCCGCGAGATCCTCCACGTCATCCCGCGCGGCTACGTCGTGGACGGCCAGGAAGGCGTCCGGGACCCGATCGGGATGAGCGCCGTCCGGCTCGAGGTCGAGACCCACATCGTCACCGCGTCATCCTCAGGCGTGCAGAACCTCACTAAATGCATCCAGAAGGCAGGTATCGAGATCGATGAGCTCGTGCTCGCGCCGCTCGCGACCGCGGAAGCCGTTCTCACCGAGGAGGACCGCGAGCTCGGGGTCTGCTTGGTGGACATCGGTGGCGACACGACCGATGTCGCGATCTTCCAGGACGCCTCCATCGTGCACGCGGCGACGATCCCGATGGGCGGCAAGTCCGTAACGAGCGACCTTGGGATCGTGCTCCGCGTCACGCCTGAGGTGGCGGAGAACCTGAAGCTGAAGCAGGGGAGCGCCCTCCCGGTCGACGTGGATCCCGACGAGGTCGTGCAGATCACCTCCATCGGCGAGGACGTCGCGCACGGGGTCACTCGGCGGACCGTCGCGCAGATCATCGAGGCCCGGCTCGGCGAGATCTTCGAGGCCGTCCAGCGGGAGATCGCCGTCGCCGGCTCGACGAACCGGCTTCAAGCCGGCCTCGTCCTCACCGGTGGCGGTGCGATGCTCAGTGGCATCAACCGGGCGGCCCGCGACCAGCTCGGGCTAAGCGCCCGCGTGGTCGAGCCGCGCAACCTGGGCGGTCTGACCGATTCGGTATCGACGCCGCCCTACGCCGCGGCCTCGGGCCTGCTCCTCTGGGGTGCCAAGAATTGGACGCTCGAGGACGACCGCGCCGGCGCTCGCTCGCTCGATGGCATCGGCGGCCGGATCGCCCGGATCTTCCGCGGGTTCATGCCATGACCGGACCGGTCCATCGCCCGATGCTGTGGCGTTTTGCCTGAAGCGAGGCGTATAGTCGGGGCAACTGAATAACCCATGCACGCACCGCAGGGGAGGGGCAGCGGCATGGCTTCACGTAAGTGAAAAGGAGGCTGCCCCTCATGCCGCTACGGTCTGATATCGAAAATTTCGCGCTCATCAAAGTCGTTGGCGTCGGCGGTGGTGGATCGAACGCGGTCAATCGCATGATCCGCGCCGAGCTCATGGGCGTCGAGTTCATCGCGGTGAACACAGACGCCCAGGCGTTGCTCGGCTCGGATGCGCCGCACAAGATCCGCATCGGCGACAAGATCACAAAGGGTCTCGGCGCGGGTGCCGACCCCGGCGTCGGCCGGAAATCCGCCGAGGACGACAGCGAGAAGCTCTATGAGGCGCTCAAGGAAGCCGACATGATCTTCGTGACCGCCGGCATGGGTGGCGGGACGGGGACCGGCGCGGCGCCGGTCATCGCCGAGATCGCGAAGGACATCGGCGCGCTCACCGTCGCGGTCGTGACCAAGCCGTTCGCGTTCGAGGGCGCCAAGCGGCGGCTCCTCGCGGAGCAGGGGATCCAGGAGCTCGTCGACAAGGTCGACACGCTCATCACGATCCCGAACGACCGCCTCCTGCAGGTCGCCGAGAAGCGGACGACGATGGTCGATGCGTTCCGCATCGTCGACGATGTCCTGCGCCAGGGCGTCCAGGGCATCAGCGATCTCATCACCGTGCCGGGCCTTATCAACCTGGACTTCGCGGACGTGAAGACGATCATGACCAACGCCGGTTCGGCGCTCATGGGCATCGGCCACGGCAGCGGCGAGACGCGGGCCGTGGACGCCGCGCGTCAGGCGATCACGTCGCCGCTCCTCGAGCAGTCGATCGACGGTGCCCGCGGGGTGCTGTTCACGATCACGGGCGGTCCCGACCTGACCTTGTTCGAGGTGAACGAGGCGGCGGAGATCATCCACGCCGCCGCGGACCCCGAGGCGAACATCATCTTCGGCTCGGTCATCGACGAGCGGATGGGCAACGACGTGAAGATTAGCGTCATCGCTACCGGTTTCGACCTCTCCCGGCCGCTCAAGCGGATCGAACAGCCGCTGTATAAGCGGACGGTCGAGTCGCGGCCCGCCGAGCGGGAGACCGCGGCGGTCGCGAACGGCGGCTCAGCGAAGCCGGAACGCAAGGTCGAGGCCGATGACCTCGAGGTGCCGAGCTTCTTGCGCAGGAAGTGACCGCCAGTCACGCGGTTCAGAAGGACCGGTGACGATCACCGGGTTCGTGACCGAGGCGGTCGGCCGGACGGGCTGACCGCCTCGCGCTTACGCGCGGGGCACTAGATTTAGTGGCGGCGGTCCAATATCTTGGGGGTGATGCGCTGCCCGAGCTGCGGTAATCCGGATACCCGCGTGGTCGATTCCCGCGAGGCCGAGGACGGGGCCTCCATCCGCCGCCGGCGGGCCTGCGACCGCTGCGAAGAGCGTTTCACGACGTTCGAGCGCAGTGAGTCGGCGCGATTGCAGGTGCTCAAACGGGATGGATCACGTCAGGAGTTCGACCGGCGGAAGCTCGGGAGCGCCATTGAGAAGGCCGCCTCGAAGAGCCTGTCGGCCGAAAAGCTGACGGCGCTCATTGACGACCTCGAGTCCACGCTGAAGCAGACGGGCGTTTCCGAGATCTCGTCTCAGCGGATCGGCGAGCTCGTCCTGGAGCGTCTCGCCGACGTCGATCCGATGAGCTACATCCGCTTTCGGATCGTGTACGCGAAGCTCGATGACATGAGCGCGCTACGCGACGAGCTCGCGGCCCTTGATCGCCGCCGCGAGGTCTCGCGCGACCGGAAGGTCGCCGAACAGATCGCGCTGCCGATCGAGCCGGCGCCGCTGATCGGCACCGGGCGGCGCCGCAAGCGCTGAGCGCGCCTCGCCTGGTCTGCTGGGACCTCGACGGCACGCTCACCGACAGCGTGCGGTTCGTGGTCGATACGGCGAATCAGGTCATCGAGCGGCGCGGCGGACGGCGGCTCGCGTTCGACGACATCGGCCGGATGACCGGTCTGCCGCTCGAGATGATCTTCCGCCTGGTGTGGCCGGATCTCTCGGACGACGATGCGGTGGCCTGCCGTACCGAGTATCGGACGATCTACGACGAGACGGTCATCCCCGCCACGAAGCTGTTCCGCGGCGCACCGGTCGCGCTGCGCGCGTTCCACGACGCCGGCCTGCTGCAGGCGACCGTGACGGGCAAGCTCGCGAAGGATTGCGAGCGCATCTTGCGTGGCCTCGGCGTGACCACGGAGATCGAGCTCTACCTCGGTGGCGACTCCGTCGCGGTCGGTCGGCACAAGCCGGCGCCGGACATCGCGCTCCTCGCCATGGAGCGGCTGGGCGTCGGCGCTGCTGAGACCGTCGTCGTGGGGGATACGAGCACGGACATGCGGATGGGTCGCGCGGCGGGGGTCCGGACGATCCAGGTCCTCTGGGGCTACGAGCGTGCGCCTGTCGCCGACGCGGACGAGACCGTCCGCACATGGGCGGACCTGCGCGCCCGTATCCTGCGCAGCTGATGGTGCTCTCCGATCGCGACATCCGCGCCGAGATCGAGTGCGGTCGCATCGGCATCGATCCGTTCGATCCGCGGTGCGTGCAGCCGGCGAGCCTGGATATCCGCCTTGATCGCACGTTCCGGGTGTTCCGGTCCAGCAGGCACCCATTCATCGACCTCGCGAAGCCGCTCGACGACATTACCGAGCTCGTCGAGGTCGGCGCGGCGCCGTTCATCCTCCATCCGAACGAGTTCGTGCTCGGCTCGACCCGCGAGCGGATCCGGCTGCCTGACGATCTCGTATCTCGCGTGGAGGGCAAGAGCTCGCTCGGCCGGCTTGGGCTGCTCATTCACTCGACCGCCGGCTTCATCGATCCCGCCTGGGACGGCCACATCACGCTCGAGCTCAGCAACGTGAACACCATTCCGATCACGCTCTACCCCGGCATGCGGATCGGACAGCTGTCATTCTTCCGCCTCACGTCCCCGGCCGAGCGGCCGTACGGCACGCCGGAGCTCGGCTCGAGCTATCAGGGCCAGTCCGGGCCGACGCCTTCGCGGTACCGGCTCGATCTGCCGGAGTCCTAAAGCGGTGTGTACGACCTGCCTGCTCAGCCTGTATGCGGAAGCCTTCCTGGATGTCCTGTCCGCGGCGCTCACGCTCGCGATCTTCGCCCGGGTCCTCCTGTCATGGATACCGACGCGGCTGCCCTGGGGGCTTGGCGACTTCGTGTTCTCGGTGACCGAACCGATCCTGTCCCCGATTAGGCGTGCCCTGCCGGCCGCCGCGGGCATGGACTTCTCGCCGCTCATCGCGCTCGTCGTCATCCAAGGCGTCACGTCGCTGCTACAGCGCCTGCTGCCCGCTGCGCTCTGATGCCCGCCGTCGAGGCCGCGTCCGCGGCGATCGGCTGCACTTCTCGGTCCGGCTCACGCCCCGCGCATCGCGGGCCGCGCTCGCCGGCGTCCGCGACGGCACGTTCGCGAAAGTGACGGGGACGCCGGTCGCCGGCGCCACGCATGCCGAGTTGCTGAAGCTCCTCGGGTCGCGCCTGCGGATCGCGCTCAGCGCGATCCGGATCGAGTCGGGCGCGACAGCGCACCAGAAGCGGCCCTCGATACCGAGTGACGCGGCGGAGCGGTTGCGCGCCCTCTGACCGCTCCAGGCACGCCGCTGCGCCTCGGACGCTAGGCCCGATTTTGCCGGTCTGCGTCGCGCGCACTTCTCGCGAACGCGCGCCGCGCGCGCTTGGCCTCGGCCGCCGCGCGGGCATCCTGTTGGGTCGCGATCCGCGCATCCTGCCGCTCGAGCTTCCGTAGACCCTCGAGGCGGTCCGCCGCGAGCGTGCCCATTGCGATCGCGGCC
Source organism: Candidatus Limnocylindria bacterium (assembly GCA_035543375.1). Classification (GTDB taxonomy): domain Bacteria; phylum Chloroflexota; class Limnocylindria; order P2-11E; family P2-11E; genus UBA4735. Next base: position 20,384 of record DASZZF010000001.1, read on the forward strand.
TGCACGGCGCATCCAGGCTCCGACCGGTGGTCGCAGTCGGCGAACCGGCAGGACCGCGCGAGCGCCTCGATGTCGGCGAAGGCCGCATCGAGTCCAGCCTCCGTGTCCCAAAGCTGCAGCTCGCGCATGCCGGGCGTGTCCAGCAGGAGTCCGTGAGCGTCTGTGATCACGAGCTCGCGATGCGTCGTCGTATGCCGCCCGCGGCCGTCCTCGCGCACCGTCGCGGTCGGCCGGTCTTCGCCGGCAAGTGCGTTGAGCAACGTGGTCTTGCCCACGCCCGAGGGACCGAGGAACACCGCGGTCCGGCCCGTGTGGCAGTACTCGGCGAAGATCTCGAGCCCCTCACCGGTGCGGACACTGAGCGCGTGGATCGGTGCACCCGCGGCGATCGTCCGGACGCTCTCGATCGCGGATAGCCGATCCGCGCAGAGTTCGGCCTTGCTGAGAAGCACCACCGGCTCGGCGCCGCTCTCGTAGCCGGCAACCAAATATCGCTCGATGCGCCGGAGATTCGGCTCGCCGTCCAGCGCTGCGACGATGAAGACGACGTCCGCGTTGGCAGCAAGGACCTGTTCGATCGTCAGCGCGCCCGCGACCTTGCGCGAGAACACGGTGCGCCGCGGGAGCACGGCCGAGATGAGGCCGTCCCGTTCGAGCACCCAATCGCCCACGACCGGGAGATCGGCGGGCGTGCGGGCCTGGTGACGCATGCGGCCGGTGACGCTGGCGCTCGATTCTCCGGCGCCGGTGTAGACGAGGTACGCGCCGCGGTGCTGTACGGCGACGCGGGCGGGCCACAGGCCGACGCGCGGCGCGACCGGCATTGCCGAAAGGACAGCCTCCCAAGCGGAGTCCCAGCCGAGGGTCATCAAGCGCGGGTCCATCGCAGCTCCTTCGTTGTCATCGACGTTCCGGTCGACGACGCCAAAGGCGGGAAGGGTCAGGCGGCGGCGCGCCCGGAGATGCCGCAGTAGATCGCGGTCAGGTCCGTCATCTGCGCACCTCCATCTGATGCGTCGCGAGCACGCGCGCAGACAACGATACCACTCGGTCCCTACCGCCAGCCTTCCGCTGGGGGAGTCGCGCCCGGCCCCCCGGTCACCGCAACCTGACGCGCACCGTGTCGACCCGCGGCCGCAACTGAGCACGGCGACGCTCGCGCCTACGATGGAACCATCCCATCCGCGCGAACAGGAGGAGGGTCCGAATGAGCGTGTACCGCGCTGAATACATCTGGATCGACGGAACGAAACCGACCGCGAAGCTGCGTTCGAAGGCGAAGGTGGTGCCCATCGGCGAGGCGCCGCCGATCTGGGGCTTCGACGGATCCTCGACTAATCAGGCGCCCGGCGCGAACTCCGACTGCGTCCTGAAGCCTGTGTTCGTGTGCCCGGACCCGGTGCGCGGGGGCGAGAACAAGCTCGTCATGTGCGAGGTCCTCCTCCCGGACATGACGCCGCACGTGACGAACACGCGCGCGGCCTGCGCGGCGATGGCGAAGCAATACAGCGCCATGGACACCTGGTTCGGCATCGAGCAGGAGTACACGTTCTTCGAAGGGTCGCGGCCGCTCGGCTTCCCGGAGAACGGCTTCCCGCCGCCCCAAGGTGGCTACTACTGCGGCGTGGGAGCGGACGAGGTCATGGGCCGCGAGGTCGTCGAGGCGCACCTGGACGCGTGCATCCGCGCCGGCCTTGCCATCTGGGGCATCAACGGCGAGGTCATGCCCGGCCAATGGGAGTTCCAGGTCGGCGCGATCACCGCTCCGGCGATCGGCGACCAGCTGTGGGTCGCGCGCTGGCTCCTCTACCGCGTCGCCGAGGACTTCGGCATTAGCGCGACGCTCTATCCGAAGCCGGTCCGCGGCGACTGGAACGGAGCGGGCGCGCACACCAACTTCTCGACGAAGGCGATGCGGACCGACTACAGCGCCTGCGTCGCGGCGGCCGAGGCGCTGAAGACGCGGCACGCCCTGCACGTCCAGAACTACGGCTACGCCATCGAAGAGCGGCTCACCGGTCTCCATGAAACGGCGTCGTACAAGGACTTCAGCTACGGCGTGTCGAACCGCGGCGCATCGGTCCGGATCCCGTGGCAGGTCGCCCGGGACAAGAAGGGCTATATCGAGGACCGTCGTCCGAACGCGAACTGCGACCCATACGTGGTGACGCGGCTCATTATCGAAACGGTGTGCGGTGCGGCGTCGCGGCGCAAGCCGACGCTGATCCGCACGGCGGCGAAGCGACCGGCGAAGGCGAAGGCGAAGAAGAAGAGCGCGGCTTAGAGAAGCCGCCGGCGCAGGCGGTCTGCGCCCGCGCCGTGCCGGCATGACCACCGTAGAATGTGCTCGAGCGGGGGCTGTTAGCTCAGCTGGTTAGAGCACTGCGTTCACATCGCAGGGGTCGCTGGTTCGAATCCAGCACAGCCCACAGAAGCTAGCCCTCGGGACCTCGGCGGAGATTGTTGCGATCATCGCGAGGCAGGAGAAGACCCGAGCCGATCGCCGGTTGCGCGAAGCATGACGGGCGACGGGTGCGTCACGTACGTGGACGGCACGAGGCCCCGTGATCGCCGGGTCGACCGTAGCTCCTGTGTCAGAATCCCCGCCTGTGAGTGACGGCGAACGGACCTTGCCTGCAGCCGCAGTGGCGCCCACGGGCACGCTCACATTCCTCTTCGCGGACCTCCGCGATTACACAGCCTTCGTCGAGCGTCACGGCGACGCCGCTGCGACCGAGCTCATCGCGGACTACCGCCAGGTCGTGCGGGCTGAGCTCGCGAAGACCGGCGGCGGCGAGATCAAGACCGAGGGCGACAGCTTCTACCTCGTGTTCCCGAGCGCGCGTCTGGCGGTGCAGTGCGGCGTCGGCATTCTCCGCACGGCCGAGCGCGCCGCGGCGACACGCCCGGAACGACCGCTGCGCGTGGGGATCGGGATCCACGCTGGTGAGCCAGTGGCCCACGAGGGTCAGTACGTGGGCTCGGCCGTGAACATCGCGGCGCGTCTGGCTGGCGCCGCCGCCGCAGGTGAGCTCCTGGTCAGCGATGTCGTCCGCTCGCTGCTGCGCACCGCAGGCGGGCCGCCGATGGAGGAGCGACCGGGGGTGGTCCTGAAGGGCGTCGCGGACCCGCCGCGGGTCTTCGTCGCCGAGTGGCGGCCGCCAAAAGTGGAACCGGACGCCCAGCCGCTCGCGCCGCCGATCGCCACACGGGCCGCCGCGCCGCCTGCACTCCTCTGCCCTGAGCTCATCGGCCGTGAGACGGAGCTGGTGCGCCTTGACCAATACCTGCGCGACGCGATTGCTGGTCACGGGCACACGGTGTTGGTCGCGGGTGAGGCCGGCTTCGGGAAGAGCGCCTTCCTGCGCGCCTTCCTCAAAACTGCGCGCCGGCCTGAGGTGCTCGTTGTCGGCGGCGAGTGTTCGGAGATCGAGGGCCGTCGACCCTTCGGGCCGTTCGTCGAGGTCATGCGCGCAGCGTTCCGAGAGCTCGAGTCAGCGAACTTCGCCGAGCGCATCCGCACGCACGCTTCGGAGCTCCTCGCCATCTTTCCCGAGGGATCTCGGAGCGAGCGGCCCGACGAACCGATCGCCGAGGGCGAGCGCTACCGGATCCACAGCGTCTTCGCCGCGTTCTTCGCGGATCTCTCCACGGTCAAGCCTGTGGTGATCGCGATCGACGATCTCCACTGGGCGGATGAGGCCAGCCTCGAACTGCTCCCGTACCTCGCGCGGAAGCTGCGCGATAGCCGGGTGTTGCTCATCGGCACGTACCGGAGTGACGACCTGCATCGGCTCCATCCGTTCCGCCTCGTCCTTGCTGAGCTCGCACGCGGGCGGCTTGCCGAGGATCTCGTCCTGCATAAGCTCTCGCGTGAGGAAACGAGCCGGTTCATGCGTGCCACGCTTCGTCTGAATCGCGATCCGAGCCCAGAGTTCCTGTCTGCGCTGCACGACCGCTGCGATGGCAACCCATTCTTCATGGAGGAGGTGCTGCGGGCGCTCGCCGAGCGCGGCGATATGGCGTTCCGCGAGGGCTCGTGGCTGCGCACGAAGGATGTCGACGAGATCGTGATCCCCGAGTCGGTCCGCGCGGCCGTGCAGGAGCGGCTGCGAGTTCTCGACGAGGATGGGCAGCGCGTCCTGCAAGTCGCTGCGGTCGTCGGTCAGCGATTCGACTTCGAGCTGCTCCGGACGGTGTCTGGCGCGACGGAGCCCGACCTCCTTCGTTACCTCCGGCGCGCGATCGAGGCTCAGCTTGTGGTCGCGGAGTCGGCCGGCGATCGCGAGGAGCGCTACAGGTTCCGGCATGCGCTCACCCGCGAGACCGTGCTCGCCGACCTGCTCCAGCGCGAGCGCCGAGCACTGCACCTTCGAGTTGGGGAGGCGATCGAGGCCGCGACAGCCACCGAGCCGGCCGCATGGGTCGAGGAGCTGGCCTACCACTTCGATGAGGCCGGCGATCGGGTGCGGGCGTTTCGGTACCGCGACCTCGCAGCGCGCGAGGCCACTCGCGCGTATGGGTTCTCGCGCGCGCAGCGGCACCTCGAGCGCGCGATCGAGCTTGCGCCTCAAGAGGGCGCCGAGCTCGCCCGACTCCACGTGCGCTTGGCGGACGCGGCCGACGATCCAGCACGCGCGTGGCGCGCTGCGGCGGAGGGACGGCGGCTCGCCGACGCTGCCGGAGCGTCTGCGGTGGCCGTGCAGTGCCTCACCCGTATGGCACACGTGCGCTTCTTGCTCGGAGACTGGCCGAAAGCCTACGAGCTCGCGCTCGAGGCGGTGCGCGTCGCGGAGCCGCTCGGGGCGACGCCCGAGCTGGCCGAGGCGTGCGGCCAGGCAGCTCGCTACGCCATGCTGGAGCTTGGCTTCGAGGAAGCGTCGGGGTGGGCGGATCGCGCGCTCGCTGCCGCGCGCGAGACCGGAAACGTGCGCGCCGAGGCCGATGTTCTCAACACGCTCGGAGGCATGCGCGCGCTGCAGGGTGCGGTCGACGAGGGAGTGGGACTGCTTCGTGACAGCCTGCGGATCGGACTCGAGACCCGTGACCGCTACCTCGTGAATCGCGGATACATCAATCTCATGACCATCAACGCGACCTGCGTCTCGCCGGAAGCAACGCGTCACGTCCTCGCGGAGGCGCTGGAGTGGGAAGCGCAGGTCAGCGCGCGCACCCAGGCGTTCGTGCTCTTCGAAGCGATCTTCGCCTTCGCTGACGGCGATTGGGACACGGTCGAGCGTCTCGCGCGGGAGACCACAGGTGTGAACGTCTGGTCGGCGCAAGTCCAGCTCCTCCTCGCGCTGGTCGTCACGGCCCGCGACGGGCCGGATCGCGCTCTGGCGCTCATCGACGAAGCGCGGCCGAGCCTCCAGACGGCGGCGTTTGCGGGCCGCCTTGCGTTGTCCCATCTCGAGGCCGAGCTGGCCGTGCTAGCCGGTGACCTCCCTGCTGTCCTTAAGGCCTATGAGACGGCGCCGCCCCAGGTCCTCTGGGCCTTCCGGACCGCGGGCCTGATGGCGTGCGCGCTCTGGGCGGCGGGGCGGCTCGGCGACGATGCGGCGCGGGAACGCATCATTGGACGCCTCGATCCATCGGTGCTTGTGTCAGCTTCCGGCGAGCCATGGGTCATGCTGGTGGAGGCGGAACGCGCCGTCGAAGACGGCGAGCTCGCGCGCGCGGCGACGCGTTTTGCGGAGAGTGCCGCGCTCTTCGAGAAGTGGGGTCTCCCGCTCGAGGCGACGCTCGCGCGCCTCCGGGCGGCCGATCAGCTCTACGGGCTCGGCGATCTGGCCGGCGCACGGAACGGCTTCGAAGAGAGCCTCGCCTTCTGGAAGAAGACCGGCGCCAGCTGGTACCTTGAGCGGCTAATGGAGTGGGGACGAGAACGCGGCGTCGCGGGCTAGGACATGAATTCGAGCCGGATAATCAGGCGCTCGCCTCGAGCCAGTGCCGATGCTCGGCTGCGGTTACGGCGTCTACCCGTAGGACGGTCGCGTTGACCTGAATCCAGCACAGCCCACGGGACCCGCCCCGTGGCGCGAAGCGCCCTGCCTCATCGCGTCGCGGGGCTGCAGCCGCAAGACGAATCTCTGGTGAACCGATCGCGCCGACGAGCCGCCGCAGCTCGGGCCGGATGACCAGTT
>DASZZF010000002.1:0-217723 GCA_035543375.1 Candidatus Limnocylindria bacterium
CGGGCCCCGCCTCCCTCACGCCGTCGTCGCCAGTGGTCTCCTCAGGGCGTTACGAAAACTCCGAAACGGGTGATCGGATTCGTCCGAAATGGGTGATCGGATTCCAGCGAAACAGATGATCGGATTGCTCCGAAATCCGCATTTTCGCGGCATGCGCCGTGGCTACAACCGCCGCCTCGGTTGCCCAATACGGTCTGTCGAGTGGTGAGAAGACCGGGCAGGGATACCTTGCGGCGGGCGCAATTGGGCTCATTGCTGCGCCATTCGTGTTTACGCCGTACAAAGTTCCGAGTGGCGCTATATCTCGCTGGGTCTACGCTGCGACTCGGCCCGGCAGAGTCATGGAGTGGGAGCGCGGGGCGGATCGGAGCGCTGTGTTTTCCGCGATCCGTTCCTTCGGCACGTCGGCAATTGCGGGCCTCGTGCAACCGGCGTTGGGCGCCGAAGAATCGACGGGCGTTGACGCGTCGAGTCCAGCGACGGGCAAGTGATCGCCGAGATGCTTGCGGCACGTAGGCAACGATGACCGCGGCAGAGATCGCGAGAGCCTGGATCGTGGGCGGACTCCTCTGGTACGCGGCGTTCTGGCTGTGGCCATATAGTGGAAACCTCTTCGGGAGCACAGACACGTGGCGCTCCGCGCCACGATGGCTCAGGCGCGTAACGCGGCGCGATGGCGAAGAAGTGCACCTTTTCGGTTTACTTAGTCAGCTCTGGGCGGTCTCAATGGTTGTTGTAGGCGTTGGACTTGCGAGCGACTCGTTTCGCCCCGGCGTCGCGTGGCTGCAAGCCCAACTTGGGGCGATCGCGCTCCCGACGGTCGTCTCGGGCGCGGTGTTCCTCTGGCGTCGTGCGAGAAACTCGGGTCACTAAGGAACGCTTCGCCTCCGCCGCACAGGCTGTTTTCTTGTGCGCGGCTCTCACACCATGAGCCGTCCAAGAACAGCGGCGGAGGGCGACGAGTGGAACGGAAGCTGCGCTGGGATGCATGCTGGAACCTTCGTGATCTCGGCGGCTACGAGCTCGCGTCGCGCCGGCGGACACGGTGGATGCGTATTCCGGCGGCGGCGTGCGGAGCGCTCGACCCCAGGGCCCGGCATGATCCGTTCACCGCCAGCCTGAACCCGTACGCATCGTTGCAGTTCGGGTATCTGTTTCTTCTCTCTCCCCGGTCGCGCTCGACCCGCACGTCGTGGTTCCCGTTTACCGCCGGCCGTCAATGGGCGTTGTCTCGCTGTTCACAAGAGTGTCCGTAGCTATACCCCATCAGAGCCCGCCGGGGATAGTAGATAAGGCGTTTCGAAATGCGCCATCCGTCGCGAAATTGCAGCCATCTACGCTTGGGTGGTGCGGCTGCAAAAGGTCCAGAGAAACGCGATCCTGAAGGCAGTAACGGCGGGAGAGCTCGACGCGAACGAGTGCACCTTCTACTACGACGACGGCGCGTCGCGCGTAACCCACGAGCCGTCCAAGTCCTATGTCTTGCTCGTGAACGATTCTGAGCGCTACATCGCAAGCGCTCTCGTCGGAGAGGGTCCGCCGTCGCCAGCCGAGGCCTGCACCTGGATCACGGTGGAAGATCGAGTCCGGCGATGGGCCGAGGAGGTCAAGAGGGACGTCGACACGCCCGACCTCTGGGCTGACCTTCTAGCCGCACGGGGCTCGAGATTGATCGAGGGCGTACCCGGTCGTGCGGAGAACTCGCCGTTCACTCCTGCGGAACAAGAACAACTACGCGTTTCCATCGTGCAGATCCACGACTACGTCTTATCCGCATTCGAACTCTCCGGCGAACAGCGATCCGACATCGAAGGAAAGCTGGACTACCTGATCACAGCATCTAAGCGCGTTGGGCGGATCGACTGGAAGAACATCGCCGTGTCAGTACTTGTTTCGACTGCGGTGGAAGTCGCGCGGGATCCAGCCCAACTCAATGCGTTCCTCAACTTCTGCGCGACGGCGCTCGCGGACCTGGTGATGCACCTTCCGCAGTTGCCGATTCGCTAGCGCGAGGCTCGGCAGGCCGCCAATCAGACCTCACGGACGCACATCGAGGTTCTCCCCGGGATCCGCGTACCCGTGGCGGCAGGCCAAGCGCTGGTTCCCACGCTTACCGCACAACAGCGTCAACAAGTTATCAAGACGTTGGAAGACTCGGCGAAGCATGGCCAAACTCGGCTTGAGGCCATACGCGACCGGTTGCAGAACATTCTCGGGTCTGTACCAACGGTTGAATTCCTGGTGCATCTTGTTCGGGCGTTCTATGCATTCGATCCGGAGACCTATCGCGAGAGCGAGCAACGCTATCCTGCGATCCTCGTCGAGTACCCGACATGGCTGTCCCTGCAAATGCAAGCTCCCAAGTCGGATGACGGACCTGTCGGCGCAGAACTACTCGTTGAGGCCGCGAGTCTCATCAAAGAGATGCTGGATGTCACGAATCTAACTTTCATGAGTGCGCACCTCGCGAAGGGCCGGGACCTCCCGACCACCGAAGACGAAATCGTCGCGATCAGCCGGATGCATGTGCTCTCGGTGCGCAATCCCGGGTTTGCTCTCTTCGGTTACCAGCTCGTCGAAGCGCTCTTCGCGCCGGTCGACGCTGATCTAGAGCGGCTCGTCGGGTTTCGCGCCAAACACCTGACAACGGCATGGCACTACTTGGAGAAGGAGAGCTGGGCCCGATTCTCGGACGCACTCGACGCAACCACGGGCCAGGTCCGTGAAGCCGTCAAGGTTGCACAGAGCGGCAAGTTAGATGACGAGTTTCGCCAGTTCGTCCCGCAGAAGTATCGCCGTCGAATTAGCACAGCGCGACTTCGAAATACCATCGCTGCTTTCATGCGATGGAGTCTGCGCGGTGAGGTATTCGCCCGAGCCGAGGAGTTGTGCGCGATGACGCCACGTCTCCTCTCCGAAGGTACGGGCATCCCTGGCGCCGTTTGCAGCAGGCTCCTTAGCCAGTTCGCCTTGCCATTCGGCCAACCGTCCGTGGCAAACAATCTCATGAGTAGGTATGAGGCACTCGATCGGCGTCCATTGGTGCCGCTCGGCAATGATCGCTACCTCGTGCATCTCTTCCACCTGTGGCTCTAGGGCGCACGGGACAACCTCGAGGAAACTCTAAAGGGGGATCCGCCAGCGTGGGAGCGTTATGAACGCGTTAGTGCGAACTACCTAGAAACTCGCACGCTTGAGTTGTTCAAGAGGATTCTGCCTGGCGCGGTTATCGAGCGTAACCTTCGCTACCGTTTTGAACGCGATGGCAAGTACATCGACGGTGAACTCGACGGTCTCGTCGCGTTCGGACCGGTGCTCATCTTGATTGAAGCAAAGTCTGGTCCGGTGAGTCACGCGGCGCTTCGGGGCGCAACCGAGAGTCTCCGTCAGGACTTGAGGAACGTCATCGGCGACGCCTATGGACAGGCGACCAAGGCACGCGGTTACATCCTGGGTCAAGAACTGGTGACGTTCATCCGGCCCGACGGCAGCGAGTGCAAGCTGCGGCGATCTGACTTTAGTGAGTTGTATTTGACGACGGCGTCACTTGAGTCGCTCGACGTCTTCGTCATGCGCCTTGCGCAGCTCCAAGAACTCGGAATCCTTGCAGCCGGTGAACATCCTTGGGCGGTGTCCTTGCTGGACCTAGAGGTATTTGCGGACCTGATCGAGTGGGGGCCGCAGTTCATTCATTACCTGCGGCGACGCGTACCCCTCAATCAACTGTCGGTGTTCGCGATGGAGGAGCTCGACCTTCTCGGCGCGTACCTCGAAAACGGGCTTCGCCTGCCTCCGGAAGCGGCACTCGGAGCCCCTGTTCACCTAACGACGCACACCGAGAAGATGGATGACTACTACCACTATCGGCACGGAATTCGCATGACACCCGCCGATCCCCCGAGGATGAATCTCCATCAGCGAAGCCGCGACGCTGTCGCCACCGCAAATCGCCAGGAAGACGCGGACGCCCTAAACGAGATCGCCGCGATACTCGATGCTGCCTTCCCGCGGTCGTGAAACGAGCTCAGGGAGTCCAGCGGTTGACCAGATAGCTGCCAAGGGACCGCTGGTCACGAGCATGCGGCCTCGTTTGGCCCGCCTTCCAGCGCTTGATCGTGCTCCGGTCGCGTCCCGAGGCGCGCGTCAGGGTGGCAGTGGGAATGCTCCGCACGAGCTCCTGCCAATGGTCGGACTTCGGGTCGTCGTAGGTGGAAAGAATCTCGTCGAGACGGTGGTGGACGCCCGCGTCGCGTTCATCGAGTTCGTTCGCCTCTTTGCCGATGTACTTGACGTCCCGCACCCCGACCGATCGGCGGAGCAGCAGACCCCGTGCTTCAGGCCCACAAGGTGAGCCGTTGGGTCCGAGGCCCTTATCCTCTTTGTGCGCGCGATACTCGGTTACGACGTCACCGTAGCTCTTGACCCGTGCCACACCAATCGCGCCAACCGGACCGCTCGTTGTGACCTGATACTGCCGGCCGCTGTAGCGGTCGATCCACTCCAGCCCGAGCCATTTCGCGGGGTCCTTCTCGAACGGCGCGACGAGCTGAAAGCGCTCGGGCTCGACCCCGGTTGGGTGACCAAAAGGTCCGACGTGGGCGGCAAGGACGAAGTTGAAGGGCTTGACGGTCTCGTCATAGGTCCGACCGCGATTCAGTTCAGCGAACGGACGACGCATCGTCGGTGATGACACCGGGACTGCGCCAATAGCGGGCGACGCAAACCACTTCGGCACCGTGGCCACGAGCCCGAGCTCACGGCGAATGATCCAGAGCCACGTCGTTCGCATCCACGCCTTGGGGTCGCCCACGTCCCCGGTCGGATCGAGGAGGTGCCCGAGACCGTGTTCTGACGCCTTGACGATGACGGGGTCGCCCCGCGTGTCGCGCACGAAGAGCGCGTAGCGCTTCGCCGAGATCGCAAAACATTCGAGTTCACGGGGTCGGCCGTGCTCATCGAGGTTCTCTTCTTCCAGCTTCAACAGATCAGGCACGCTGCTCGGGTCGTACGGGGATAGCCGCCGGAACCGCGCCCGGATCTCGTCCACCTCAGCCCAGCTCAGGCGCGGGATCGCGGCGCCCTTGTCGCCGCGAGCGCTCGCCACGATCGCCATGGAGTCGGTATCGACCATGGCGTACGTACCGCCCGCGTCCAAGACGCTGCGCTCCAAGAGCGCCAGCATCAGCCGCGCAGCACCCGTGATGACCGCGGCGATCGGTGGGAAGAAGTACCGGCCGAGGTCTTCCGGTGCGGACGTCGTCGTTTCGAATGTTCGGTCAGGGAGATGGACCGTCACCTTCTCCGTCTCGCGCTCGGGCAACTGGCGGCGGTTCTGCTCGGCGAAGATTCCGTAGCTCGTGGCGTTGGCGAGCGTCTTGAGGAACTGGCCGAGCCGCGCCCGCTCGGCCCCATCCTTCTCGGCTGATCTCAGCACATCGGCGCGGCGCTCGATCACTGCCTCGAAGAAATCCATCGTCCGCGGGTCGATTGGTATCGTGCCACCGAGCGCTACCGACCGCAGTCCGGGGAGGCGGCCCCTCGGCGCCAAGACGATCGCGCGCAGGACCTTCGGCGGACTGCCGGTTAGCAGCGTCGAGGCGACGGCGTCCGGTATCGAGATCCACTGACGGTGGCCAGGCCGGACGGGGTTCACGCCGATGCTCCAGCCTGACCGGAGGCTGTATTGGCCGCGGACCGGAATGATGTCGTCGTTGGTCTCGATCTCGGCGAAGCCCATAAGGCTCATCCAGATGGACGGCTCGAAGACGGTTGACGGGTTCACCCCTGAAAGCAGCCGGCGGACCTTGGCGATCGCGTCGCGCACCTCGATCCGCTCCGCGGTCAGCAACGGCCAGGCGCCCATGAGCGCGCAGACCGTCGGGTACATCGAGCGGAAGTCGCAGTACCTAACTGGGACCGGCTCCTTACGGATGCGCGTTTCGGCCCGCCCACCGACGTATGCCTGCATCGCGATGCCGAGTACGTCCTTGGGGAAGTCCGGTTGGCGCTCGAGGATCGGCGCGACGCCCATGGCCGCCAGATAGGCCTTCCCGATCGCGGCGGGAGAGAACGCCTTCGAGGGCGGCAAGTCGATTGGATGCCGGAGGTACTCGGTGATCACGGCGACGAAAAGCTCTGACGTGGCGAGCACGTCACGCCGCGCGTAGGTGAGGTACGCGCGATCAATGCTCCCGTGATGCTCGGTGCGGAGCTTCCCGTGCTCGACGCCGAACGCCGTGCATGCGGAGGCAAGCGAGTGGCTCTCGTCGGTCAGTGCGAACGACAACGTCCGCAGGTCGAGGAACTCGCCGGGAAACCAGCGGCCACCTTTGGGCGGCACGAAGCCGATGAGCGCACGCTTGCTGTCGAGGCTGTTGATCGCGATCCGCGGCATCGAGGGCCGGTCGTGCCATTTGCCGTCGCGTTCGCGGCCCCAGTACGCGAATGAGAAGCCACCCCGGTACGTGGCGCTCGGTGCATCGTCGCCGTCACCACGTTTCCGGGACGACCGAGCGGCGCCGGCGTGACGGGCAAGCCGGCTCAGGTCGAACGGCAGGTTGAAGCCGCACAAGACCGCCCGTTGGCGATACCCCGCCATGTAGAGGACGCGGTAGAGGAACTCGTCCTGACTTCGAAGACGGATCGAACGTGCGCGCCCAATGGTGTCCCCCGAGTGCGCCGCCGCGAAGGCCTGGAGGCACGCGAAGCCTTCGCCATCCCGGGTCGGCAAGTCGTCCGCGTGGAAGAGACCTTCCTCAGCACAAGTCAGAACGGGAACCGCCCCGCTCCATTGGATTCGGCAATACCGGTAGAACCCGAAGTTCAGCCGCTGCGCTTTGTCGGTGGTTGTTTCGCAGTCAAGGAAGAGGACCGCGGTGGGCCTCCACGGTGCTGCTTCCTCGCTGCGACGTGCTCGACGCTTCTTGACGTGGGGCTCGGCGTAGACGCGGAGAGCGATGTCGATGGGATCGGCCGGGTCCATAGATCCTTCTCCTTCTTGAATTCAGGGTGACGCTGAATGACCGCGTTGGCGGCGGCGAGATCGTGGGCAAGCGCGAGATCACCGGCAGCGAGCACGGTGTGGAGGCCAGCCCGCGATCGCAATGCCTGCTCAGCGCGCTCGACGATCGATCTCGGTCTGCGCTTCAGGTCCGCTCCCGCCTTCCGTTGCAGCTCGGTCGCCTGCGCGTGATGCGTCAGGCAGAGAGAAACGACCCTGGAGGCGTCGTGAGCCTCGCCGTATGGGTGGTGCAGCTCGATGACCGGTCGCCCGACCGAGAACGCATACGGCTCGGTCTCACCGCAAACGGCACACACGACGTCCCCGACACGACGTCGGGTATCAGCGTCGCGCGCGTCGTTCTGGATCGGCTCCATTTCCGAAGGCATCAGGACTGGTACAGGTCCTCGAACTCAAGCTCGCCGCGGCGCGCCTGACGCTCGATCGCGTCGGGGTCCGTCTCCAGCTCGCGCCCTGCGACACGCCTGCCCCTGAACGAGTCAAGCGCTCGCGTCTCTCCCGTGGCAAGGAATCGTCCGACGGTGTTCCAGTGACGCGCGACCAGCGTGGTTACGTTGGACCCACGGAGCACGAGCGACTTCGTCCCCTCGGTCGTCAACACTTGAACGGGGCGTGGAAGTCGGTCGGTGGGTCGAGCTAGGTACCTACGATCGCGGCCGCGCCGAAGTGCGCGACCGACGTAGCGCGTCATGGTGCGCGGCGTGGTGCCAGCCCGCCGAGCGGCTCGCGCTCGCGATAGGCCTTCGCGCCGCATGAGCCGGAGCGCGTCGAACGCTCGCACGCGAGCTTCGCCGTGACGGTCGCGCGACAGCCTCACCACCGCGCGATCACCAGCGGTACTCGGGCGGACGCCACGAGGCGAGTGGACGTGTAACCGCGGGACCCGTCGCCGAGGTCTCCTCCACGGGACGCAAGCCATTCCGCGCCGCGGAGTGCCTGAGGAAGGCCGCGATGATCGCGAGACCGAGGCCGGCGAAGGCGGCCGCACCCGCCACTTGCGCGCTCGGTACCGTCCCGCTGCGTCGGGTAGTCGATTTGTCAGTGACGCTCGCGTTGACCGTTCCCACTGCCTGAGCCACCGCGCGAGGTCTCGAGCTCGGAGACCTATCGACCGCCTGATCGGGTCGGTGCGACGCGGCCTGGGTTAGTTGTCCAAACGCCGGGAGCGGTGCCTCCGTGATAGCGCGCGAGTTCGGTACTGGAATCGACCACCTGAGGCGGCGACCCCGGGCGAGGTTGGCGCGTTGCCGGGCCGCGAATTCCGGGTCAGCCCACCGCGCGTGCATCCAGGCGGAGCGCCCGGGGTTCGGTGCATTCCTCTCCTCGACTACCTGATCGTGTGGACTACCCGAGCGCTGCTCGCGCGAGCGACCTTCGAGCGGTCGACTGCCCCAACGCGAAGGCACGCGTCCTGCGGTGTGCCTCATCGACCGCGCTCGGTTCGCGTTAGCGGACGAATCGAATCCGACTCCGTCTTGAGCACGTCACGCGACGCAACCTGGTGCTTGGCGCGTTCGAGGTTCCGCTTCGTCGCGAGCTCCCGCACATCCGATTCGTTGAAGAGCCGCACACCGCCCTTCGTGCGGATGGCCGTCAAGAGCCCCTTTCGCTCAAGGAAGACGACCGCAGCGGGCGTAATCCCGAGTATCCTGGCCGCATCAGACTTGATAAGAAGGCTGTCGGGTGTTTCGCGTTTTGTGTCCTGAGTCATGACTCAGACGCTATCTTTGACAGGCCTGCCAAATAAGGTCACAACGCCGGAAACATGGCCATTGCCTTGCGATGTAATTGGCACTTTGATAACCTATGGGGGCGATGCTGTCGTCTACCCAGCAGCAGGAGCCGCGCACACCGCCCCAGTCGGGACTGACCGAGTACGCCTTGCGGAAGGCGGCGGCAGAGAAAGGCTGCGACGTTGGCCACGGCCAGTTCGCGGGATATCTGCGGTGGGGCCTGCTCCCTGATCCCGAGAACGGGCGCTGGAGCCCGATGACCGTCGACCGGCTGATCGAGATTGGAAACGCCGGGAAGCGGGCTCGACGCCTTGAACGGCGCGCCGTCCTGTTGGGTGTGCCGAATCCAGAGAAGCGTCGGAAGGCCATGGTCGCGCTCGCCCGGATCATGAAGGCTCCGAAACTGAAAGTCCGAAGGTTGCAGCGTGCGGCCGCCAAGCTCGAGGCGCAACCTGCTCCGACCGACGTGTACGGGAATCCCGTCTACTGGCGTCCCCAGCCTCCGAAAACGTGGCGGTTGCCCGAACCGTCCAGCTGGCCAAGCGTTCTCAACGATCCGCTAACGCGCGAGCGGTTCGAGTGGATCTCCCTGGCTGCGTACTACTCAGCAGAAGCCCTGCTTGTACATGAAGAGGAACTGGACGACGTTCTCAAGCGCATTCCAAGAGAAGAGGTGGTGCTGCTGCTGGTCATTCAAGAGCTTTCAATGCATCAACACATGCTGCGGGAGACGATCCGCAATCAGAAGAAGAAGGGCTAAGACGAATTAGCCCCCGCGCGGTTGGCGCCGCCGGGGGCATGGCGCACGGGAGGTACCCCGCATGCGTACCCAAACTAGCGCGCTCAAGCCACCCGACGGACTACTCACACTTTCCGGCTACGGCATCCGCATCGCCGTTGAGCATCGGCATCTCGTCGTCGCCGATGGCGTTGGCCGCGACCGCCGAAGTGGTGCATTGCACCGGGCGACTGCGCGCCTCAAGCGTCTGGTCGTGATCGGGCATTCAGGCTTCATCTCACTTGAGGCCATCCGCTGGCTGAGTGATGTCGGAGCCTCGTACGTCCAGATTGACTCGGACGGCGGACTCATCGCCTCCTACGCGCCGCGAGCGGTGAACGATGTTGCCCTCCGCCGCGCGCAGGCGCTCGCCACCACAACGGACGTAGGGCTCGAGATCGCGAAGGGGCTCATCACGGACAAGCTCGAAGCCCAACGGAAAGCCCTCCAGATGACTGGGGACCACGGGTCGGCCGTCCGACTTATTGCGGACGCCGGGCGCGGGATCGCTGGATCAGCGACGGCAGATGAGCTGCGCTGGTGCGAGGCCACCGCAGCGACCGCGTATTGGAACGCCCTTTCCGAGACGCCAATGCGGTTCGTCCGCACAGAGCTCCGGCGTGTGCCCGGCCACTGGCTTGTCTTCGGGTCGCGACATTCGGCCCTCACGAACACCACTAGGAAGGCGACTAGCCCGGCGAGCGCGATGCTCAACTACCTCTACGCGATCCTTGAGTCCGAGACGCGGATCGCGCTCCTTGCGAGAGGTCTCGACCCGGAGCTCGGGGTCTTTCACGCCCTCCAGCGGTTCCGCAACTCGCTCGCGCATGACGTCATGGAGCCGATCCGGCCAGAGGTCGATCGCTTCGTCCTCGAGTTGCTGGCAACGCGGGTCTTCTCCGCCGCGGATTTTGTGGAGACGCGCGAGGGAAGCTGCCGCCTCGCGCCTGACCTAGCGAGGATTCTCGCGAACACCGCACCGCGCTGGGCCGCACGGGTTCGACCGGTCGTCGCTCGTGTGGCCGCCGAGCTCAATCGCCGGACGACCCAGGTTCAGGCGCCTGACGTGCCACGCCGACCGCGGTTCCCGGGCACGCTGCACCGGCGAGTTCCCGGCGAGTCTGCTCCAGACGCACCCATCGCGCCGATGCCGCGCTGTGCCGAGTGCGGTGCGCCGCTCAGTCGCGCCCGTTACGGGAAGTGCCTGTCCTGCGAGCGGGCACGTCAGGTAGCACTGGCACCGAAACTCGGCGGTGTGGATGAACTCGCACGGTTGCGGGCCGCCGGGAACGATCCAGCGCACGGTGGCGCCGCAGGTAGGAAGCGGAGTGTGATTGCCAGTAGGCGCCACGCCGAGGCGCTGGCGGCGACAGGACGCGAACGGCTCACCGCGGAGGAACGAGAGCGGTTCCGCCGAGAAGTCTTGCCCGGCCTATCCGGTATCTCAGTCAGCGCCCTTTCGGGCGCAACTTCCTTATCGAAGACGTACTGCTCGTTCATCAAGCGTGGACTGCGCGTGCCCCACGTCCGCCATTGGGCCGCGTTTAAGGCGGCCGAGGGTTAGGGGTGGTGCAGGAGGAGGCGGACTAAGATCTCGACGTCGTCGTCCACGGTCATTCTCCTGCGGGCCATCCAGCTCACCTCCTTGCCGGAGGCAGGCTGGCAGCCTCAAATTCAGGACGACGCCGGGTGGGTCATATCGGTGACCGGGTGGGTCATATCCGTGACCGAGGGTGGGTCATATCCGTGATCGAGATCAGCGGGGGTGGGTCATATCCGTGAACGCCGACAGTAAGGAAGCGCCTTCGAATGTCGTTCATCGTGGTTCTAGTTGGTTGAAGGGTAGCGGCGACCTCCCGGGCTACGGCGGCGATCCATCAGCTTTGAGGACTGTCACGTACCAGAAGACGCCGTAGTCCTCCATCCACTCAGCACCCTCGATCAATGGCCGGATAGCAAGCTTGTAGCGGCCAGGCGTCGTGGGCGCCCGGATCGTGAATTGGAACCACGCCACCTGACCCGGGCCTACGTAGTCAGCAGGCTGCACCGCGACGCGGTTGTAGCGCGGCCAGTCGGTACTCGGGGAGCCGTTGGTTCCATCACCACCAAGGAGGCTCGCCTGATCTTGGCCGGGCTCCGGGTTCCATGTACCGAGGTATGCGACCTCGCCAAGCTTCCCGTTGACCCAGCCTCGCGACCCCGAGTTGTAGTAGGCAACGACACCGGTCGAGAGAGCGCCCGCACACAGGCTTTGATAGCCGCTTTGCCCGTACCACGATGCATGAAAGCCGTCGATTCCCGAGGGCACCGTGCTCGGCGGGGCGATGCCGGGACCAGTGTTGCTTGTGCAGACGGTCGGTGGCGGCACCTGGCTGAAGCTGATATCGAGCAGCGGATGGAGCTCGATTGCGTTCGGGGCGACGCCGGTCTGCCCATGTTTGAAGTCGAAGAAACCGACACCCGTGACGGTGACACCGAGGTTCGCGGTCTTGAAACTCGTTGTGGCATTGAGACGCGCGTCGAACTCGGCCCGAGCGTTCTGAATCCCAGGCAGCAGTGGGCTGCCCGCGCCAACGCATTGCGGATCGGCGATCTCAGTGATCATCGTGTTTCCGTTCCCGTCGGAAATCACCAGGTGGTAGTCGGAGTCGGCTTCCCTCTTGTAGACCGTGAGTGTGGCCGTGATGCTGAAGACCGTTGTCTCCGTCGGCCGCACGCGGCTATTCAACGGAATGGGGCTCGGCGCTGGTAGGGCCGCGAGGCTCGCGATCGTCGTCGTTGTGTTGGAGAGGTTGATCAGAGCTGCGTCCGGGTCGGTGCCAGTCTTCACCGACCAGCGCTCGACGCCGCACGTAACAGCGATGGCGGCCGACTGCATCCCGACTGACCCGAAAGGCAGAACGAACGCCAGCGCGAGGCTGAGCATCGTGGCGCGCGGACCTCTCCTCATGGCGCCGTACAGCGCCGAAGCTTGCCGCTGGCTCGAGATAAGACGGGCCCCATCGTGTCTGAGATTACCTATTGTCCATATAGCGATGTTGAACTAGGCTGAACCTTGGTAGTGGGGAGCGTGAATGAGGAACCTGGGCCGTCTTACTTCGTGCCTGCTCTTTGCGACGATCGTTGCGTCATGCGCAGCGACTACTGCTAATCCACCGATCCCGGAAACGCGCTCTGACGCCGGACAGTCGACGCCAGCAGCCACGACTTCGCGGCCTGCGACACCTGAAGCCACGACGGCGCGCCCCGTCACGACTGCACCAAGACCCACCCTCGGTGTAACGGTCACAGGTTCCTCTTACGGTTCGGTCAGCACCCAGACCGCGCCAGGCGCTACCTGCAGCGTGTCGGCGCGCCTGCCCTCGGGTAGAGATAGCACCGCTCAAGGCCTCGATACCCACAACGCGGACGCAAGCGGGAACATCAGTTGGACCTACCGAACCGTCTCGAACACGGGCGCCGGGACCGGCACGTATAGCGTGACCTGCTCATCGGGTGGACAGACCAAGACGGTGACTGCCCCCTTCACGGTTCAGTGACAAAGCCAGCGAAGGGCGGGCCCGTCATCTGGACCCGAGCCGCGGTCGTCGGGGTATTCGTCTTTGCGGCGCTCGGCGCCTGTACAAGTCAGTCGCCGACATCCGCAAACGATCGCCAGACGAACGCGACCCAGGCGCCCGCAGCCACAACCCGAGCCACGACTGCACCGCGAGTCACAGCTGCACCTCAAGTGACCGTTAGGGCGGCGACTATCGCTCCGGCTACACCGTCGCCCACGCGGACAGCGGTCCGCACCGCAGCGCCTGCGCAGCCCGCCGCCGGACCGACCGCGCAATGCCGCGACGGGACCTATAGCTACAGTGCAAATCATCGGGGAACGTGCTCGCACCACGGCGGTGTCGCCACGTGGTACCGATAGTCAGGGCACCAGCGTTGGGTCGAGCGGCTTCAGCTCACGGCGTTACGCCGATTGATTACATGCCGCCGGGTGGCTGCAAGACCTAACGGCGATGGAGGAGGGTGAGGCGAGCTCGCCTGAAGGACAGGTGACGAGCCAAGAGTTCGCGAACGCGAGGGCACTGCGTATTCTCGCTGTGGTTTCCCTGTCCTCGCTCGCGGCTCTAATTCTGTGGGAACCGCACCTGAGATTCATCGATCGCGCGGCTGCCGCGGCGTTTGTCGTGTTTGGCAATCTGGCCTTCTTCGGCTTTGGCTACCGTCGCGAACCCGGTGTCGCGAAACTTCAGCGTCTCAGGGCTCAGCTAGAGAGTCTTGACGGCCAGATCAAGGAGCGCGACCGCGAGGTTCAGGCTGCGAACGCTGCAACGCAAGAAGTGCTGTCGCGCGCGGAGCTGGAACGAAGGCGAATCGACGGCTGCCGGAGTGAGCTCCATTCGAATGAGACTGGGGAACTGAGGACAGCCCTTGCAAACAGCCAAAGAGAACACATTGACGCGTACCTACGTTCAATTCCCATCGACTGGGCAAGTATTCCGGGAATCGGCCCGGCCAATCGAGCGACGCTGCAGGGCTCGGGCATCAAGACCGCCGCAGACGTCCACATCACCAGCCTCCGCGGGATTCCGGGCATCGGCTTGACACGCAGAATGCACCTCTATGCCTGGCGTGGCGCACTAGAGCCAAACGCCACTGCGGCGATGCCTCGAGCACTCGCCCCGACGGTCGAGGGGCAGATTCGTGCCTCGTGTCGCGCAAAAATGGTTGGGCTCGACACAGAACTCCGCGAAATCGTCACCCGAAGCGAGCTCGAATCCGAGCAACTTCGAGAGCGTGCTCGAACTGGTCTACAGAGCCTCGTCGGCCTCCGCTCGGAGAAAGAAAGACTTGAGCGCGAGCGTACGAAGCTCGGACGAGTGACTTTTGCAACATACGCCCGCCGTGTGATCTTCCTGCGTTGAAGTAGTGGTGTTACGACCGGATCTGATAGCGGAACGTTTCTGCTCCCTAGGACGCGCCCCGCACAGGACTAGCGCGTCCTCTCCGTTGTGCCTTGCCGGAACTTGGCTTGTGGGCGAGGCGCGTGTTGAAAAGCAGATCGGCGCATGCCGGAGCTGTCGCGAACCACTCGTGCTCGAGACCGAGGCTCTGCTCAACCACTACGGACGGGACCACCAAGAGCTCGTCGTGACCGGCTCGTGATCGTTGTCTTCGGGATCGGGCTCGGCGTATTCGCGGTCCGGTCGCGTAGCTGAGCCAGCAACGAAAGCCGGAACCATCATTCCGGAGGAAGGACATCGAGATGCCTGAGCAAACTCAAGAGCGCGGCGCTAACGAGAGCGGCATTGCTCAGGACAGGGAGGAGGTCGAGTACACGGTCGACGGCGTCGAGCAGGAAACCACGAAGCGGCGCATGACGCCGCGAGAGATCCTCACCAAGGCCGGGCTCAATCCGGCCGAGCGGTACCTCATCCAGCTGCACGGCAAGGATCAGGAACCCTACAAGGACACGATGGACACGCCAATCGATGTCCGCGAGGACGCCAAGTTCATCACTGCCTCCCTTGGACCGACCGGCGTGTTCTAATGGCACAGGGCGACCGGGGAGCAGAGAGCACGGAGCGCGATGAGCAGCAGCTTGGTTCGCAACGTCGGTTGCCTGCTGCTATCTGCGGCCATGGCGGGTGGGTGCATCACGGTTGTTCAAGCACCGTCAGCGACCGTCGCAACGACGCTTCCGGTGTCGTCCTCAACCCCGCAGCCAACGTCAACCGCGACTCCCACGGCGGCCGCTACCGCGACCCGACTTCCCCCAGCTGAGGTCGCAGCCGCAGCCACAGTCTTGATCGACTCTCCGGCGGGTCATGGCTCAGGCGTCTACATGGGTTCGAACCGGGTCTTGACGGCAGCGCACGTCGTGACCGGGAGAGGACCGTTCACCGTTTCCTTCCGCGACCGAAAGGTCAACGTCGCCGTCATTACGAGCCTCGACCTCGGCGATGACCTCGCGCTTCTGTCGGTCGCTGGGATCGACGCGAGCGGGGCGACACCGATTGCATGGGGAGACGTCAGTCAGCTTCGCTTAGGGGACCACCTGACCGTTGTCGGCTATCCGAGCTTTGTCGGTCTTACGGCGACCCAGGGCATCTTCTCTGGCCTGAAGACCGACGATGGGAGGGTCTTCGTCCAACCGGACGCCGCGGTGAACCCTGGCAACTCGGGAGGGCCCGTTGTGAACGACGCCGGCCAACTCGTCGGTATCGCGGACTTCATAGTCCTTGGCGCTCAGGGGTTGAACTTTGCCGTGGCCTCAACGTCGGCCCGTCCGTTCGTGGAGCGTGGCGTGACGACCGCCGGTCCGAGCGTCGGTGACCCGTTTGTAATCGGGCCGTTGGTCATGGCGCTGTACTACGCGTACTTGCAGGCGCACGACTACTACAGCGCGTGGTCAATGCTGTCGGAAGAGGCGCGCCTCGCACAGGCCTACACAGAGTGGGTCAATGGCTACTCACAGACGATCACGACACGCTTTCAGGTGTCCGGGACTACCCGTCTCGCGTCGACGTCCGCACGCGTCTCCGGAAGCGTCGTCGCAACTGAGAACTTCTCGAACAACCCGCCGGGGTTCGTCACGCAGTCCACCTACGTCGGCTACTACGACGTGGCCTATGTCGGCGCGCGCTGGATGGTCCTTGCCGGCTCGCTGTCGTTGTCAACGCGAGGATTCGTTAGGCGATAAGCGACCTGATCGCACGGCGCGAAACAATCGACCCCGGGACAGGTCAGAGGCGTCCGTGCTGGGACGAGATCCAGGGGTCTTGCAATGGTTGCGCACCTACACTGCCGTCCCATGCGCGGCTGCCTGACGCTCGGAATCTGGTTCGGCGTTGGCTTGATGCTGCTCGGGCTCCTCTCAAGCTGCACGATCATCCTGCTTCCGTTAGGCGTGCATTTCATCTGGATCGGATTCCTCGTATTGCTTGCGTTCGTCGTTGCTCGAGCCTTGGTGGCGCCGAAGCCGAGCAAATGACCGGCGCGCAAGTCGCGGATCAGACCTCGGCTATCTGGCGCGAGTGGGCGCCGAGTTCAAGAACCGCCGCAAAGATGTAGCGCGACTGTGTATGGCCGAGGCTTACCGCCGTCGCCGCGAGCGGCCCGTTGCCGTGATCGCGCGGGCCAGTCGGCGTTCAGCACCATGACGTCGCACGACAACGCCCGGACGCCCAGCTCGGCCACGCAGGGCAGGATATGCGGACGCGTCGATGCCCCGACCGGATCAGAAGGGTCGCTCGCTATTCCAGTTCACGCGGACCGCTCCCGATCACGGCTTCCTTGGACACGACAGCGAAAAGTTGATCGTCGTCGGGACGTCCACCACGAGGCCGAGGCGCTCGATCTTCACGGGGCCATTGCAACAAGGAGGGGCCAAGGGGCATGCCATAAGGGCACGGACGTCAAAGGCGGCGCCGCGCGACGCCTCTCCGACCCCGACGTAGTACTTGCCGATGGGGTCGGTCGTCGTGGTACAGGGCGTCGACGGCAGGATTGGTTGCAAAGTGATCGTGATGCAAACGCCGGCCAGAGGAACACCACTGACCGTATCCGTGACCGTGCCCTGGACCGCGCGCGTGGGCGTCGGCCGCGGAGTGGGCGGCGGCGTGGGCGCGGCCGGCGTCGGTGTGGGCGCGGCCGGCGGCGGCGTAGGCGTGGCCGGGGGCGGGGTCGGCGCGGCCGGCGGCGGGGTGGGCGGGTCCGGCGGCGGCATGGGCAGAAGCGTGACCCCCGGCGGGTTGTTTCCACAGGGCGGTCCGGTACCACTCTCCGTACCGACGTACGAGCAGAAGAGGGTGCCCCCGGCGTATGTGATGGTGAGAGTGACGGTCACGTCGCTGTGGTTGGTCGTAGCTCCGCACGGCGGATGCGGGTGCTGCCAGACCATCGATAAGGTCATGTATTGGCCCGTTAACGTCTGAGGCCGCGCGTCCCACTCGCCGCAGTTTGGACCTGCCCATGTGACCGTGACTCTCTGGTCGGACGGGCTCTTGATGGTGACACCGTAGCCAGTCGAGAGCTTGCTCTGATCGAACACAGCGTCGATTGGGGCGACCGTCAGGGACGGCAAGAGGGTCTGTTGCGCGCTGGGAACTGGCGTAATGACGGCTGCAGGAAGAAAGGCGAGCACCGGTACGGACGTGTCCGGCACGGCAGTCGGCGACGAGCTGCGGGCGAAAGTCAGTCCCACTGCGGCAAGGGCAACGATCGCCACGGCGCTGAGCACGGCGACTGCCCGATTGATCCGCGGCAACCCGGCAGAGTCTTGTGTGACGGCAGGTCCTCGCACGGACGAGACGATGACGGGAGCAATTGGCGCGGCAGGTGTCGTCAGCGCGAGAATCGGTTTGCGCGTGAACTCGACGTCGGACCAATCGATGCCGATCCGATCCTTATCCACGCGGATCAGCAGTTCCCTTGGTCCAGGCGACTGAGCCGTCTTCGGCACCAAGAGGGGTCACTGACTCAACTGCGCTT
Organism: Candidatus Limnocylindria bacterium; assembly: GCA_035543375.1. Taxonomy (GTDB): domain Bacteria; phylum Chloroflexota; class Limnocylindria; order P2-11E; family P2-11E; genus UBA4735. The sequence goes on from DASZZF010000002.1 coordinate 18,020, forward strand.
CGTCTAGCGTGGGCGTCATCCCAATTCGTGTCGTTCTCAGACATGCTTAGGCGGTCCTCCCTCGCTTCCCCCATTGACGTCGTCACTCGATTGGCTCTCGCTCTTCGGACGGACCGCCCTCCGGCGGCGGTTCGGGTTGGAACAGCCCTGGAGGTGGCTGGATCGGATCTGGCGGCTCGTTGTAGCCGTAGCCGTCCAAAAAGGGACCTTGTCTGTGTCTGTACTCGTCCTCAACGATCGGCCCCATCCACTGGGCGTTGCCGCCTCGGACAACGCCGTACTGGTATTTAGTGCCGTTCGGATCGGAAAGGATCCAATCATCGAAGCGCGCCCGATGCTTCCAGGTGTAACCCGGGTGCCCAGGAACCGCGACCGCGTCCGTGGGCCCTGTCGGCACAGTTGGGCTGGTCACTGCCGTGGATCCACCCGCCGATGTAGCGGAGGCACTCCCGGTCGACGTCGCACTATCTGCCGTCCGCTCGGGCGGTGGCGGTGGAATGGTCTCAGTTGGTCCGCCGCCGGGCGCAGCTAGTCCACCATTGACGACGTCCAGGAGTGGTCGTGAGGACGCCTGGGTCATCGTCTTTACGGTGAGATCAATCCCATCCCAGATGGCGCTTGAGAACTTCTCGACCTGTTCGTTCGTGACCCCGCGCTGGCCAAGTTGTGGTGAAAGGATGTCACCAACTGATTTCGGACTGAACGGTTGCACTGGGACAGCCGCGGGCCTGCTCTCTGACTGTTCTCTACCATCGTCCTCGACCCATTCCACGCCACCATTTGGTACGCGACTGAAGGGCGGCGGGTCGTGTATGACCCAGTGACCGCTTGTCCCCTTCTTCGGGGTGGGGGGCTTCGTTGGCTCGCCGAGGACCGAAGAGGACAATCCGCGGCCTGGCGAGCTCACGCGGGTTCCACCTCTTTCAGGGGGCCAAGTCCATTGCTGTCCACTGCCATCAACCCAGATCCAGCCGCCGTTCGGTACGCCACTGCCTGGTGGAGGCATCAGGATCTGCCAGTGGCCACCTGTGCTCGCTCCGCCGGCACGCTGCTGCGAGACCGGGGGCGTCGTTGGAGTCTCGGCTGATGTGGCGTGACTGAAATCGATGGGCAAGTAGCCGCAGTTGCGGCACGTAAAGTCGGCTGGTCCGTACGGCCGATGGCAGTAGGGGCACGTTTTCTCATCACGCGTGAGGTTCGGACTCCAAAAGCCCGGGTTGCCGTAAACCCACCAGATGCTGTACTGAGCAACTGCCTCGGAGAACATGGCATCGGGCATTCCGATCGAACGAGCGATCGTTGACAGTTGGGTTGAGAGCCCGTCCACCGTGTCGAGGACCGCCGTCGTCGACGAGCCCGTCGTCGGCACTTGGTACGTCGCGCTGCCGTCCGTTGGCGGCGGCAACAGCCCATGCGGGCTAGCGCAGATGGTCGGGATGGTCACACTCGTGACAAATCCGCTTCGGCCCTCGCCCTGAACCGTCGTTGCCTTCGTGCAGACCATCGTCTGCAGGCCAGGCGAGGTCGGGTGAAACGTGCAGCCTCGCGGAATCGAGATCGCAAGGAGTTCATCGGTTCGGAACGTGAGCTGCAGTTCGCAGTGCGACGTCACACCCGCACTGGTGCCTGTCAGCCGAAACGCGACAACACCTTCCTTAGCCGCGTCGGCAAGAGATAGCACGCGGGGGACGGTCGGCTTCTCTTGCTTTTTGTGCGCGGCAGGCGGGGGTGGCTCCTTTGTGCGCGTCGGGTCGTAGAGACGGCCCTGTCGTTGTAGTCGCTCGATTGCTTGCATGATCGCCTGCTTAACCGTATCGGGCTGGAACTGGGCATAGCGTCTGAGTCTCCGGATTTCCGAATCAATAGTCTTGCCCTGATCGGATGGGAGCTCGTCCTGGCCGTGTGCGCCTGACGTGCCCATGGCGACGTACATCCCCTTGGAAGCGTCAATGATGTCGATAACCGCGAACCAATACTCGCGGGTATGGACCGTGGAATCTGTGTTGCTCTTATCGGAGCGGGGAGCGGGAATCTCGCCTTTGAACTTCGCTAGCGTCAGCCGAGTGTCAGACGTCATATGCCCAGGGCCAGGAGTGGTCCAGAGCTTGCCGTCGCTGTCCCGATAGAGCTTCACGCTCAACCGGTAGCTGTAGGCGTAGGGGTCCTCCTTGGGAGAGTTGGAATCTCTCGTCGTCGTGACTTGCGCGGGCGGTGGGAGTTGAATCGGACCATCTCCCGAGACGCCAGCGTCCTTGAGTGCTTGCCGGATTGCGGCCTGCACCTCAGGCATTTCCGTAAGGTCGACCCCGTCATTGCGGGGCGGTTCGTCCATACCTTCCCCCATCGCCCTAGGCCAACCCCAGGTCCCACTCCGACGACCAATCTAGGTTGGCCGTCAAGCGAACCAGCGCCTGCCTTGTGGTTGCTCAGTGACTTTGACCGGGGAAACTGCTCAGTGATTCTGTCCACCCAGGGGAGTGAAGGGATGGACAAACGTGGCCCAGCGACCACCTCGCGTGCTCGTCCTCACGAGGCTCATCGCCGGCAAGGTCTCGCTCTCGGATGCCGCGCTCCTAGGGCTTTCCGAGCGCTCGATCCGGCGCCTTCGCGAGCGCTACCTCGAGCACGATCCCGCCGCGCTCGCGCACGGCAACCGCGGCCGTCCGCCGGCGCACACGATCGACGCCGCGCTCAAGGAGCGCATCGTCACGCTCGCGAAGACGACGTACGCCGGGATCAACGACAGCCACTTGTGCGAGCTGCTCGCCGAACGCGAGAGCATCTCGGTCTTGCGCGCGAGCGTGCAGCGTATCTTGCGCGCGGCCGGCCTCAAGAGTCCGCGGCGGCACACCGGCGCGCGCTACCGGCGGCGGCGTGAGCGTCGGCCCGCGGCGGGCATGCTCGTCCAACTCGACGGCTCGCAGCGAGCTTGGCAAGGGGACGACCTTCACATTCGCGATACCGCTAGGTCGGGCTGCGCCCGTGAGCCTACCTCGGAGGGCTGGCTAGCCGCCGACGGCGGCCCTCGGACGCTGCGTGTTCGTGTGTTCGCTGCTGCCGAAACCTCGATCAGCGAACAGCTCTGGAGACCACGCATGAACAGCCGTTACCGCTGGTGGTCGTTCGCGAAACGGAAGACGGCATCGAGTTCTGACGCCGGGGGTGGCGCATTTCGAAGCGCCTTATCTCCTATCCCATCAGAGCCCGCCGAGGGGCGTCCGTATCGCTGTATACCAAACGCCCGTCGCGAGAGCGATGAGCAGGATGGCGAGCGCGACGTGCGAGCAGCCACGCCCGCGGCGCACAAGGACCGCAATGAGCAGGAGCGCCGCGGCGCCAACGAGCGCGAGGGCCAGGGCGACGAAGAAGAGCTGCATCAGATCACGTTGTGCTCGGCCGCGATCGACCCTGCGGCGAATCGCGAGAACGCCAGCGAGCTGATGTCGATGCTGGTCGGTTCGCCGCAGACCACCTGCGCGATCAGCTCGCCGGCGGCCGGCGCGTGCATGATGCCGTGCCCGGAGAAGCCGGCGGCGCAGATGAATCCAGGCACCTCGCCGATCACGCCCAGGACCGGATGCTTGTCCGGGGTGTCCTCGTAGAAGCCGGCCCAGCCGGTCTTCACCGTCGCGCGCTCGAGCGCCGGCAGCCGGGAGAGGGCACGTTCGACGAGCGACGGCAGGAAGTCCCAGTTCAACGAGTCATCGAAGCCCGGCCGGTCACGCGGATCAGCCATCCCCATGAGCACGCCGCCCGATTCGCGATGGAAGTACAGCCCCGACTCGAATTCGACCGTCAGTGGGAAGTCGCGCTCGAGCCCGGGTACTGGATCGGTGACGAAGATCTGTCGCCGCAGTGGCGTGATCGGCAACGAGAGCCCCACGAGCGCGCCCACGTTGCCTGCCCAGGCGCCCGCCGCATTCACGACGGTGCCGCATGCGATGCGCTCGCCACCGGCCCGCACGGCGGCGACGCGATCGCCGTCGCGTTCGATACCGGTCACGCCGGACTCTTCGCGGAACTCGACGCCCTGCTCGCGGCCGCGTGCCACGTAACCCATGAGGAGCGAATTCGGATCCGCGTAGCCGTCCTGCGCGCAGAACGTCGCGAAGCGAACATCGTCCGTGCGCACCTCGGGGAATAGCGCGTGCACGTCAGCCGCACCCAGGCGCCGCGCCGGTACGCCGAGGCGCGACCAGAGTGCGAGCGACCGCTCGAAGAACGGGACGTCCCGTTCTGCGGTGATGAGAAAGAGGTACCCGACCTGGCGCAGCTGCGGGTCAACGCCCATCTCCTCGCGGAAGGCCACGATGCGCGGGAGCGACCGCTGCGACAGACGGACGTTGATCTCGCTCGAGAACTGCAGCCTGACGCCGCCGGCGTTCTTGCCGGTCGACCCGGACCCAAGCCTGTCCCGTTCGAGGACGAGGACGCTGCCCGCGCCGCGCCGCTTGAGGTGATAAGCGACGGAGGCGCCGATGATCCCGCCCCCGACGACGACGACGTCGGCGCTGGTCATTGTTCCGGCGGAACGACGGACGGCGCGATGCGGACCATCGCGAGCATCGCCTTGTCGAGATCGAGGTAATCACCCGAGGCGTACGCGACCGCGCGCGCGCCGCTGCGGCGCGTGCCCGGGATGAGCTCGGCCATGTCCGCCATCGCCGACGTGAGGAAGTCGAGATCGACCTCGTTCCGGGCCTTCGGCGCGAGCGGCTTCACCTCGCGCGCGACACCCATCGCCTTCGCGGCGCCGGCGCGGAGCAGATCCTGCACCCGTTGCGGATGCAGCATCCTGGCGGAGAACCGGCCGGTCGCGATCTTCGTTCTCACCGCGACGATCTTCGGGAGCAACGCGCGTCCCTCGCTACACGTCGCACCATCACCGGCAATCAGGGTGACAGATGCGCCGAAGTAGTCCGCGAGGTACACGTTCAGCGTCGTCTCGCCGACCGGCCTGCCGTTCAACCGCAGCTCGTGGATCGCGCGGCTCGCGTAGGTCTGATCTAGCACGGCTTTCGGATGGCCGGCGCGACCGTGGTAGCCGATGAAGAAGCAGGTGTCGTAGCCGCCATCGATGCCCTCACCCATGCTCCATGGCCTCGCAGTGCCGACGAGCAGCTCGGCGCGCGGATCGACCTCGTGGGCAAAGAGGTTGTGCATGTTGCCGTGCGAGTCGTTCACGCAGAACCGCGCGGCCCCGTTGGATGCGGCGCCTTCGATCGACGCGTTCACCTGTTGGGTAACCACGTGCGGGCGTGCTCGTATTCGACGCCCTTCATCACCACATGGCTGTATTCGGCGACGCCACCGATGCCTTCCATGTCGACCGAGATCCACACGCTCGATGCGTTCCGCTTCGGCACCGTGCGGATGTTAGGAGGTCGTTCGACGTGCGGTAAAATAGCGACTGGGCCTCTCCGCCGACGTGGAGAAATTGGCAAACTCGTACGCTTCAGGGGCGTATGGCCGAAAGGCTTTGGGGGTTCAAGTCCCCCCGTCGGCACAGACCGCGGGCCTTCCGCGGAGGATCAGCGCTTCACGTTTGTCTTGGTGTACCAGTCCTCGACGTTCCAGAACCGCTGCGTCGGATCGTTTACCGGCGCGATCTTCAGACCCTTGAGTCCCCGCTCCTGCGCGTACAGATAGTCGGGGTAGTAGAGGAAGACGACCGGCACATCGGTCGCGACGGCCGCGAAGATCTGTGCGAACAACGCCTTCCGCTTGTCCGGATCGACGGTGCGTCTCGCCTGCTCGAGGTTCCGGTCGGTCTGCAGCGTGAAGTAACCCGAGAAGTTGTCCCCGGGATCGTTGAGCTGGCTCGAATGGAAGAACGGGTACGGGTCGGGGTCGGTGCCGACCGTGATGCCGACCAGCAGCGCGTCGAAGTCGCGGGCGCGTGCGACCCGGTCGACGAGCTGCGCGAATGGCACCGCGCGGACCTCGACGTGGAACCCGATCGCGCCGAGATCGTCCGCGATCTGGCGCGCGGCGGCGACGCGCGCCGGCTCGTCGGACGTCGAGATCGCGAACTTGAGGGCGACGCCGTCACGGTCCCGGACGCCCTCATTGCCGTGATCCTTCCAGTCGGCTTGATCGAGCATCGCCCGAGCGCCGGCTACGGCGTAGGGATACCGCGGGAGGTCGCGCACGAAGGCCCACGATCCGGGCGGCACGAACTCTTCGGCCACGGTGCCCCTCCCATCCGCGGCGACCTGCAGGACGCGACCGCGGTCAATGGCGGTTGCGATCGCCTGACGGACGACCCGGTCCCGGAAGACGGTCTTTGCCGGACGCACGTTCAGGAACAGCGCGATGAAGTCGTTCGTAGGGAGGCTGTACAGATCAACGCTCTTCAACGAACGAGCCCGCTCCGCGTCCTGCGGAGTCAGGCCGGCGGCTCCGTCGATCTCACCGCGCGCGAGCGCCGCCAGCGCTTCGGTGCTGTCCCGGTAGAAGCGGAGCACGATCTTGTCGAGATAGGCCCGCGCCCGGCCGGGCTTCGTCCGGTAGAAGTCGTCGGCGCGGAGCAGCGTCACCTCGCGGTCGTCGACGTCACTCACGCGGAAGGGACCGGTCCCGATCGGATGGACGTTGAACGGCTGCCGCGCGAGCGCCGTGTAGGTCACCCCGTCGAGCAGATGCGACGGAAGCAACGGGACGGACGTGGTTCCGAGGAACGGCGCGAACACGTCCGACAAGGTAAACCGCACGATTTTCGGATCGATCTTCTCGACGGTGACGCCGCGGAACGCGTCGCCGTACGGACCGGCATATGCCTTGTCCTGCAAGAGACCGACGGTGTACACGACATCATCGGCGGTCACCGGAACGCCGTCGTGCCACTTCGCGTCGGCACGGATCGAGAAGGTCCAGACCTTGCCGCTAGGTTCGACCTGGAAGCTCGACGCCAGATCCGGGACGATCGTTCCGTCGCGGTCGAATCGAGTGAGGCCACTGAACGCGAGCCGCGACACATCCTGATCGACGTTCGTCGCGGCGATGAGCGGATCGAGGAGCTGCGCCACGCCCGCCACGCCTTCGACGTATGTGCCACCGAAGGCCGGCTCGCCGGCGATGTCGCTTCGGTCCATTGCGATCGCGGCGGCGCTCGTGATCACAAGAAGGCCGACGAGCGCGAGGACGATGATCTTGTCGCGACGGGTCACTCCGTCAGCACACGCCGGCGGCGGGACGGCTCAGACCGTCGGCGTGCTCGCTCGCGCGCCGACGAGCGAGATGAGGATGAAGACCATGACCAGCACGATCGTGAGCCGGAACAAGGTCCGCTCGACGCCGCGGCGGCTGCGGTACGCGGTCGACTCGCCGCCGAATGTGGATGACAGGCCGGTACCGCGCGCCTGAAGCAGGATCGCCGTGCCCACGGCGATCGAAATGAGCATTTGGGCGACCTGCAGGAGATCCATCGGGAGACCTCAGTGTAGCGGCTCAGCGCGGCCGGTAGACGAAGAGCCCGCCCGCCAGGCGCCGATCGAACCGATACCGCTCGCCGATCGCCTGCGCGAGCGCCGGATCCCAGCGCGCGCGCTCGTAGGCCGGCGCGGCGGCGAGCTTCGCGAGCTCGACCTCGCTGACGATCGCGGTGAACCGGCCCGCGCGCACCTCGCCGAGCAGCGGCGCCGGATCCACCGTGCCGCGGGCGACCAGGCGGCTCCAGAGGAAGAGATCGTCGATGACGACGTCGTGCCCGGTGGCGACCAGGAGTCCGCTGTCCTCCGCAAGAACGACCGCGTCGCTAGCGAGGGCGTCGCGCACTGCTCCTAGACGCGCGGGATCGCCCCACGCGCCGGTCGTGGTCGGGCGACCGGGCACCACGCCGAACGGCGAGAAGATCAACAGGCCGATGGCGAGCGTCACGATTGCGGCGAGCGGGTAGGCGGGCGAGCGGGCGAGCCTAGGCGCCGCCGCGGCCACCGCGAGACACGCCGCGGCCGCGAGGTCGAGCAGATAGTTGATGGTGGCCCCGTCCCGCCCGCCGAGCAGCACAACGACGATCGCTCCGGCCGCGTACGCGCCGATCGGGCCGCCGAACGACCGCGTTAGGACGCCGGCCGCGAGCGCCGCACCATAGACCGCGAGTCCCAGGAACGCGAGGAGGATCGCGGGCTCGGCGGTCCAGGCCAGAGCGTTCCACGTCACCACATGGCGCCAGACGTCGGCGTAGCCGAACGCGTCGAGCGCGACGACAGCGATTGCCGACGCTGCCGCTCCACCGAAGATGAAGGCCCGGAGCAGTGCGCGATCCCGCAGGACGACCCAGAGCAGCAGCGCGAGCGCGGGTACGAGCGCGGTCGGCTTGGCGAGCGCCGCGACGACCAGCAGCGCCGCCGAGGCGGCGGCGCGGCGGGACTCGAGCGACCACACCGCCCCGACGGTGAGTACCAGCGCGAGCAGGTCCGGCTTCACCGCCGCGCCCCAGATCGAGACGGGTGCGAGCGCGAGCCAGCCGAGCGCCAGCGCCGCGCGCACGACGCGGTCCGCGCCGCGCGCCCGCAAGAACAGCAGCACGGCGATCCCGAGGGTCGCGGTGATGCTCACGACCCGCCCGGTGATGAACGGGTCGCCCACCCCAGCGATCGCAAAGAACAGCGGCGGGTAGTTGGCCGCCACGAACTGCGGGCCGGCCGGATCGGAGTATTCGGCAAGCGTGCGGCCGAGCAGCGCCGCGTGCGCGACCGCGCCCTCCCCATAGAGCACCGGCCCATCGAGTACCAGGGCCCGCAGCCAGGCGAGCAGCGCGACCGCCGCGAGCGCGGCCGCGACGACGCCGTACGCGACCCACCCGCCCCGTGCCGCGCGCGCCGTCATCGGCGCTCGGCGAGCAGCGAGCGGCTGGTCATGCGCGGTGGCGGAGCGATACCGAGGAGCTCTAGCAATGTCGGCGCGACGTCCGACAGTCCCCCGTCGCGGATCACCCACCGCCCGGGATCGCGGCAGACGAACGCTACGGGCACCCGGTTCGTCGTGTGCTGCGTGTTCGGGCCGTCGCCGGGGAACGTCATCTCCTCGACATTGCCATGATCGGAGGTGAGGAGCACGCAGCCACCGCTCCCGAGGACGCTGTCGATGACGCGGCCGACGGCCACATCGGTCGCGACCATCGCGCGCAACGCGGCCTCGAACACGCCGGTGTGGCCGACCATGTCGGGGTTCGCGAGGTTCACGATCGCGAAGTCGTACCTGCCGCTCGCGACCGCCTCGACGAGCCGGTCCGCGATGCCGGCTGCGCTCATCTCGGGCGCCTCGTCGTACGTCGCGACCTTCGGCGACGGTACGAGGCTGCGATCCTCGCCGGGGAAGGGCTCCTCCCGGCCGCCGTTGAAGAAGTAGGTCACGTGCGCGTACTTCTCGGTCTCGGCGACGTGGAACTGCCGCATCCCCCGGTCGGCGACGAGCTCGGCCATCGGCACGACCGGCTGCGCCGCGAACGCGACCTGGATGCCCGGAAGCTCGACCTTGTAGTCCGTCATCGTCACGTAGGTCAGGTCCTGTGGCACCCGAGCACGCGGAAAGCCGTCGAAGTCCAGCTGCAGGAGCGCCCAGGTCAGCTGACGCGCGCGATCGGGCCGGAAGTTGAAGAACACGATCGCGTCGCGGTCCGCGATGGGCTGGCCGTCGCCGACGACGTGCGGCTCCAGGAGCTCGTCGCGGCACTCGGCCGATCCATAGCAGCGCGCGAGCGCCTCCTCGGCCGACGCGACGCGTGCGCCACGGGCATCGACGATCGCGTCGTACGAACGGCATGTGCGATCCCAGCGCCGGTCGCGATCCATCGCGTAGTACCGGCCGTGAACCGTCGCGATGCGCGCACCGACCTGGCCGATGAGCGGCAGCGCGCTGCGCGGTGGCATATCTCGCCCGTCGAGGAACGCATGCACGACGACGTTCCGTACGCCCTCACGGCCCGCGAGTGCGATGAGCGCCGCGAGGTGGCGCATATCCGCGTGCACTCCCCCGGTCGAGAGGAGTCCCATCAGATGGAGCGTCTGGCCCGCGCGAGCGGCGGCGCACGCGGCACGGAGCGCGGCGTTCGCGAGGAAGCCGCCGTCGGCGATCGACCGGTCGATGCGCTCGAGGGCCTGAGGATCGGCGTAGCCGGCGCCCATCGTCAGATGCCCGACCTCGCTGTTGCCCATGACACCGTCAGGCAAGCCGACCGCGGTGCCACTCGCGTCGAGCGTCGCGTGCGGTTGATCGCGGAGGATCGCGTCGAGTCGGGGTGTCGTGGCGCGCGTCGCCGCGTTCGCCGGCGAGTCGGGTGCCTGGCCCCAGCCGTCCAGGATGCACAGCACCACCGGCCGGTAGGTCGCGGTCACGGCCCGAAGGCCCGCACGATCGCAGCGAACTCGTCCGGCTTCAGCGATGCGCCGCCGACGAGCGCGCCGTCGATCCCCTCCGCGCGGGAGAACTCCGCGACGCCGCGTGCGGACACGCTGCCGCCGTAGAGGATGGCGATCCCGTCAGCCGGTGCGCCGACCGCGCGCAACGCCGTCCGGATGGTCATCGCCGCGGCGGTCGCGTGCGGTCCGCTGGCCGGCCGGCCGGTACCGATCGCCCAGATGGGCTCGTACGCGACGACGAAGCGATCTGCGGCAAGCGCGCCGGCCTCCGCGACGCCGCGTGCGATCTGCAGCGCGAGCACCGCGCCGGTCTCCCCGGCCGCGAACTGCGGCTCGCTCTCGCCCACGCAGAGGATCGCCCGCAGGCCGGCACCGAGGGCACGCGCGAGCTTCTTCGCGACGCGCGCGTCGTCGTCGCCCTGGTCGCGGCGGACCTCCGAGTGTCCGACGATCGAACCCTCGGCGACGCCAAGCAGCATCGCCGCGCTCGTCTGACCGGTGTACGCGCCCTGCTCCTCCCAATGCACGTCCTGCGCGAAGACCGCGACGTCGCCACCGCGCAGCGCCTCGCTGACGGCTTTCAGCGCGATCGACGGCGGCGCCACGCCGACGTGGGTGCCACTCTTGGGCATCGCAGCCACCAAGAGCGCGAGCGCGACGGCGTCCTCGACCGTCGGCGGGTTCATCTTCCAGTTACCGACGACGAGGCGGCCGCGGGTCATGCCCCCGCCTCTGCGACCAGTCGCCGCAGCCGCGAGCGAACGACCCACTTCGTCGTGTCGAGCCGGCGCGCGAGATCGGCGAGCGTCGCGGTCGGAGCGCGAAGCCGCGCGCGCGCCACATCACGGATCGGTGCGGGGAGCCCGGCGAGGCGTCCGGTCCGGGCCAGGGTGTGGATCGCCTCCGTCTGCGTCCGCGCGGCCACGACCGCGCGCCCGAGATTGGCCGACTCGGCGTTCACGAGGGCATTCGTCCGCCCGCGGACCTCGCGCGAGACCCGCTTCGCCTCGAAGCGCAAGAGGGTCTCGCCCGCCCCTGCCGCGCGCAGGTACGCCGCGATGAGCTCGGCATCCCGGAACGTGAACACAAGCTGCCCTCGGCGGGAGCGGATCGCCGGCGCGAAGCCCTCCCGTCCGAGGACCGCGGCCGCGCGCCGGACCTCGCCGCGCGGCGGTCGGATCTCGAGCAGGTAGCCGGACGCGCCCGCCGACAGGGAGCCGCCGGAGAGCACGAGGCCCCGCAGGTACGCGCGACGGCAGCAGGATCGGCGCAGGGCGGACCGTGCGCCCGCATCCTCGGTCCGGTGCGCGAGGCGCCGCGCCGGCACGCCGAGATGGCCCGCGCGCGGGAGGAGCGCCGCGAGCACGCGCTCGTCGCACGCGCGCAGCGGAAGGCGCGCGAGCTCGGCCTTCACCTCATCCGAGAGCGGCGCGCGGTCGCGGGCGGAGACGCCGCGGGTCACGTGCGGATATCCGGCTTGTCGCGATCGCGATGCTCGACGACGACCTCGCCGCGCCACGACCCGCGCAGGCGGCGCGCGACGTCATCGGCGATCGCCACGGACCGGTGACGCCCACCCGTGCAGCCAAAGGCGACGCCGAGCCGCGCTTTCTTCTCCTCTTCGTACCGTGGGAGCGTGAAATCGAGCAGCGGCATGAGCCGGTCGAGGAACGCCTTCGTCGCAGGGTGATCGAGGACGAATCGCCGCACCAGTTCATCGCTGCCCGAGAGCGGTCGCAGCGCATCGATGTAGAACGGGTTCTCCATGAACCGCACGTCGAACACGAGGTCGGCGGCGGGCGGCAGGCCGTACTTGTAGCCGAAGCTCACGAGCTGGACGAGCATTCCCGATGTGCCCTCGCCATACAGCGAGTGCACCGTGTCCCGCAGATCCTTCACCGTGAGGTGCGTCGTGTCGATCACCTTGTCCGCCCGCTCGCGCACCTCGACGAGCAGCCGACGCTCCCCCTCGATCGAGGGCTGCACGCCGCCCGCGGACTCGAGCGGATGGCGGTGTCGCGTCTCGCTGTACCTGCGGAGGAGCACCTCGTCCGAGGCGTCGAAGAACAGCAGATGCGGCTTCGTGCCCGCCGCGGCAAGGCCGTCGAGCGCAGCCGCCGCGTCCGCGAAGAGCGCGCCGCTCCGCGCATCGACGACCATCGCGATCCGCCGGTGGCCGCCCTTGCGCGCCACCTCGAGCGTCGTGGACATGAGCTCGGGCGGCAGGTTGTCGAGGATGTAGTAGCCAAGGTCCTCGAAGACCTTCACGGCCTGGGACTTCCCCGCGCCGGACAGGCCGGTGACGACGACGAAGTCGGGACGCGCGGTCACGACGCTAGTGCGGGATGAGTCGCGCGGCGAGGAAGCCGACGATGCCGATCACGACCGCGCCAATGATCGCCGTGATGATCCCGTGGACGGTGAAATCCAGAAACGGGACCGCCGACACGAGCAGCAGCATCAGGCCGCTCACGACGAAGTGGAACAGGCCGAGGGTCAGGCAGCTGATCGGCAGCGAGATCAGCTCGACGATCGGCTTCACGAACGCGTTGACGATCCCGAGCACGAAGGCCGTCAGTAGCAGCGAGATCCACGGATCGGTCGCTCCGTAGCCATAGAGGTGATGGGTGCCGAAGGTGATGCCGGGCAGGAGGTAAGCCGCCACGGCGATGGCGATGGCGTTGATGACCGTCCTGCCGATGAGACCCAAGGCGTTGAGTCTACGCGGGTCCGGTCACTCGACGTTGATGAGAACGCGGTCGTCGCCCTCGGCGATGTCAACGATCGTGCCGGTGTGCGAAACCTGGCGAAGCACGTCATCGAGGTCGATGCCGAACTTCGCGAGCTGCTCTCGGACGAGCCCACTCGCGGCGATCTTCGTCTTGCCCATCCGCGCGATGGCAAGCGGGATGGCAATATTCACCTTGTTCTTGCCGGCGGAGGTGACGATGATCCGCAGCGTCCGTCGACCCAGGCCAGGCGGGATAGGCGGGTCGGCTGGCGGCTGCGCCCGAGCGCCGCGCGGTGGCGGCGTGGGCGCGCCGCGCTCCTCCACGTCGCCGAGCGCGCGGAGCAGTCGGTACGCCTGCTCGGCGTCGACCTTCCCGTCCGCCAGGAGCCGCAGGATCTGCTTGCCCTCTTCGCTCGGCATCAGCCACCCAGACGAGCGTCGTCGAGCGCGGCGGCCGCGCTCTCGACGTCGAGCTCGCCGCGCGCGACACGCTCGAGCAGGTCGCGTACGTCCGCTCGGGTCGTGTCGAAGCCCGGCGTCATCGGAGCGGTCTGCTCCGGGTCCCGGGGCTGCTCCGCCGCCGCGTCCGGGCCGCTCACCGGCACCGATCCGGCGGTCGTTCGTGTCTCCAGGTCACCGCTCACGGTCTTGACGGTGATCTTCGTCTCACCTGCACCGATGATGACGTGCTTGTCGCGTCGTTCCTCGCGGACGATCCGCGCCTCGCTCGACGACTCCAGGTCGCCGCTCATGGTCTTGAACTTGATGTCATAGGAGCTGCCGACGAGCGCGAGCGACACGTCGCCGCTGATCGTCTTGATCCGGTGCTCTCGCGCGATCGCGAGGTCGCCGTCGAACCGGAGGTCTCCGCTCACCGTGGTGATGTCCGAACCGTGGAACAGGCAGCGATCAAAGTTGAGATCGCCGCTCACGCTGTTGCTTTCAAGCTGCCCGGCGAAGTCCACGCAGCGGGCGTCGCCGCTCACCGTCTTGAGGCGCGTTGGACCCTGCACGTCGTCGAGCGTGACATCGCCGGAGACGGATTGGACCTCCAACGGCCCGCGCGTGCCGACGATGCCGACGTCTCCGCTCACGGTGTGGCTCTCGATACGGATCTGGCGCGGCACGGCGATATCGAAGTCGACGGCCACACGGCCACCGCGGAACATGTCGACCCAGCCGCGATCCTGCTCGTAGAGGTGAGGGCGGAGCGTGATGTCGTCGCCGGACTGGTCCATGCGGACCTCCACGTTCTCGAGCAGGCGCTTCGCGCGCTCCTCGCTCGTGCCGCGCACCCGCTTGCGCGCGCGCACGTGGACGGTGCGGTTCGGACCCACCGTGATCCGGGTCTGACCGGAGATGTTCCGGACGGACAGCCGGGGGAGCTCCCCGACCGTGAAGTCCCGCTCGACAATCTCGGAGTACTCCTCACCACCGACCTCGGCCATGTCGCCCAGATCGAAGTTGAAGCTCATGGAATCGCGGATGCTGCGCCCGATATGCTCGCCGAGCTCACGCGGGAAGGTGCCATGGAGGCTCCGCCGGATCTGCTCGCGGAGCGTCCGCCGCTCGTCGCGCGCGCGCTCGCGATCCGCGCGGCGCGCCTCCCGCTCGGGCTCGTGCTGTTCGGGGCTCATCGGTCGTTCTCCAACAGCGCCGCCGCGTCGTCCGGCGCGATCTTGCCCTCTGCGAGCTCGCGAAGGATCTCCTTGCGCCGCTCGACGTCCCGATCAGGCTCCGCCTGCGACGGGAACCCCAGCGCGCGGATCACGGCATCGAGCCGCGACCGGACCGTCGGGTAGGAAATGCCGAGCTCCCGTTCGACATCCTTGAAGTTGCCGCGCGCGCGGATGAAGATCTCGAGAAACTCGAGGTGGTCCGGGCTGAGCGAGTGGAACCGCCCGAGAGTGAACGTGCCTTCGAGACGCGTGCCGCAGGACTCGCAGTCGAGACGGACTACACGGAGCGCCTCGTTGCAGATCGGGCACCGACCGATGACCGGATTCGCCATCCCTCGACTTTCGACCTGGGCTCGTCGATTGTCAACGAAAACTCAACGTTCTGTAGCCGAATATGCGTATCGTTGATGTCGACCTTGTCGGTCAGTCGATAGCATGCTTGATCCGTTCGGCAAGGGCCGGCCCGACGCCGGCGACCGCCGCCAGCTCCCGCGCCGACGCGTCGCGCATGGCCTGCACGGAACCGAATGTCCGCAGCAGGGCCCGCTTCCTCGCGGGGCCGACACCCTGGACGTCGTCGAGCACCGAACGGATGGCCCGCCGCCCGCGCAACTGCTGGTGGTACGTGACCGCGAAGCGATGGGCCTCGTCGCGGATCCGTTGGACCAGGAACAGCCCCTGCGATCGGGCGGGCAGGAGGATCGGTCCGGTCCGCCCGGGCACGAAGAGCTCTTCACGCTCCTTCGCGAGGGCGGCGATCGGGATCTGGAGCAGCCCGGCGTCGGACAGCGCCGCCACACCCGCGGCGAGCTGGCCCTTCCCGCCGTCGAGGATCAGCAGATCCGGCGTCGGCCAACCTTCTTCGACCCCGGCGGCGCTCCGCGCGAAGCGGCGCCGAAGGGTGTCGCGCATGTTCGCGAAGTCGTCGTTGCGGTCGCCGAGCTTCGTGCGGAAGCGGCGATATGACTGCTTCGCCGGCTTGCCGTTCTCGAAGACGACCATCGAGCTCACGACGTTCGTCCCCTGGACGTGACTCACATCGAAGCACTCGATGCGCTTCGGCGGCCCGTCCAGCCCGAGCGCGGCCTGGAGCTCGCCGAGTGCGCCCTCGGTCTTCCCCTTGTCGGCGAGCCAGCGCACCCGCTCCTGCTCGAGCGCGTCGTGCGCGTTCCGCACCGCGAGGTCGATGAGCCGCCGTTTCTTGCCGCGCTGCGGGACGTGCAGCGCGACGCGCGTTCCGCGCTTCTCTTCGGCGAACGCGACGAACGCCGGGGCGTCCGCGATCGCCTCCGCCACCACGATCTGGGGAGGCAACGACGCCGCGGCGGCGTAGTGCTGGCGGAGGAATGAGCCGAGCACATCCGCCGCGGTCGCGCCCTCCGTGCCCTCGAGGAAGAACTGATCGCGGCCGACGACGGTGCCGTCGCGCACGCGCAGGAGCTGCACGGCCGCGTCGCCTTCGGCGATCGCGGCGCCCAGCGCGTCGAAGTCATCGCCCTTGTACGCGTGGACCTCCTGCCGCTCCATCGTGCGATCGATGGCCTGGACCCGGTCGCGCATGAGCGCCGCCCGCTCGTACTCCTCGCCTTCGGACGCCACGACCATCTCGTGCCGCAGATCCCGGGACAAGGCGTCATAACGGCCCTCGAGGAACTGGACGCTGCGCGCGACCGTCGCGCCGTATTCCGCTTTCGTCGTGGCGCCGACGCACGGCGCGGTGCAGCGCTTCAGGTGATAGAGAAGGCACGGGCGCCCGCCCGGCAGCGCGGATGGTGGGACCGTCCGGCCGGTCCCATCGTCGGCTGCCACGATCGTGAGCTTGCAGGTGCGGTACGGGAAGAGCTTCTGCAGCAGATCGAGCGACTCATCGACGGACTTCGCGTTGGCGTACGGCCCGAAGTAGCGGGCCGTCCGGTCGCCGAGCTCGCGGGTGCGCGCGATGCGCGGGAAATCCTCGCCGAGCGTGACCTTCACGTAGGGATAGGACTTGTCGTCCTTGAGCCGGATGTTGTAGCGGGGCCGGTGCTGCTTGATGAGGTTCGCCTCGAGGAGATAGGCCTCGGACACGCTGCCGGTGAGCAGGTAGTCAATGCGGTCCGCCCGCTCGACGAGCCGCACGTGCCGGACGTCGAGACTCGGGCCGAAATAGCTGCGGATCCGGTCCTTCAGCACGTCGGCTTTGCCGACGTAGAGCACCCGGCCGCGCGCGTCCTTGAACAGGTAGACGCCGGGCGAGGCAGGGAAGGACCCGGCCTGGGCGAGGAGGGTGGTGCGGCGGTCCGACCGGTCAGCCATCACAAGGAAGGATAGGAAGGGCGTGCGGCTATCATTTCGCTGAGCAGATGTGGGATTCCGACGAGTGAAAGAAGTCACCGAGCCGCGGCGCTCCCGGCGGTCGGTCCAGTCCGTCGACCGGGCGCTCGACCTCCTCGAGGCGCTGGCCGCGGCCGAGGGCGAGGTCTCGATCACCCTGCTCGCCACGCGGACCAAGCTCCATGTCAGCACCGTCCATCGGCTGCTCGCCACCCTGCTCCGGCGCGGCTACGTCCGGCAGAACGCCGAGA
Organism: Candidatus Limnocylindria bacterium; assembly: GCA_035543375.1. Lineage (GTDB taxonomy): Bacteria > Chloroflexota > Limnocylindria > P2-11E > P2-11E > UBA4735. Next base: position 35,355 of record DASZZF010000002.1, read on the forward strand.
CCAGCCGCTATTACACCGGTGCGAAGCTCGCGACGCTGGTAGAGGCTCGGAGCCGGTACAACGAGCTGCGCCTCGCGGCACGGCCGCTGCTCCAGAGCCTCGTGGAGACGACGCGCGAGACCGCGAACCTGAGCGTGCTGGACGACGCCACGGCCGTGTACATCGAGACCGCGGCGAGCCCCCAGGTCGTGCGGCTCTTCACCGTCGTGGGCAACCACGTGCCGCTGCATGCCACCGGTGCGGGGAAGGCGTTGCTCGCGTCGTTGCCGCAATCCAAACGTGACTCGCTCCTCGATCACGCGGGGCTGCGCGCACACACCGCGCGCACCCTGGTCGATCGCGGCGCCCTAGCTCGGGCGCTCGATGAAGCGCGCGAGCGCGGCTACGCGATCGATGACGAGGAGTACGACGAAGGCGTGCGCTGCGTCGCGATCGCGGTGGGCCCGATCGGCGCGCCGATCGCGGCGCTCTCCATCTCCGGGCCGGCGAGCCGGCTGAGCAAGCAGCGCTGCGTCGAGTTCGTCCCGCAGATGCGCCGCGCGGCCGCCGATCTCGTCGAGGCGCTGCGCGGGCGCGACGCGCGGGCGACATGAGTCAGGCACCGGCCGCGGTGCGTGCCGGACTTCGCGGACCCGAGCTGGCGCGGATGCTGCGCGCGCTTCTCGGATCGGACAAGGTGCTCTGGGCGCGCGAGGATCTCTTGCTCTACGAATACGACGGATCGATCGACACGGCGACCCCTGACGCGGTCGTGTTGCCGAACGACACGGCCGACGTCGCGAAGCTCGCGCGTTTCTGTGCGGAGCACGGCGTGCCGATCGTCCCGCGCGGCGCGGGCACGGGCCTCTCGGGAGGCGCGATCCCCATCGAAGGCGGCGTCGTCCTGTCCTTCGCTCGGATGTCGCGCATCCTCGAGCTGGACGTGCCCAACTTGCGCGCCGTCGTGCAACCCGGCCTCGTGAATCTGCACCTGTCGACTGCCGCCGCGCCGTTCGGCCTGTACTTCGTCCCCGATCCGTCGAGCCAGAAGGCCTGCACGATCGGCGGAAATGTGGCCGAGAACTCCGGCGGGCCGCACACGCTCGCATACGGGGTGACGACGAATCATGTGACCGGACTCGAGATCGTCATGTCCGACGGGACGATTGTGCGACTCGGCGGGAAGGCTATCGAGTACGACGGGTACGACCTCGTCGGAACGTTCGTCGGATCCGAGGGCACCCTCGGCATCGTCACCGAGGTCACGGTGAAGCTGACCCCGATCCCCGAGGACCAACGGACGCTCATGGCGGCCTTCCCGACGATGGACGACGCATCGAGCGCGGTCTCGGCGATCATCGCCGCCGGCATCGTGCCGAGCGCGATCGAGATGATGGATCAGCTCTCGACCGAGGCCGTCGAGGCCTCGGTGCACGCGGGCTATCCGCTCGACGCGGGCGGGATCCTGCTTCTCGAGGTGGACGGCGTGCGCGAGGGACTCGACGACCTCCGCGAGCGGATCGAGGCGATCTGCCATGCGTCGCACGCGAACCTGATCCGCGTCGCCGCGACAGCACTCGAGCGCGACAAGCTCTGGGCCGGCCGGAAGGGGGCGTTCGCGGCGATGGGCCGGCTGGCGTCCGACTACTACGTCCAGGACGGCGTGATCCCGCGCACGAAGCTCCCCGAGGTCCTTCGCGAGGTCGTCGCCGTCGGGGAGCGCTACGGCTTGCGCATCGCCAACGTCTTTCACGCCGGCGATGGCAACCTCCACCCGCTGATCATGTTCGACGGCTCGAAAGGCGCTGCCGAGCTCGAGCGCGTCCATGCCGCCGGCCGCGAGATCCTCGAGGCCTGCGTGCGCGTCGGCGGCTCGATCACCGGCGAGCACGGTGTCGGGATGGAGAAGAATTGCCACATGCCGCTGCAGTACGCGCCGGCGGACCTCGCGACGATGCGCCGGGTGAAAGACGCTTTCGACCCACTCGGCATTTCCAACCCCGGCAAGATCTTCCCCACCCCTTCGCGCTGCAAAGAGTTCCTGCTCCATGCCAGCCGCTGAGCGCGTCCGCCCCGCCACCGCGGACGCCTGCGCGGCCACCCTCGCGGAGTGCGCGACGGGCCGCCGCTCGGTACGCGTCCGCGGTGGCGGAACGAAGGACCACCAGGGCGTGCTCCGTGAGACCGATGTCGTGCTCGAAACGGGCGCGCTAACCGGAATCGTCGACCACGTGCCGGCGGACCTCACGGTGACGGTCGCGGCCGGCACGCGCCTGGCCGAGCTCCGCACCATCCTCGAGATTGCCGGGCAGTTCCTTCCGCTCGATCCGCCACACGTCGCGCGAGGCGCGACCCTCGGCGGCGTCATCGCCGCGAACAGCGCCGGCTTCGCGCGTTATCGCTACGGCGGCGTGCGAGACCTCCTCATCGGGCTGCGGGCGGCGTTGCCCGACGGGAACGTCGTGCGGACCGGCGGCCGGGTCGTGAAGAACGTGGCCGGCTACGACCTGAACAAGCTGTTCACGGGCTCGCTCGGCACGCTCGGGGTGATCGTCGAGGCGACCTTCAAGGTCCTGCCGTTGCCCCCGGTCACTCGTGGCGCTCGTGCATCCTTCCGCTCACCGACCGACGCGTTCGTGGCGGCCGACGCGGTGATCCGCACCTCCGTCCGGCCGACGGCGCTGGTCGTGGAGCACATACCGGACCTGGGCTGGTGGCTCACCCTTGCGGCAGCCGGCGAGCCGCCGCCGGCGGACCGGACGGTCGCCGAGCTCGCGCGTGTCGCCGCTGACCGCGGCGGGTCGGTGGAGGCTGTCGAGGACATCCCGGCGGCGCTGGATGCCCTGCGCGAGATCGTCGACGCAACGACGGCGGGCGCGCTCGTCCGCGCGGTCCTGCCGCTTTCGGCGCAGGACCCGTTCGCAGCGGCGGCCGCGCGCATTGATGTCACGTCGCGCATCGTGGCCGACGCGGCGAGCGGTATCGTGCACGTGCAGCTCCGTGGAGATGATGCCGCGGTCGCGCGCGCCGCCGATGCCCTGGTCGCGAACGCACGCGTGCTCGGCGGCGGCGCCCGCATCGAGCGGTCGCAGCCCCCGCTGGCGGCATTCGCCGAGCTCCCGCCGCGCGGCGCCTTCCTGATGCGGCGGATCAAGGACGCCTTCGACCCCGCGGGCATCCTCGAGCCCGCGCGATCGGCCATCGGATGAGCCGCGTCCCGGGATTCCCGAACGCGGACGCGCCCGCTCAGGAGCTGATCGCGCGCTGCGTGCATTGCGGTCTTTGTCTGCCGACGTGTCCGACGTTCGCGGAGCTCGGGGTCGAGATGGACTCGCCGCGTGGCCGCATCCGGCTCATGAAGAACGTCTGGGACGGCCGGCTCGACGCCGGGAACGACGCCTTCGCCGATCACATGGCCAAGTGCCTCGATTGCCGAGCGTGCGAGACCGCTTGCCCGTCCGGCGTGTCGTTCGGCAAGCTCATGGAGGCCGCGCGCTCGCAGGTCGTCGCGGCCCGCCGCCCGTCCCTGCCGGCGCGCCTGTTGCGCACGATCATCTTCAGCTGGCTGATCTCGTCGCCGGCGCGCCTCGCGCTCTTCGCGCGCTGCGGGCACCTGTCCAAGCGCCTTGGTGCCGGGGCGGTCCTCCGCGCGATCCGGTTGGAACGACTGGCCAATCTGCTCGCACTCATCCCCGAGCGGGCGCCGAGCAGCCAGACCCTGCCCGCCCGCTTCGTGCCGAGCGGGGCGCTACGGGGACAGGTCGCCCTCTTCACCGGATGCGTCATGCGGGCCGCGTTCGCCGACACGAACGCCGCGACGGCGCGCGTCCTGGCGCGGAACGGGATCGAGGTGCTTGTCCCGCGGGCCCAGACCTGCTGCGGCGCCCTGCACGCGCACGCCGGCGAGCGCGACGGGGCGCGCGCGCTCGCCAAGCGGAACATCACGGACCTGGAAGGGCTGGACGTCGACGCGTTCATCGTGAACGCGGCCGGCTGCGGCGCCAACCTCAAGGAGTACGGCTGGCTGCTGAAGGACGACCACAGATGGCACGAGCGAGCCGAGCGATTCGCGGCGCGGGTGAAGGACGCGAGCGAGTACCTCGCGGGCGTGGGTCTTGTCGCGCCGCCCGGACCGCTCCGCGCCCGCGTCGCCTACGACGATCCCTGCCACCTCATCCACGGGCAGCGGATCAAGGATCAGCCCCGCGCGCTGCTCGAGGCAATCCCCGGCCTCGAGCTCGTGCCGCTGGCGGAGGCTGATTGGTGTTGCGGCAGCGCAGGCACGTACAACGTGACGCAGCCGGAGCTCGCTGCCCGCCTCGGCCACCGCAAGGCGGAACGCATCAAGCTGAGCGGCGCGGAGCTGGTCGTCACGGCGAACCCCGGCTGCCAGATGCAGATCGAGGCCGCCCTCCGGGCAATCGGAGAGCGCACCCCGGTCGTGCACCTTATGGACCTGCTCGACCGGGCGTACGCATGACGACCTCGCGGGCCGATCTCACGCGCAAGCTCGACCGGGCGCTGCGCTCGAAGGTGCTCGCGACGGCCCTCGGCCGCGCGCTGCCGACGTTCCGCGAGAAGCGGCAGACGCGCATCGACGAGGTCGACTGGCCGACCCTGCGGGCCGATCTCACCGCGCGCAAGCGCGCGGCGATCGACGATCTGCCCGCGCTCATCGAGCGGTTCACGCTCGAGGCGGAGGCTGTGGGAGCGGTCGTCCATCGCGCGGCCGACGCGGCGGAAGCGCGGCGGGTCGTCACCGAGCTTTGCACCGAGCGGGGCGCGACGCTCGTGGTGAAGTCCAAGTCGATGGCGACCGAGGAGATCCACCTGAACGATCACCTCATCGCCCACGGGATCACGCCGGTCGAGACCGACCTCGGCGAATGGATCATCCAGCTCGCCGGCGAGAAGCCGTCGCACTTGATCGCGCCCGCGATTCACAAGACCCGCGAGGACGTGGCGGCGCTCTTCTCGCGCGTGCTCGGCCGGCCGATCCCGTCCGACATTGCGACGCTCGTTGCCGTCGCCCGCGCTGAGCTGCGCGAGAAGTTCATCGCCGCGCAGGTCGGAATCACCGGCGGCAACGCGCTCATCGCTGAGACCGGGACCCTCCTGCTCGTGACGAACGAGGGCAACGCCGACCTCGCGACGACCCTGCCGGCGACGCACATCGCGGTCGTCGGGATCGAGAAGATCGTCCCGGCCCTCGACGACGCCACAGCCATCTTGAAGCTGCTCGCGCGCAGCGCGACCGGGCAGAAGCTATCGACGTACACCCAGCTCATCACCGGGCCGTCCCGCTCCGCGGACATCGAGCTAACGCTGCAGATCGGCGTACACGGTCCTAAGGAGCTGCATTTCGTTCTCATCGACAACGGGCGGAGCGCGATGCGCGAGGACCCCGCCTTCCGCGAGGCGCTCAGCTGCATCCGCTGCGGCGCCTGCAGCAACGTGTGCCCGTCGTACCAGGTCGTGGGCGGCCACGTCTTCGGGCACATCTATACCGGGCCCATCGGCCTGGTCGTCTCGCCGTGGCATCACGGCATCGACAGCGTCGCGCAGGAACAGAACCTCTGCGTCGGCTGCAACGCCTGCGACACTGTCTGCCCGGTGGGCATCCCGCTCGCCTCGCTCATCAACGACGTCCGAGCTCAGGCCGCGCCACGGACGGGCAAGACGCCTCTGAAGCGGGCCGCGCTCGCCCAATGGTCGACCCCCGACCGCATCGACCGGGCGGCCTTGTGGGGCACGCGGCTCCAAGGGCCGTTCGAGCACGCGGGCCAGGTGCGGCCCCCGCTGCTCGGAGCGCTCGGCCGCGAGAAGTCGCTGCCGGCGTTCGCCGCGCACCCGCTGCACTACCGGGCGCACGAGGTCGCGACGACGAACCCGCCGGCGCCCATCGCGCGGGTGGCGCTGTTCCCCTCGTGCATCGTCGACCGCTTCCTGCCGAACGCCGGATACGCGGCAGCACGCGTGCTGCAGGCGCTCGGCGCAGCGGTCCACATCGCCGAGGGGCGCCGCTGCTGCGGGTTGCCGCAGCTGAACAGCGGCGATCGCGAGCGGGGGACCGCGATGGCGAAGGACGCCATCGCCGCGCTCGAACGCGTCGACGCGGACGCGATCGTCGCGCCCTCGTCATCGTGCGCGATCACGATGATGCAGGACTATCCGAAGATCCTCGCCGGTGAGCCGGAGTGGGCAGCGCGCGCGACCGCGCTCGCCCTGCGCATCCGGCCGTTCACGACGTATTGCGCCGAGCTCGCCCTACGCAGCGGTGCCCGAGGACGGCCGCTCGCGATCCGCGCGACCTACCACGACGCCTGCCAGTCGGCAAACGTGCTGGGCATCCACGACGAGCCCCGTGCGCTTCTGCTCGACATCGCGGGTGTCGAACTCATCGAGATGGCCGAGTCATCGGTCTGCTGCGGTTTCGGCGGAAGCTTCTCGTTCGACTATCCGGAGGTCGCCGATCGGATCCTCGAGCGGAAGCTCGCGAACGTCCGGGCGACCGGTGCGGACGTCGTCATCACCGACAATCCCGGCTGCCTCACCCACCTCCGCGGCGGGCTCGACGTGAGGAACAGCGAGGTCCGGGTCCGCCATCTCGCCGAGGTGCTCTGGGACGCGCTTGGCGACTGAACGTGACCGGCGCTCGGCCGTCGGCGTGATGGCCCTCGCCCACCTCACCAACGATTCGTATGCGTACCTCTTGCCGGCGCTGCTGCCGCTTCTGCTGGGGCGGCTCGACATCGGCCTCGGCCTCGCCGGACTGCTGGTCACCGTGTACCAGGTGTCGTCCTCGTTCACCCAGCCCGTGCTCGGCCATCTCGCCGACCGGGGCGGCCGGACGCGGTGGATGGCCTGGGCCGGCGTCGCGCTGTCGGGGATCGCCGCCGGCGCGCTCGGTCTCGCGCCCGGGCTCGCCTTCGTGGTGGTGGCGCTCGTTGCGGGCGGCATCGGTACCGCGCTCTATCACCCGGTGAGCGCAGCGCTTGTCGCCGCGTCCGTGCCACAGCACGCGCGCGGTCGCTGGATGAGCGTCTACATCAGCGCGGGGAACTTCGGTCTCCCGATCGGCCCATTCTTCATCGGCCTGATCATCGCGACGATCGGCTTCGAAGGCATCTGGATCGTCGCCCTACCGGCGATCGTGATGGCGGCGCTCGTTTGGCGGTTCGGTCCGCGCGACCTTGCGCGCCCGAGCGCGCCGCTCCCGCTCCGCGCCGTGCTGCGCGCGAACCGGCGGATGCTCGTGGGTCTCATCTCGGTGGCGGCGACCCGCTCGTGGGCGTCTGCCCTCGTGAGCTCGTTCCTGCCGCTGTACGCGGTGAGCCGCGGCGCCGACGTCGTCACGTCTTCGCAGCTTCTCACGCTCTTCCTGCTGGCGGGCGCCGTCGGTGGCCTCTTCGGCGGGTGGCTCGCGGACCGCATCGGTCGCGATCGCGTGATCGTCGCGAGCCTGCTCTCGGCGGCGCCGTTCTGCGTGCTGCTCGGATCGCAGGAGTCGGTGGGTCCCCTCTTCGTCATTGCCGCGGCGGTGAGCGGGATGCTGCTAAACGGGTCGTTCGTCGTCCTCGCGGTGCGCGGCCAGGAAAGCATGCCGGGGAGCCTCGGCATGGTGAGCGGACTCATGCTCGGCCTCTCGATCGGGCTCGGCGGGCTTGCGGTCGCCCCGATGGCGCTCGTCGCGGAGCGCGGCGGTATCGGGGTCGTCCTGTTCGCCGCGGGCGGACTCAGCGTCGCTTGCGCGCTCCTGATGCGCGCCGTACCGCGCCCGCCGGCGCGGGTCGAGGCCCCGCTGGCCGCAGCCGGCTAGCGCTCGGGGCCGCCCCGCAGCTGCGGCACGGCGGCGACGATCCCGCCGAGACCGACCAGGACCACCGCCGCGGACCCGGCGACCGCGAGGGGCGCGCCCAGCACGGTCGCGAGGAACCCGAGCAGCGGACCGTTGATGACGCGGAGCCCCTGCGTACCGAAGCTATATGCCCCCATGACCCGGCCACGGATGCGGTCCGGCGCCGACAGCTGCAGGGTCGTGTTGTTGAACGCCTGCGTGAGCACGGTCGCCGCACCCACGAAGATCATCAACCCGAACGAAACGGCGTACGTCGTCGAGAGCGCGAAGAAGAAGATCGCGATCATCTCGACCACTGCGCCCCCGACGATGACCGGCGTCGTGTTCACGCGCTCGCGGGCGTACGCCAGGTAGAGGGCTGCACCGACCGCGCCGAGGCCGCTCGCCACGAGCAGGAACGAATAGCCCAGCTCGTTCGCGTGCAGGTAGACCGTCGCGAAGACGACGAGCAACGAGTTGAAGGTGTGACCGAGGAAGATGACCGGCAGCATCTCGACGCCGATGAGCGCGCCGATCCGCGGGCGCGCGCGGACGAACCCGATCCCTTCACGCAGCGACTCGAGGACGGCCTGCGGCGCGATCTTCGCCTTGGGCGCAAGCCGCAGCACGAACGCGAGGAACACGAGCAGCGGAACGAAGGTGAGCGCGTTCACGAGCAGACCCCAGCCGGGACCGAACGCGATATAGATCAATCCCGCGATCGCGGGCCCGATCACCGACGAGATCTGCCGGGCACCCGAGTTCAGGCTGATCGCCGAGAGCAGGCGATCCGGACCGACGATGGCGTGAATGAGCGTCTGCTGCGCCGGGTTACCGATCGCGCCGGCGAAGCCGTGGACGAGCAGCAGCCCGAGGATCCACCACACATTGACGAAGCCCGCGAGCGTGGCCATGGCGACGCCGAACGCCGCGGTCATCAAGAGCAGCTGCGCGACGATCTGCACCTTCCGGTTGTCGTAGCGGTCCGCGAGCGCTCCGCCGTACAGCGAGAACAGCGTGAACGGGATCCAGTGCGCGAAAACGGCCATCCCGAGCCAGAGCGGGGCGCCGGCCAGCCCGACGAGCTTCACGATGAGGAGCCCACGAATGACGTTCTCCATACCGTCGCCGGTGGAGGAGATCCAGCTGACGATCCAGTACGAGCGAAAGGTCGGGATCGAGAGGGCGGCGAAGCGGACCGGACGGACCGCCCGCTCGGCGGCGGGAAGAGGTGTGGCCACACGATCGAGCCTAGCCGACCCGCTGGCGTCGCCCCTCTTCGCGATTCTTCTCGCGCATATCGTCGATCTCCCCGGCGTGCAGCTCTTCGACGCCGATCTTGGCGTTATCCGCGCCGCTGACGGCGCGCAGCAGCTCGTCGAGCTTCAGCTGGAGCGCGGCGCGCTCGCGGTAGCCCTGGTGCTCGATGACGAAGACCAGCGTGAACGTGACGAGGGTGAGCAAGAAGGCGAGGTCGATCCGCTGGTCCGGCCACCCGAGCCGCGGGCCCAGGACAAGATAGCCGGCAACCCCCCCGAGCGCGAGCGGCAAGGGGTATGGGCTTGCGAGGGCGGCGTTGAGCCACGCCACGACGGCGGCGAACCGTTTGGGCATCCGCGATGGTCCTGCAAGTTCGCAGCCGCGGCCGTTACATGCGGATTCAGGGCGTCAGGAACATCTGAGTGACCATCCGGCCGTAGGGTCCGGCCGAGATCACACCGATGCCGATCCGGGTGAACTCGGTCCGCAGGATGTTCTCGCGATGGCCCTCGCTGTCCATGAGCCCGCGATGGGCGACAACGACGGATTGCGCATAGGCGAGGTTCTCTCCTGCTCGCGTGTACAGGATCTGGGCCGCGGCGAGGCGATCGAACGGTGACCCGGTCAGCGGCGACTGATGACCGAAGTACTTCAGCCGGAACATCTCTTGGGAGTGCTCACGCGCGACGCTCACGAGCCGGGAATCGAGTACCAGGGCCGCGAGCCCCCGCGACGTGCGCTCCTGATTGACGAGGACGACCAGCCGCTGCTCCGCCTCGGGATCAGCTGCGAGACTGAGCCCGTCGGGGAGGTCGAGCTTCTGGGTCTGATCCTCGGCGAGCTTCGTGACGAAGACCGGCGCGCCCTCGTCGTTGCCGGCAAGCGCGCCGAGCTGCGGCCGCACCGCGGCGACGTCCGCGATGAGCGCCTGCGCGATCCGCGACCCCTCGATCGCCGCACGTACGTCGGTCTGCAACGGGACGACCTGCGCGGCGGCGAGGCCGATCGCGGCGATGACGAGCGCGCGGAGCACTGCGGGAAGGACACCAAGGAGCCGGTCCGCGAGCGAGAGCACGCGATCTCGATGCAACCGGCGAACGAACGGGAACACGAACGCCGAGCCCAGCACGGAGAAGCCGCTCGTCACGACGAGGAGGACGGCGACGAATGCCAGTGTCGTCGCCACCGGCGCCGGGAAGCCGACCCTCGCGATGAGCGATCCGCCGGGCACTTGCGCCACGAACGCGACCGGGATCGAGACGATCCAGGTCACGAGTCCGTACAGCGTCGCGATGAAGCCGGACCGGACGCCCAGGGCGGCCGCGAGGACGAACGCGGCGAGCAGCAGCAGATCGACGGGGTTCACGGGCCTCGCCTCAGGCGATGCCGCGCAGCTCGCCGGTGGTGAGGATCTCGTGGAGGTAGCGGCCGGTGAACGACCGGCGGATCTTCGCGACCTCCTCCGGCGTGCCCTCGGCCAGGATCTCCCCGCCAGCCTTGCCGCCCCCGGGGCCCAGGTCGATGACATGATCGGCCGTCTTCACCACATCGAGATTGTGCTCGATGACGACGACCGTGTTGCCGGTATCGACGAGGCGGTGCAAGACCTCGAGCAGCTTCTCGACATCCGCGAAATGGAGCCCGGTGGTCGGCTCGTCGAGAATGTAGAGCGTCCGCCCGGTCGCGCGCCGCGAAAGCTCCGTCGCGAGCTTCACTCGCTGGGCCTCACCGCCGGAGAGCGTGGTGGCCGGCTGGCCGAGGTGGATGTAGCTCAGGCCCACGTCATTCAGCGTGCGGAGCTTCGACTCGACGGCCGGCACGTTCGCGAAGAACGCGAGCGCCTCTTCGACCGTCATCTCGAGAACGTCACTGATGTTCTTGCCCTTGTAATGGATCTCGAGCGCCTCGCGGTTGTAGCGCTTACCGCCGCACACCTCGCACGAGACGTACACGTCCGGAAGGAATTGCATCTCGATCTTGATGATCCCGTCGCCGGCGCAAGCCTCGCAGCGGCCGCCCTTCACGTTGAACGAGAAGCGGCCGGCGGTGTAGCCGCGCAGGCGCGCCTCGGGGATGGCCGCGAACAGATCGCGGATCGGCGTGAACAAGCCGGTGTAGGTCGCCGGATTCGACCGTGGCGTGCGGCCGATCGGCGACTGGTCGATGTCGACGACCTTGTCGATATGGGCGATGCCTTCCACGGTGCGGTGGGCGCCGGGGCGATCCTTGGCCCGCGACAGCGCCTGCGCGAGCCGGCGGTAGAGCACGTCGTTCACGAGGGTGCTCTTCCCTGATCCCGATACGCCGGTCACCGCGATGAACACGCCGAGTGGGAAACGCACGTCGATGTCCTTCAGGTTGTGCTCGCGGGCGCCGCGGACGACGATCGCCTCGCGCTTCGGGTTCCGCCTATGGGCCGGGACGGGGATGCGCCGCCGGCCGGAGAGGTACGCCCCGGTGACCGAGCGCGGCGAGCGCAGGATCACATCCAGCGCGCCCTCGGCGATGATCTCACCGCCGTGCTCGCCGGCCCCGGGACCGACATCGATGACCCAGTCGGCGGTGCGGATCGTTTCCTCGTCGTGCTCGACGACCAGCACGGTGTTCCCGATGTCGCGCATCCCGAGGAGCGTCCGGATGAGCCGCGCGTTGTCGCGCTGGTGCAGCCCGATCGACGGTTCGTCCAGGATGTACAGGACGCCCATGAGTCCGGAGCCGATCTGCGTGGCGAGCCGGATCCGCTGCGCTTCGCCGCCGGAGAGCGTCGTCGCCGGGCGGTCGATCGTGAGGTAGTCGAGGCCGACATCCTTCAGGAACCCGAGCCGCTGCCGGATCTCCTTGAGCACCTGCTTCGCGATCTTTCGCTCGCGTACCTTGAGCGGGCCGCCCTTCTCCCTCTCGAGCTGGCCGACCCAGTCGATCGACTCGAGCACGGAGAGCCGCGAGACGTCCACGATGCTCCGCTCGCCGATCTTCACCGCGAGCGTCTCCGGCTTGAGGCGCGCGCCACCGCACGTCGGGCAGGGCCGCTCGCTCATGTAGCGCTCGAGATCGATGCGGGTGAAGTCGGAGGTCGTCTCCTTGTGATGGCGCTCGACCCAGCCGACGATGCCCTCGAAGTCGACGTCGTAGCTGCGCTTCTGGCCGCTCCGGTTCTCATAGCTCAGCTTCAGCGATGCGCCGGTCCCGTGCAGGATCGCGTCGATCGCCTTCTTCGGCAGATCCTTCACCGGCGTCGTCAGGGAGAAGCCGGTCTTCTTCGCGAGCGCGGCCAGGATCGCGCGCCGGTATTGGGCCGTGCTCTTCTCGCGCTGCCACGGGAGGACCGCGCCATCCTCGAGGGACAGATCCGGGTTCGCGAGGATCAGGTCGGCGTCCGGCTCGAGGCGGGTGCCGATGCCGGTGCACGCCGGACACGCGCCGTGGGGAGAGTTGAACGAGAAGGTGCGAGGCTCGATCTCCCCGATCGAGAAGTCTCCCTCCGGACACGCGAGCCGCTCCGAAAACACCCGCTCCTTCGAAGGGCGCTCGCCCGGGGCCGGCCTGGCCGGGCCGGGGCGCACGCGCGCGGACTGGGGCTCGTCGGCGGGCGACACGATGCAGATGCCCTCGCCCAGGCGCAGCGCCGTCTCGACCGAGTCTGTGAGCCGCGATCGGTCGCCCTCCGCGTCCGCGCCGCGCTGCACGACGAAACGGTCGACGACGACCTCGACCGAGTGCTTCTTCATCTTGTCGAGGACGATGTCCTCGGTGAGGTCCCGCACCGATCCATCGACCCGCACACGGGCGAAGCCGCCGCGCTTGGCCGTGACGAGGAGCTGCTGGTGCTCGCCCTTCCGGTCGCGGACCAGCGGACCAAGGACAAGCAGCCGGCTGCCCTCCGGGTAGCCCTCAATCTGGTCGACGATCTCTTGCACGGTCTGGGCGACGATCGGCACGCCGTGGGTCGGACAGTGCGGCACGCCGACGCGCGCGAAGAGCAGCCGGAGGTGGTCGTAGATCTCGGTCACGGTGCCGACGGTGGAGCGGGGATTCCGGGTGGCGCCCTTCTGGTCGATGGATACGGCCGGCGAGAGCCCTTCGATGAAGTCGACGTCCGGTTTTTCCATCTGACCGAGGAACTGCCGCGCGTACGCGGAGAGCGACTCGACGTACCGGCGCTGGCCTTCGGCATAGATCGTGTCGAACGCGAGCGACGACTTCCCCGACCCCGAGAGGCCGGTGATGACCACCATCTTGTCGCGCGGGATCTTCACGTCGACGTTCTTGAGGTTGTGCTCCCGCGCGCCCTTGACGTGGATGTGGTCGAGCGGCACCTAAGGCATGGTCGAGGGGATCGCTCGCGCTCCGCGGAAGTCCCGGCTGACGAGCCAGAGGTAGATGAGCCACGCCGGCAGCGTGACGACACCAGCGGCGAGCGATTCGCCGGCGCCGGGGCGGTACGAGTTCTCGATGGGCGGCAGGATCAGGTTCGAGATCGCCTGGTACACGCCCATCGGCAGCAGGACGATCGTGGCGAGGCCAAAGATCACGGTACCGAGCATGAAGTACGCACGCCGGATGCCCGACTGACCCTCGTCCAGCGCGAGGGCGCCCCGCCGTGCCGCCCAGTGCGCGCTCCAGAACAGCAGACCGAACACCGCGAACGTGCCGCCGCGGATGAGGTCTTCGGCGCGACGGCGATCGAGCTGCTGACGCTGCTGCTCGACCGGATCGAGCTGCAGATATAACTGGCACCCGGCGGCGCCGGGCGGGCACGGCGCGGCGAACCGCGGCGACTCCCCGTAGACGAAGCCGTTACCGAAGGCCGTGGCGAAACCGGCGTTCAGGATGCCGGAGAGCCCGATAACGAGCACGATGATCCCGGCCAGCGAGGCGATGTAGAGGTACAGGCGCAACAGGTTCCGGGGTGCCAGATCCAGCCCCTCACGGCCGCGGTTGAACAGCACCGCGCCCGCGACGATGAGCAGGCCAAGGACCGCGATCGGGATCAGTACGCCGAGCACCATCACGACCCCCTTCGTCGCCGCATGACGCTCTTCGTCGTCTGCGGCCCGTCAGCGAACATGCTCTCAGGTCCGCGCTCGAGCACCATGAGCCCGCGCAGCTGCACGACCTCGTCGCGGAGCGCCGCCGCCTTCTCGAACTCGAGCTGCTTGGCGGCCTGCTTCATCTGCAATTCGAGGTCCTTCACCAGGCGGGCGAGCTCGTCTTTCGGCATCTCGCCCGCCGCGATCGGTCGACCGCGCCGCTCATATTCGCCCTCCACCTCGGCCACGTGCTTCAAGCGCATGCCGACCTCACGGATGGCTTTCACGATGCTCGTCGGCTCGATCCCGTGCTCTTTGTTGTACGCGAGCTGCAGCCGGCGGCGGCGATCGGTCTCGCTGATCGCCTTGTCCATCGAGACCGTCCGCCGATCGGCGTACATGACCACGCGTCCCTCGAGATGCCGGGCGGCGCGGCCGATGACCTGGATGAGCGAGCCCTCGGACCGCAGGTATCCCTCTTTGTCGGCGTCGAGGATCGCCACCAGCGTGACCTCGGGCAGGTCGATGCCCTCACGGAGGAGGTTCACCCCGACGATAACGTCGTACACGCCGAGCCGCAGGTCACGAAGGATCTCGACGCGCTCGATGGTCTCGATCTCGGAATGCAGGTAGTGGACCTTCACGCCCATCTCGCGCAGGTAGTCTGCCAGATCCTCGGCCATCTTCTTCGTGAGCGTCGTGACGATGGAGCGCTGGCCGCGCGCGACCCGCGTGTTGATCTCCCCGAGCAGGTCGTCGATCTGCCCCTCGGTAGGGCGGATGTCGATCTCTGGATCCACCAGGCCGGTGGGCCGGATGACCTGCTCGACCAGGACGGGCGTGCGCTCCAGCTCGTACGGACCGGGCGTCGCCGAGACGAAGATCGTCTGGTCGAGCCGGGCCTCGAATTCCGGGAATGTCAGCGGCCGGTTGTCGAGCGCGCTCGACAGGCGGAAGCCATATTCGACAAGGATGTCCTTCCGGGCCTTGTCGCCGAAGTACATGCCCCGCGCCTGCGGGATCGACATGTGCGATTCGTCGATGAACATCAGGAAATCCGGCGGGAAGTAATCGAGGAGCGTCCACGGTCGGCTCCCGGCGGGCCGCCGCGCGAGATGGCGCGAGTAGTTCTCGATGCCGTGGCAGGTACCGGTCTCCCGAAGCATCTCGAGATCGAAGTTCGTGCGCTGGAGCAGGCGCTGCGCCTCGAGCAACCGCTCGCGGTCCTTCAGCTCTTTGACGCGCTGCTCGAGCTCCACCTCGATGTCCTTGATCGCCTCGTTCATCTTCTCACGCGGCGTCACGAAGTGGCGCGCGGGGTAGATGTCGATGCGATCGCGCTCCGCGAGCACCTCGCCGGTCAGCGGGTCGAGCTCGGTGATGCGCTCGATCTCGTCGCCGAAGAACTCGACCCGGACCGCGAGGTCCTCGTAGGCCGGATGGATCTCGAGCGTATCGCCGCGTACGCGGAACTTGCCGCGGACGAAGTTCAGGTCGTTGCGCTCGTATTGGATATCGACGAGGTGGCGCAGGACGTTGTCGCGACGGGTGCGCTCGCCCTTCGCCAAGCGGACGGTCACGGCGCCGTAGTCGACGGGCGCGCCGAGGCCATAGATGCACGAGATAGAGGCGACGATGATCACGTCCCGGCGCTCGAACAGCGCGCGCGTCGCGGCGTGCCGCATCTTGTCGATCTCCTCGTTCCGCGAGGAGTCCTTCTCGATGTACGTGTCGCTGCGGGCAACGTAGGCCTCGGGCTGGTAGTAGTCGTAATACGAGACGAAGTACTCGACCGCGTTCCGCGGGAAGAACTCCTTGAACTCCCCGTAGAGCTGGGCGGCGAGGGTCTTGTTGTGGGCCAGGACGAGCGCGGGCCGGCCGGCGTCGGCGATGACCTGCGCCATCGTGACCGTCTTGCCCGAGCCCGTGACGCCCTTCAGCGTCTGCCACCGGTCGCCGCGCCCGATGCCCGCCGACAAGGCGGCGGCGGCAGCCGGCTGGTCGCCGGCTAGCGGCCAGGGCAACACGAGGTCGAACGCCGCTGGCCCGGAGGGGCGTTCGACCGGTACCTGGAGGATCTCGCTGGATCTGCTCATGTGCGTCGCTGCCCATTCTAGAACGTGCGTTCGAACGCGCCGTGCGACCGCGCCTGTCGGCTCATGCTAATCGCGCCCAGAGCTGGACGCAGCGAAGCCGGTGGCGCGGCCCTGAGGACATAAAACGAACGGACTATTGACGCTCGGGAAGGCAGATTCGTAGCGTCTCGCGGACAGGGAATGCGAAGCTCGGAGTGCAGCGCTTCACCGCGTTCGTCGACGACGATGAGGGGCCAGAACCTCGTCGAGTTCGATCTACATCTACGAAAACAACCTGAGCCAGGCCCAGAACGACGCCGCGCGGCCCAACCGGCTTCTCCCCTTGCCGGTGTTCATGCCCCTGTTGCAGCCATGCCTGCCGGACGATCCAGGCAAGGGCGCGCCTTGGGTCAGGCTGCCGGGGCGCATCACGGTCGTCATCAACTAACGTTCCCCACAACAGCCAACTGAGAAGAGAGGAAGGACAGTGGAAGATCGTTCCCGTCGCCGCGCGCGTCTCGTCCTGATCGTCGGCGTCCTGATCGCCATCCTCGCCGGCGGCGCGACGTTCGTGGTCGCTTCCGGCTCGAAGAGCGCGACACCGCCGCCGATCGAGACGACCGATGTCCTGGTCGCGGCGCGCGACCTCCCCGCCCGCACCGCGCTCAGCGCCGCGGACCTGAAGGTGCAGAAGTACCCGACCGACATCGCGCCGGCCACGGCGCTCAAGAAGCCCGAGGACGTCGTCGGCAAGATCGTGCAGGTACCGCTGACCGCGGGCGAGCCCGTGCTTCCGACGAAGTTCGCTGCCGCGGGCGCGGCGACGTTCACGGTCTTCCCGCCGAACAAGCAGCCGGCAGCGGGTCAGCCGATCGAGGCCGGCACGCCCGACTATCGCGCGATCTCGATCACCGTCGCCGACGCGAACGCCGCGGGCGGGGCGGTCCAGCCGGGCGACATCGTCGACCTTCTGTTCACGTTCCAGTTCGACCCGACGAAGTTCCTGACCGGCACGGACCCCAACCGGATCCCGGACTTCTCGGCCAAGATCGTGCTGCAGAACGTGCCGATCCTCGCCCGTCTGGCGAGCGTGTACACGATCCGCACGGACGCCCAGACGGCCGAGAAGCTCGCGTACCTCACGTCCGCGGGCGGCCAGCTGCAGCTCCTGCTCCGCGCGGGCCAGGACCAGCGCGCCGCGACCACGACCGGGGCGACGTTCGTGGACGTCTACAAGCCCTTCGGCCTCAAGCTCCCGGCCAAGACCGCTCCTTAGCGAGCGCGGACCGTCGACCAGGCGGCGGCGACCGCGGCGCGTAATGCGTCGCGGTCGCCGTCATTTTCGATGATGACGTCGGCCGCGGCTCGGAACTCCGGGTCGCTCGCCTGCCGCGCGAGCCGCGCCGCGACGCCTTCCGCGGTCATGCCGCGAGCCGCGAGCCGGGCTGTCAGCAGCTCGGGCGTCGCGACGACGACCCACACGCGATCGCACACCGACCGGAGCGCGGTCTCGATGAGCTTGATCGCCTCGACGACCAGGACCTGCTCATCCAGAAGCATCTGCCGCGCTTCGAGGATCCGCGCGATGACCCGCGGGTGCAGGATCCGCTCGAGCTGCGCGAGGCGGCGCGGATCCGCGAACACGATGGCCGCGAGCTTGGCGCGGTCGACCTCGCCGTCCGCACCGAGCACCTCCGTTCCGAACTGCTGCATGATCGCGGTGTACCCGACCGTCCCACGACTCTGCTCATCCTTCGCGAGCGCGTCCGCGTCGAGCACCCGCGCGCCGAGCTCGCGCAGGATCGCGGCGGCCGTGCTCTTCCCCGCCCCGATCGGGCCGGTGAGCCCGACGACGAATGCGCTCACGACTCGCCCGTCGGCCGATCGTTCGCGGACGTCCACTCTTCGTAGAGCGCCTTGAGCGACTGCTCCAGCTCGGCGTGCTCGGCGCCGAGCTGTCGGGTCTCCAGGTAGTTGCCCTGCGCCGCGACGTCCTCGAGCCTCTTCGCGAGCTGGGTCAGCTGGAGCTCCATCGCGGCGATGCGCGCCTCGAGCGCCCGAACACCCTCGACCTTACGCACCCGTGACGCCGTGCGGCGCGATCCGCCCGTTATCCGCTCGTTCGAGGACCGGTCGGCCTGGCGGCGCAGCGGGACGCGGCCTCCCCTGGAGCGGTCGCCGGCCGGGGCCGCGGCAGAGCCGGCAGCACCGGCGATCGGGGGGCGCTCCGGACCGGCCGCAGCGGAGAGCGGCACCGCGCCGGGGGGATCCGGGAGCGCGCGACCTTCCTCGCGCGCCTTCTCGAAGCTGGTCCAGCCTCCGTCGTACCGCTTCAAACCGCCGGCTTGGACGTCCCAGATCTCACCGGCGAGCTTGTCGATGAAGTAGCGATCATGGGAGACGAAAAGTAAGCAGCCCGCGAATCCGTCGAGCACCAGCTCTAATTGCTCGCGTGCGGCGAGATCGAGATGGTTGGTGGGCTCGTCGAGGACGAGCAGGTTCGCCTCGCGCGCCGACAGTCGCGCGAGCGCGAGGCGCGAGCGCTCGCCACCCGACAGGACGGCGACGGAGCGACGGACATCGTCGCCTCGAAACAGGAACCGCGCGAGGAGGGTCCGCGCCTCCTGCTCGCCGAACCCCGTTGCGCTGCGGAGCGCGTCAAGGACGGTCTCGTCGCCGGTGAGCTCGGCTTGGGCTTGGGCGAGGAATGCTACCCGGGCTGTCGGTGCGCTCTGCACGAAACCCTCGAGGGCCGGCAGCTGGCCTACCAACGTGCGCACGAGCGTGGTCTTCCCCGCGCCGTTCGCGCCCACGACGCCGATCCGCGCGCCCCGCTCGATCCGCAACGGGGGCGTCCGGACTACGACGCGATCACCGTGCCCGACCGCGAGCGGCGTCGACTCGAGCACGGTCGCGCCGGCGAGGTGCGCCGCCTCGAGCTTCCAGGTGTGATTCGACGCCCGCGCGGGCGCCTCGATGCGGTCGAGCCGCGCGAGCTGTTTCGCGCGGCCCCGTGACTGCTTCGAGCGCTGGCCGGCGCGAAAGCGGTCGATGTACTCCTCGGTCTTGGCGATCTGCTCCGCCTGACGGGCGGCGGCGCGGTCGAGCGATGCCTCACGGTCGGCCCGCTGCCGCGCGTATTGCGAATAGCCGCCGCGGTACTCGATGACCTTCGACCCGACGGCGCCCGGCTCGAACGAGAGCGTACGCGAGGTCACGCGGTCGAGGAACCAGCGGTCATGGCTCGCGCAGAGCAGCGTAAAGTCCTGGTCGACGAGGAAGGTCTCCAGCCACTCCAGCGCCGCGATGTCCAGGTGGTTCGTCGGCTCGTCGAGCAGCAACAGATCGGGGTCATCGAGCAGGAGGCGCGCGAGACCGAGCCGCGTGCGCTCGCCGCCGGACAGCGTGCGCACGTCCCGGCTGCGCAGCTCCTCCAGGCCGAGACCGGAGAGCACGCGGTTGAGCGTGCCCTCGAAGTCGTACCCGCCGGCATGCTCGAAATGGTGCTGCGCGTCCGCGTACCGCTCGAGCAGCGCCGCATCGCCCGAGGCGAGCTCGTGCTCCATCGTCCGGAGGGCGTCCTCCAGCTCGACCAGATGCGACGCGGCGCCGCGGGCGTGCTCCTCCACCGTTCCTGGGACGTCGACCAGGAGCTCCTGCTGCAGAAAGCCGATCCGCGTGCCGCGCGCGAGCGCGACCGATCCGCTGTCAGGTCCCTCCAGGGCGGCGACGATCCGAAGGAGCGTCGACTTGCCGGTGCCGTTCGGGCCGACGAGCCCGGCGCGGTCGCCGTGCGCGAGCCGGAAGCTCACGTCGGCGAAGAGCACCCGGTCCCCGAATCGCCGGCCGCACGCCTGCGCGGACAGGACGCTCATCGGAGCGCCTTCGCGCGGGGGGCCCGCTGGCATCGCGGGCAATGAAAGGTGCCGCGCCCGCCGATGACGGTGCGCGCGATCGGGCGGCCGCAGCGGGCGCACGGCTCGCCGGCGCGATCGTACACGACGAACTCTTTCTGCATCCCGCCCGTCCGGCCGGCGCTGTCGCGGTACGTCCGGAGCGTCGAGCCATGCAGGCGGATGGCCTTCCGCAAGACCCAGCGGATCGCCTCGTGCAGGCGTGCGATCTCGTCGGCGCGCAGCAAGCCGGCGAGGCGTAGCGGATGGATGCGCGCGCGCCAGAGCGCCTCCGACGCGTAGATGTTGCCGATGCCCGCGACCCCCCGTTGATCGAGGAGGAGCGGCTTGATCGCCGCGCGTCGGCGGCGGCGCAGGAATGTGCGGAGCCACGCTGCCGTGAACGAGCGCGACAGCGGCTCGCGACCCATCGCCATGTGCAGTGGCGCCTTGAGCGTGCGCTCGCCGCCCGCGTCGTCCCCGACGATCTCCACGGCATCGACGAGCGCCATCCGCCCAAGCTTGCGCATGTCGACGAAATCCAGACCGGTCCCATCCCGGAACATGAACTGCGCGCGGGTGAACCGTTCCGGCGCCGCGCCACCCGGGTCCTTGAACGCGAAGCGTCCGGTCATGCGCAGCGACGTGCAGAGCGCATCACCGCCCTCGAGCACGAAGACGACGAGCTTGCCGCGCCGCCGCACGGCGTCGATACGCCGCCCCGCGAGCCGCGCCGCGACGAGTGCCACCGGCTCCGGCTCGGTGAGCCGCTGCCAGTCGGACGTGAATCCGCCGATCGTGCGGCCGGTCACGAGCTCCGCCAGCTGGCGCGCGATCGTTTCGACCTCGGGTAGCTCAGGCATGCGCGAGGCCCGGCATCGCCGATCCGAGCGGATTCGACCAGCCTTGAGCTGGCCGATGGGCCCTGCCCACCGACACAAATGGCTCAGGCATGCGCGGCCGCCGGAAGCGGCGACATCTCGTCCCAGTTCTCGCCGACGCGCACGTCGACGACGAGCGGCACGTTAAGGGCGTACGCACCCGACATCAGGTCGCGCGCGATCCGCGCGAGCTCGTCGACCCGCGCGCGATCGACCTCGAAGACCAGCTCGTCGTGCACCTGCAGGACCGCGCGCGCCCAAGCGGCGCCGCGCAGTCGCTCGTGGACCTTCACCATCGCGATCTTCATGATGTCGGCGGCGGTGCCCTGGATCGGCATGTTGATCGCCATGCGCTCGGCCGCGCCGCGCACCGCACCGTTGCTGCTCGCCATGTCCGGGATGTAGCGGCGGCGGCCGAGCAGCGTCTCGACGTAACCCTGCTCGAGCGCGAACGATTTCGTCTCCATCACATACCGACGCACGAGCGCGTATCGCTTGAAGTATTCGTCGATGAACTGCGCCGCGTCCTCGCGGGCCATGCCCATCCGCCAGGCGAGACCGAAATCGCTCATACCGTAGACGATGCCGAAGTTGAGCATCTTCGCGACGCTGCGCTGCTCCTTCGTGACCTCGCTCTCGGTGACGCCGAAGCCAGCCGCCGCGGTGCGGGTGTGCACGTCTGCGCCGGCGCGGAAGGCCTCGAGCAGCGCCGGGTCGCCGGAGACGTGCGCGAGCACGCGCAGCTCGATCTGGGAGTAGTCCGCGGCGAGCAGCACGTGATCGTCTCGACCCGACACGAACGCCCGGCGGATCCGCCGGCCGAGCGGCGTCCGGATCGGGATGTTCTGCAGGTTCGGCGATTGGCTGGAGAGGCGGCCGGTCGCCGCGACGGTCTGATTGAAGGTCGTGTGAATCCGGCCGTCCCGATCGATGAGCGGGCCCAGCCCCTCCGCATACGTCGACCGAATCTTCTCGACCTCGCGGTACTCGAGGATCTTGTCGACGACCGGGTGCGCGCCACGAAGCTCCTCGAGGACCGCGGCGTCCGTCGAATAGCCGGTGCCGGTGCGGCGGCCGCGCGGCAGCTTGAGCTCGGTGAACAGGAGCTCCTGCAGCTGCTTCGGCGAGTTGATGCCGAACTCGTGCCCGACGGCGTCGTGGGCCTCGCGCTCGATGCGCGCGACCTCGCGCGTGAACTCGGTCGCAAGCCCGGCCAGGTACGCCGTGTCCACCCGCACGCCGGCTTCTTCCATCTCGATCAGGACGTCGACCAGCGGCAGCTCGATGTCGCGGAACAGCCGGTCCAGGCCGAGGCGCTCGAGATCAGCCGCGAACAGCTCGGCCAGCCGCAGCGTCGCGACAGCGGAGGTGCCGGCACGGGCGAGGCGATCCTCAACCGTCGGCAGCAGGTCCGTGTGCTTCCGATCCGGCACCGGCAGCGCCGGGACCTCGAGCTGGAGCCGCTCGGTCGAAAGATCGTCGAGCAGATGCTGACGGCGACTCGCGTTCGTGAGGTACGACGCGATCATGGTGTCCATCTCGATGCCGGCGAGGTCTGCGCCGGCCCGACGCAGCGCGCGGCGGGCGGTCTTGCCGTCGTGGACAGCCTTGCCGACGGTCGGGTCGGCGAGCAGGCTGGAGAGCGCGGGTGGCATCGCGCCGGCCAGGGCGACGTAGTAGCACGCGCCATCGAGTGCGAGCCCGAGGCCGACGAGGCGGGGCTGGCGGTCGGCTTCCACATCCGCGTAGACCGCGAGCCGGCCCGCGACCCGCGCCCGCGCGGCGACGGCCGCGACGTCGGCGTCGGCGAGGAGCGTGATGTCGAAAGGCGAGCCACTGGTCACCGTCGGCCCGAGCGACAGCTGCCCGGCGCCGCTCGGCTGCCTGTCCCGCGCAGCATCGTCCGGGAACAGGGTCGGCATCGCGCGCGTCGCGGACAGGTTGCCATCCGCGGGTGGGAGGCGCGGGATGAGGCTGCGGAACTCGAGATCGCGGAACAGCTCGACGACCGCGGCGCGGTCGTAGCCTCCGCGGCGCGTCTCCTCGAGGTCCAGCGTCACCGGAAGATCGGTGACGATCCGCGACATCTCACGGCTGTGGAGCACCTGCTCGCGATTCGCCTCGAGTGCGGCGCGCAACTTGGGCGTCAGGGAGCCGAGCGCGGCATAGACGCCCTCGACGTCACCACGATCGGCGATGAGCTTCCCGGCGGTCTTCTCCCCCACCCCGGGCACGCCCGCGATGTTGTCCGATGGATCTCCCTTCAGCGCCTTGTAGTCGACCATCTGGTCGGGACGCAGGCCGAACCGCTCCATGATCTTTTGCGCGTCGTAGATGACCGTGTTCTGGAATCCCTGGCGGGTCGTCATGAGACGCACGTGCGCCGTGACGAGCTGCAGCGTGTCGAGGTCGCCGGACAGGATGAGGGTGTCGAGACCTGCGGCGTCGGCCTGCTTCGCGAGGGCGCCGATGACGTCGTCGGCCTCGAAGCTCGGCAGCGAGAACATCGGCACGCCGAACTTCTGAAGGAATTCCTTGCACCGCTCGAACTGCGGCCGCAGGTCGTCCGGCATGGGCTTGCGGGTCGCCTTGTACGTGGCGTCGCGCTCGTGCCGGAACGTCGGGACCGGCAGATCGAAGCAGGCGGCGACGTGCTGCGGCGGGTGCTCCTGGATCACCTTGAGCAGGATGGACGCGAACCCGAACACCGCGTTCACCAGCTCGCCCTTCGTCGTGGTGAGGGGCGGAATGGCGAAGAAGCCGCGGTAGATGAGGCTGTTCGAGTCGAGAAGCAGCAGGCGTTCGCTCACGGTCTGAGTATCGGGGCTCAGGCCACGCGAAGCCTCCGGTGCGCGAGGAGCGCAATGAGCGCGCAGAGCAACGCGACGGCAAGGAACGCACCGGGCGATGGGCCGACCTGCGGCCGCTCGACGGTATCGACTGCCGATCGGGCCCGCTCGGGCGACACGCTCTGACCCTGGCCATCGCCGCGTGACAGCG
Source organism: Candidatus Limnocylindria bacterium (assembly GCA_035543375.1). Classification (GTDB taxonomy): domain Bacteria; phylum Chloroflexota; class Limnocylindria; order P2-11E; family P2-11E; genus UBA4735. The sequence goes on from DASZZF010000002.1 coordinate 59,310, forward strand.
TGCCGGAAGGCGCCACCGAAGGGCTGGGCGCCCCCTGCGCGAGCCCCTTTGAGGTGGGCGCAGGCGCTGCGGCCGCTGACCCGGGCGATTGCGCGGCGAGCGAAGCCGCGACGCTGAACTTTCCCTGCGACGCCGCGCGCTCAGCGGCGGTCGTCCCTCCGCCGAGCCCCGAGCCGCTGTTGAGCACCGCCGACGCGAGGAAGAGGAAGAGGAACGCCCCGGTCGCCACGCTGCCGAGGGCGCGCACCGACCGCAGCCACGCCGGCGCGCCACCGACGCGCGGCACGAGCGAGCGCGACGGCGCGATCACCGGAAGGCCGGCGATCAACCGGGACGTCGTGGCGAGCTCGTCGAGGTGCGCACGGCAGCGGGCGCAGCCGGCCAGGTGCGCCTCAAGGCGGGCGCCTTCGTCACGCGTGAGCGCCAGATCGAGGTAGGCGGAGAGCAGCTGATCCGGGTGTTCGGTCATCCCACTTCAGCCAACGCCCGCTGGGCCGTGGAGGTTCCCGTCATCCGGCACTTCCCCGCCAGCCGCGGGCGATCAGGGAGTTGCGCGCCGCCAGCCGGGCCCGGTGGATGCGTGACTTCACCGTGCCGATCTCCGACGCGGTAATGACCGCGATCTCGTCGTAGCTGAAACCCTCGACATCCCGGAGGAGCAGCGCGTCGCGCTGCTCGACGGGCACCAGGGCGAGCGCCTGCTCCACAGCCCCGCGGGCCTCGTGTCCGCTTGCGATATCGGCGAGCTCGGGCCCCCCAGCCGCGGGCTCGGCCCAGCTTGTGCCGAGCCCGTCGTCCGGAGGCTCGAGCGGCAACTCGCCCTTCCGCTTGCGGGCCCGCACGACGTCGATCGCGCGGTTCCGCGCGATCCGGAACAGCCAGGCCTTGAACGACGTGCCTTCGAAACGGCCCACCGACCTCCAGGCGGAGATGAACGCGTCTTGCACGACGTCTTCGGCGTCCGGGCCCGGACCGACGATGCGTGCCACATGGCTGTAGAGCGCCCGCTCGTGTGCCCGCGCGAGCGACTCGAACGCTCGCCCGTCGCCGCGTCGCGCGCGTTCGAGATCGTCGGTCAGCGTCATTCGGCTATCCTCGCGGACGCGTGACCGATGCGAGCGCTGCCGCGCAGCGCACCCGGGTCGTAGTGATCGGAGAGGACGACGAGCCCATCGCCATCCTGCTCCGTGACTCGATCAATGACGAGCCAGGTTACCAAGCGGTCGTCGTACCGGATGGCGGGATGGTGCTCGACACGGTGCGCCGCGTGCACGCGGACTTACTCATCCTCGATATCATGATGCCCGGTCTGAGCGGCTTCGAGGTCTACGACCGAGTCCGCGAGGATGAGGGCATCCGGACCATGCCGGTCCTGTTCTTGAGCGCAGCCGTAAATCAGCACGCCCGTGAGTTCGAGCAGCGCGGCGTCACGGCGGTCATCTCGAAGCCGTTCGACCTCGACGACGTCCTCGCGTCCGTCCGCGCACTCTGCGGCGAACAGCGGAGCTGATGCCCGGCGCGGCGCCGCGCCGCTTCGCCTCCCTCGCACGCCTTGCCGCGGAGACCGCGGTGACGGTCGGTGAGCTTATCAAGATCGACGATGTCTCGATCGTGACCCACAAGAAGGGCCGGGCCAACTTTGCGACCGCCGCCGACCACGCCGCCGAGGCCGAGATCATCCGTCGGCTGCGCGCGTTCGACTCGTCGGTCCCGGTCCTCGCGGAAGAGAGTGAGGACCGCTCCCTCCGTACGGCCGAGCGTTTGTGGGTGGTGGATCCCATCGACGGCACATTGAACTTCTCGCGGGCGCTGCCGTTCTACTGCGTCGCGATCGGCTACGTGGAGGGCGGTCGCGTCCGGGCCGCGGCGATCCACGCCCCGCGCACCGGCGAGACGTTCAGCGCGTACGAGGGCGGCGGCGTGACGCTGAACCGGCGGAAGGTCCGCGTCTCCGACGTGAAGCGTGCCGGCGATGCCTTCTGCGTCACGAGCCTCGCCTTCAAGGCCGCGTCGCGGAAAGACTCCCGCTTCGTCGCGCTGAACGCGACCGTCGCCCGGCTCCGGGTCATCGGTTCCGCGGCGCTCGAGATCTGCTACGTCGGCTGCGGGCGGGTCGATCTCTTCGTGCACGAGGCGCTGTCGCCGTGGGACATCGCGGCCGCGCAGCTGATCGCTCGCGAGGGCGGTGCGGCCGTGCGCTCACTGAAGACCGGAGCGGACGCTACCTGGGACGAGCCCCAGGTGATCATCGGGAACCCGGCGGTGGTGCGCGATGCGCTGAAGCGCATGCCCACGTTGATCGGGGCCGCGCGAAAGTAGACTGACCGGAGCCGGAGTGGCGCAATTGGCCAGACGCGACCGCCTCAAGAGCGGTTGGGCCGTGAGGCCCGTGAGGGTTCGAGTCCCTCCTCCGGTACAGATCCCCTAGCCCACGGCCTCACGCGGGATCGCGAATGTCACCATCGTTCCCTTGTCCTCGCCCTCGCTCCGCAGCTCGACCGAGCCTCCGTGTCGCTCCGCGACGAGGCGCGCGAGGTACAGACCGATGCCCATGCCGCTGAACGTGCGGGCCCGCCGCGAGCCACGCGCGAACGGCCGGCCAAGGGTCGGCAGGTCGTCAGCCGGGATGCCGATGCCCTCGTCGGTTACGCGGATCGCGATCCGCCCATCCCGCTCCTCGACCGCGACGCGCACCGCGCCCCCCTTGGGCGAGTACTTCACGGCGTTGCCGACCAGGTTCGTCACGGCCTGCTCGATCCGCGACGCGTCGCCATGGATGACCAAGGACTCCGGCGCGTCGATGACAAAGGTATGGCGGCCGTCCGCGGCGAGCAGCTCGCCATGGCGGTGCACGACGTCCTTCACCAGCGGGACGACGTCGAAGTCTTCGGGCTGCAGCTCGAACCGGCCCTGACCGGCCCGCGACACCTCGAGCAGATCGTTCACGAGGCCGCTCATGCGATCGACCTGACGCTCGATCGTGCGGAGATTGGTCTCGAGCGAATCTAGGTCCAGCGCGCGCCCGTCCTCCCGGTGCCGCCGGATCCGCGACCGGAGCAGCTGCGCGAGCGCCTTGAGAGGCGTGAGCGGGGTCTTCAGCTCGTGGGACACGATGGCCAAGAACTCGTCCTTCTGCCGTTCGGCCTCGCGCTGCGCCGTGAGATCGTGCACGGTGAGGACGCCGGCGACGACGGTGCCCTGACTGCCGACGACCGGCTGGACCCGGAGCAGCGCCGTGTGCTCGCCGCGGTCCGCCAGATCGCGGAAGGTGAAGACGCCGCTGGACGTTTCGCCCCGGAAGGCGTGGTCGAATGGCGAATCACCCGCGGGGATGTCGCTCGGGTCCTCGGCCTTGCGGAGATCGATGCGTCGTCGCATCTCGATGCGATCGAACGCGGGAAGTGAATCCACGATCCCGAAGAACTCCCGGGCGGCGCGATTCAGGCGCACCTTGCCGTCCGGGAACGCGATGACGACGCCCTCGCCCAACGACTCGAGCAACGACTCCTGGAGCCGACGACCGTCCCGCTCGGCCTCGTACAGCCGGGCGTTCGTGATCGCGATCGACGCCTGCGCGCCAAGGAGGTGAAGAATCTCGATGTCCACATCATCGAATCGTCGGGCCGGATCGCGGGTGTAGATGTTGAGCGATCCGATCAGTGCGCCCTCGCGGACGAGCGGCATCGCCAAGACCCGCGCAAGCCGCTCGCGCGCGATGAGCGACGGGTCCCCCGGCGCGTCGGCCCGCAGATCGATCTCGACGTGGCGGTCGAAGCCCGCGTACATGGCCGTGGCGCGCTCGATCGAGACCCGCTGCGCCGCGGCATATTCGTCGCTCAGGCCGTGGTGGGCGACGATGTGCAGCGCTTCGCGCGACTCGCCCACGAGCATCACTGATGCCGCATCGGCGGATTCGAGCGCGCACGCGGACGCGGCGACCTCCGGCAGGAGCAGCCCGAGGTCCAGGATCCGCGACATCGTCGCGGTGACGTCGTGGAGGACGCGGATCCGTTGGGGCAACCGGCTAGGATCCCGGCCGGTCAGCGCGACAGCTCGCGGATCGCCGCGGGCAGCTCGTCGAGCCGCCGGATGGTGGCCGCCGCGCCCGCATCGCGGTACACAGCATCATCCTCAGCTTGGCAGATGATGATCGCCGCACCCCGCTCCGCACCCGCCTCGGCATACGCACGAACCATGCGCAGATCGTTCAGGGTGTCGCCGACGAGGACGAATCCGGTGGGCCGGAGGGCCTGGACGACCCGGCGGAGCCCGGTCGGGTCGGGTTTCCGGCCATCCTCGTCGGTCGCGATGGCGACCCCGGGCGGCAGCGGGATCCGCGACGCGACGCGCTCCCAGTCCAGGCGCACCCGACCGGTGACGACACCGAGCTTCACGATCCCCATGGTGCGAAGCTGCTCGAGCAGCTCGGGCCGGAGCAGCACGACCTCGTCGCGCGCGAGCGGTCGATCGTTGCCCACCCGGGCGGGCACCCCGTAGCGCGCGACGGCGACCGCGGTGCCGTTGTAGTGCTCTTCGAACACCCCCTGGACCGCGGCGTAGTCCAGCGCCAAGGTCCCGCGCGCGCGGTCGACCAGCTCCGCGAGCGTCCGCCGAGCCGCGCCCTCAGCCGACGGGCGCGGCGAGCCGCTGAGCCACGCGTAGAGGCCGTAGCAGAGATCCCAGTCGTTGTTCCAGTCACCCGTGCGCCGCCACAGGCGGACGAGATCGCGATCGACAACCGCGCCGGGGACGAGCCAGGCGACCGTCCGGATGACCGCCTCGGTGTATGAAGCGTCCGTGTCCACGAGGACGCCATCCACGTCGAAGATGACGGCGTCGATGGTCAACTGATGCGCGGCTCCGGCAGGACCACGTCAACGATGCCGGCGCCCACGGCCAAGTCGATCTCTCGGCCGAGCTCGCCGGCCGCGCGCGCCCGGAAGCTCGTCGCCACGCGGCGCATCCCGCTTCCGGTCCGCGGCAGCTCCAGATAGACGGGCAGCGGTCCGCTGTACCGGGCCAGGACCTGTTGGATCCGCTGGAACACCGCGATCGACCGGTCGTAGTCGAGCGCCTCGCGGAAGCGGATCACGACGTCGCCCGCGGGGGCGTGACCGTTCCCATTGCCATTGCCATTGCCGTTCCCGTTCGCGGTCTGGGCGTCGCGCTCGACGAACTGGCGCTTCCTCGCGAGCGATACGCGCCGCTCCTCCGCGATGCGGGCGATCTCCGCGATGCCTTCTTCGCTGAACGGCACCGCGTGCTCGCAGAGGAGCTTGGGCGAGTCGTCGCGCTGCTCCACCCGCGCGAGCACGATGAGGATCTCGTCGGCGTTCCACACGCTCGCCGTCTGCTCGTACGTACGCGGGAAGACCGTCACCTCGGCCGCGCCCGTGAGATCCTCGATCTGCGCGAAGAGCATCAGCGACTTGTTCTTCATCGTGATGTGCTTGCGCGCGCTCGTGACGACGCAGACGATCGCGACGAGGTCGTCCTTCACGTCTTTGAGCTCGGCCAGATACACGATCCCGGGCACATCGCCGATGCGCTGCGCGATGTCCTGCAATGGATGATCCGACACGTAGATGCCGAGGAGCTCTTTTTCCCAGCCGAGCAGCTCCTTGCGTGAGGCCTCCGGACCGGTCGCGGGCGCGGCCAGCACGGTCTCGATCGCCATGTCGAACAGGCTGACCTGCCCGCTCGCGCGGTCCTTCTGCTCCCGCTGAGCGACGGCGAGGGCGGCGTCGAGGCGGGTGAGCTGGGCAAGCCGGGGGCCGAACGCGTCGCAGGCGCCGGCTTTGATCAACGACTCGACCACTCGCTTGTTGTTCCGTTGTAGGTCGATCCGGGCACAGAGATCTTCGAGCGAGCGGAACGGCTCGCCGGCGGCGCGCGCGGCCACGATGTTCTCGATCGCACCCAGGCCGACGTTCTTGATCGCGCCGAGGCCGAACCGAATCTCCTGGCCGCTCACGACGAAGTCGAAGCGCGAGACGTTCACGTCCGGCGGCCGCACCGGAATGCCCATCCGGCGGCATTCGGCGATCGCGATGGCGATCTTCTCCGAATCGCCCATGTCGGCCGAGAGGACAGCGGTCATGTACTCGGCCGTGTAGTTCGCCTTGAGGTAGGCGGTGTGGTACGCGATGAGGCCGTAAATCGCCGCATGCGCGCGGTTGAAGCCGTACTGCGCGAACGGCTCGAAGTCCTTCCAGACGGTCTCGACGATCCCGGACGACACCCCGTTCTTCAAAGCGCCCGCGACGAACTTCTCCTTCTGTCCATCGAGCTTCTCGCGGATCTTCTTGCGGATCGCGTAGCAAAGGACGTCGGCCTCGCCGAGGGTGAAGCCGGCGAGCGCCTGCGTCACGGCCATGACGTCCTCCTGATAGACCATCACGCCGTAGGTCGAACGCAAGACCGGCTCGAGCAACGGGTGCGCGTAGGTGACTGCCTCGTGGCCATGTTTGCGGGCGATGTACCGCGGGATGTACTCCATCGGACCCGGCCGGAACAGGGCGACCATCGCCATCACATCCTCGACCCGGTCAGGTTTCAGCTCGCGGATGTAGCGCCGCATGCCGGCCGACTCGAGCTGGAACAGGCCGGTCGTCTCGCCCGAGGCGAGCAGCTCGAAGGTCGTCGCGTCGTCGAGCGGGATCGTCTCGCGCTTGACCACGATGCCGCGCTGCTCTTTGATCAGCTTCAGCGCGTGGTCGAGGATCGTGAGATTCGAAAGGCCGAGGAAGTCGAACTTCAGCAGTCCGAGCTTGTCGAGCTGTTTGTCCTCGTATTGCGTCTGGAAGCCTTCGGCGTTCCCCTTCGTCCGCTCGATCGGCACGAGCGTGGTCAGCGGATCGCGCGTGATCACGACGCCCGCGGCATGCGTCCCGGTCGAGCGCACCAGGCCTTCGACCTTTTCCGCGAGGTCGAGCAGTCGCGCGACCTCCGGCTCCTGTGCGAGCTGCTCGAGCTCCGACACCTGGCGCGACTCGCTGAGCGTGGGCGCTGCCGGCCCGGTCGGGATGGCCTTCGCGACACGGTCGGCATCCCCGTAGCTCATCCCGAGGACGCGCGCGACGTCGCGTACCGCGGCCCGCGCGAGCATCGTGTTGAACGTCACGATCTGCGCGACGTGGTCGTTGCCGTACTTCTGGGTCACGTACGCGATCACCTCGTCGCGGCGATCGTCCATGAAATCCACATCGATGTCCGGCTGCGTGTACCGCTCGAGGTTGAGAAAGCGATCGAAGATGAGCCCGTACCTGAGCGGGTCGACGTCCGTGAGCCCGATCCCGTAGCTCACGAGCGAACCGCCGGCCGAGCCGCGGACGGCGGTGAGGATGCCGCGCGACTGGGCGAACGCCACGAAGTCCTGGACGATGAGCATGTAGCTCGAGTAACCCATCTTCGCGATGACGGTCAGCTCGCGTTCGATGCGCTCGCGCAGCTCCGGCGTCACGGCACCGTACTTCGTCTCGACCCCGACTTCGGCGAGCTTGCGGAGCTGCTGGTCCGCGGTGAGACCCCCGGGTACGTCGAAGTGCGGGAGGATCAGCTTGCCGAGCGGGAGCGCGAGGTCGCAGGCCTCCGCGATGCGCAGGGTGTTCGCGCGCGCCTCGGCGTCATCCGGGAACAACGCGGCCATCTCGCTCGCGCTCTTCAGATAGAGTTCGGGGTGATCGATCATCTTGAGCCGGTCGGGTTGGTCCACGGTCTTGCCGCTCTGGATGCAGACCATGATGTCTTGCGCTTCGGCGTCCTCCGCGTGCACGTAATGGATGTCGTTCGTGACGACGAGGGGGATCCCCGTGCGCTTGCTCACCTCGCGAAGGCCTTCGCTGACCTGCTGCTGCTCCGGGATGCCGTGCGACATCAGCTCGAGGAAGTAGTTGCCCTCGCCGAAGATGTCCCGATGCTCGTTCGCGACCGCACAGGCCGCATCGAGCCCGTGCTCCTGGATCGCCCGCGCCACCTCGCCCTGGAGGCAGGCTGACAAGGCGATCAGCCCCGTGCTCTTCGCCCGGAGCAGCTCCTTGTCCATGCGGGGCCGGTAGTAGTAGCCCTCGAGGTGGGCCGCGGTGACGAGCGAGACGAGGTTCTTGTAGCCGGTGAAGTTTTTGGCAAGGAGCACGAGGTGGAACGGTTTCCCGTGGCCTTCCACCCTCGGGTCGCGATCCGCTCGCGAGCCCCGCGCGATATACGTCTCGACCCCGATGATTGGCTTGATGCCCGCGGCCTTCGCCGCGGTATAGAAATCGATCGCGCCGTACAGAGCGCCGTGATCCGTGAGGGCGAGCGCCGGCATCGCGAGGGCCTTCGCGCGCGCGACGAGGTCGCGCACGCGGGACAGCCCGTCGAGCAGACTGTACTCGCTGTGGGTGTGCAGATGGACGAACTGCTGCGAGATGCGGTCGTCTCCCAGGCCGTCGGGGAAGCTCCGCGGCTAGGTGAAGTGTATGCGCCTCAACGGCTGCTCCTGGTCACCAGCACGACGACGGCACGGTGATCCGATGCCGTTGATGCGACGACGTGGCCCTGTGCGGCGGTGACGCCGGTGCCGAAGAGGTAATCGATCCGCTCGACCGGCTCCGGCGACGGGAACGTGTTCGCCCCGCCGCCTGATTGCCCGGCGAGGTCACCGAATCCCGAATCGTCGATGAGCCTCAGCTCCACCGCGTCCGGATGCGCATTGCAGTCGCAGGCGATGATCGCCGGGCTGGCTTTCCCGATCTCGTCGAGCAGCGTGCGCACCTGCTGCTGGCGTACGGCCGTGGCGTCGGCGTTCTCGTCGAGATGGGTCGCCGCGATCAGCACGCCGCCGATCCGGACCAGGATCGCGCCACGCGGCTGATATCGCGCTCCCGGCTCCTTCGCGTACGAGATCCGCCGCACGTCGGTGATCGGGTACCGCGACAGGATGGCGTTGCCGTACAGGTCACCGATGTGCGGGTCAAAGACGTAGGTCATCCCGAGCCGCGACCCGAGGAATCCGAGCACGTCGTGCTGATCATCGATGAGCCAGCCGCGGACGACCTCCTCCAGCACCAGGACGTCCGGACTCTCGCGCGAGATCGTGTCGGCGATGCGGTCGAGCGACGGCACGTCGACGGCGTCGAAGCCCTGGTGGACGTTGTAGGTCATGATGCGGAACGTCGCGGGCGCGTCGATCGTCGACGGACGGGGAGTGCTGATGACGCCATACGCGGGCACCAGGACCGTGCCGATCACGATCGCGGCCGTCAGCGCGCCGCGAAGGCGCGGCACCGTCGACGGCGGCACGGCAAGCGCGACGACGGCGACGAGCGCGGCGAGCGACCAGAGCGGACGAAGATCCGCGAAGTAAGCGTAATGCGCGAACGCGCCGCCGACGAAAAGCACCCATCCGGTCCCGAAGGCGACGACCGCGAGCCATGGCGACGGCACCTCGATCGTCGGGCCGGAGAGCAACGCGCCTGCGGCGACGAGGATGCCGGCAGCGAAGATCGCTCCGGCAACGAGCGAAACGACGGGCAGGTGCGCCCAGAGACCGACGGCGCCGATCGCGACGGACAGGGCGGCGATGGGTCGTGCAGGGAGGCCTCGCGCGAGCACGAGCGCCCCAGCCGCCAGCCCCGCGCCGGCGAGCAGCGTCCCGATCTGGGTGCTCGGCCCGCCGTCGAGACCGAGCCCCGCGGCGGCCGCGATCTGCGCGCCATTGGTGGCGCCGGTCTCGGCGACAAGGAGCAACGGACCGATCGCGAGCAGACCGATCGCGCCGCGCGGCCCCGGCGAGCTCCAGGTGATCCCCGCCGGGAGCGCCGCGATCCCACCCGCGAGGAACAGCAGCGCGGCCACCACGACGAGCGGGACGGCCAGCACCACCGGCGCGTCGACCACCGGGATCGTCGCGAACAGGCTCCGGAGCACGAGATCGACCGCGAGCGCGACCGGTAGTCCGACGGCGACCGGCGAGCCGCGCGCCGCGGTACGGCTCGCGTGTAGCAGGACCAGCCAATGGGTCCCGGCGACGATCGCGACGGCCGATAGCACCAGGTCCAGCAGTTCGACGCGGATGAGCGTGGACAGGATCGTCGTCGTCGCGAGCACGAGACCGGTCGCCCCGATCGCGCGACGAGGTCCGAAGCGCCGTGCGGTGAAGATGGCGAGATACGACGCAGCGAAGACGAGGAAGGCGATCGCGCCGAGCGTCGTGTTCGGAAGCTTGCCGAAGAGCGCCTGATAGAGCGTCGCGGTGAAGGTGTGGATCGCCGCAAGGACGAAGAGCAGGCCGACGACCGCGAATGCAGCGCCGCCGATCACGGGCGGAGTTTAGGCCGCTAGGCCACCTGCACCCCCTGGAGGCGCATCAGCGTCTCGTTCGGCACGTCCACGGCGGCCGCGCCGCCGAGGCTGGCCGAACGCCAGGCGAGCGAGAGCCGGTGGCCGGCATCGTCGACCAGGCCGCGGATCCGCCCGAGCGTGATGGGATCGAGGTCGTCGAACCTGGGCCCGGCGACGAACGCGCCGACGACGTCGCCGGCGACGACGATCGGGACGATCGTGGAGCGGCCGCCTCCGACGAGACGCTCGACGATGAGCGCCTCGCTCCATTCGTGCACCGGCTGAATGAGCTCGTGCACGGTCGGCGCCTGGATGACCCGGGCCTCACGGCAGGCCCGGGCGATCGCGTTGTAGCGATCGTCGATGCTGATCGCGAAGTGCGCCTGGGAGATCCCGATCGCCTTGTCCAGCTCGGCCGACTCAAGCGAGCCGCTCACGCGGTCGCCGCGGAGCAGCCCCGCCGCCGGGTCGAGCCCAACGATGAACGAGGTCGGCACGCCTTCGAGCGCGCACCGGTCGAGCAGCTCGCGGAGGATCGCATCGGTCGCGCCTTCCGCCGGCGCCGCCGGGGGTTCGACCAGCCCTGGCGCTCCGGGCAGCGCCGGCGCGGCCGCGGGTGACGGGACCAATGCCGGCGCGCTGCCGGGCTGGAAGTGCCCGGCGGCCCGGGCGCGCGCGAAGCCGGGTGCCGTGGCATCGACGATCGCCGCGATGAACTCGAGCTGGCCACCGGCGAAGCCACTGTCGCGGAACGTCTCCAGGGTCACGACGCCCAGAATGTCGGTCCCGTCGGTGAGTGGCACCTGGAGCACGGCCACCCGGCGGCGCTCATTGGCGACGCTGACCGCGCGGTCGAACCCATGCCAGCGTTCCCCGTTGCGCACCGCGTAGCAGCGCGGCGAGTCGTCGACGGGCTGCTTGCCGAGCTCGCTCGAGGCCGCATCGATGCCGACGACCTTGTAGCGGTACGCGACCTCCGGCCGGTCGGCGTGGAACAGCGCGACCGCGAAGGCCGACACCTCGCTGACCTCGTTCATCACATCGCGCAACACCCGTCCCACCGCTCGCGCATCCTCAGCTTGTTCGATCGCCACCCGGATCTGATCCGCGATCGTCGCGATGCGAGCCGCATCGTCCGAGCTCACGGGGACGGTCGGAGCCGGCGGAGTCGCCTCCGGAGCGGTCATGAGAAGCGGCGGGGGCAGCGCTGCCGCCGGAGGTCGAGCCGGTGGCATCCCCGAAGCCAGCCGATCCCGAAGCGAAGACGGCGAGCTGTCCGGCGACGCTGGCACGGGTGCCGGCACCGGAACGGGCGCCGCGACGACCGCCGCTGAGTGCATCGCCATGGCCGAGGCGATCAGCTCGCAGGAGAGATCGATCGCCTCGCGGATCCGCGCGTTCAGCTGCTCGCGCGTGATGAGCGTGCCGAGGAGCACGCCGACGGTCTGGCCGGCGAAGACGAGCCGCGAGATCAAGAGGCGCGGCGGGACGCCGACCCATTCGGCCTGATACGGCACGGGCCAGTCGAGCGCGACCGCGCGGTTCGCGGGGAGCGTGTCGTCGGGAAGCTCCAGCGTCGTGAGCCGGCGATCGAACAGCCACGGGTTCCGGCCGACCTCCGCCGAGATCGCGTCCGGGCCCGCGGGCTGCCGCACGACCGCGACGCCGATGAGGTACGGGACGCTGTTCAGCAGGATGCGGAGGGTCGCCTCCACCGGAGGCGTGGCCGGGACAACCTGAAGCGGCTCCATGCGATCATTTTTATGGGAACCGGCCCCGCCGTCCCTCACCGAAATTGGGGGTATGGAGTACGGGGGAGTACCAATGTCGGATCCGGGGGAGTCGCTACCATGGCGGCGGTCCGCGATCTGGCACTTCGCGCATCGCGGTGTCTTGCTTTCACATCGTGCAACTTGGAGGAGGCTATGGCGTCGTTGGCAGGCAAGGGCATCGAGATCGGTGGCGGCCCGATCGATCGCGCAGACGCGGTACTCACCCGCGACGCTTTGGCCTTCGTCGCCGACCTGGTCCGGACCTTCGAGAGTACCCGCGAAGCGCTCCTCGAGGCGCGCCGCGCCCGCCAGGCGGAGCTCTCGGCCGGCGCTGAGCTCGGATTCCTCGCCGCGACGCGCGCCATTCGCGAGGGCGAGTGGCGCGTGGCGCCGGCGCCCGCCGACCTGCAGGTGCGAAAGGTCGAGATCACCGGCCCGACCGATCGCAAGATGGTCATCAACGCGCTCAACTGCGGGGCATCCGTGTACATGGCGGACTTCGAGGACGCCAACACCCCGACATGGGAGAATATGGTCTCCGGCCAGGTGAACCTGATCGACGCCGTGCGCCGGCGGATCGCCCTCACAAGCCCCGAGGGCAAGACCTACAAGCTCAACGACACGCTCGCGACGCTCGTCGTGCGCCCGCGGGGCTGGCACCTTACCGAGAAGCACCTCACCGTGGACGGCGCGCCGGTGGCCGGCGCGCTCATGGATTTCGGACTGTTCTTCTTCCACAACGCGCGCGAGCTCATGCAGCGCGGCAGTGGACCGTACTTCTACCTCCCAAAGCTCGAGAGCCACCGCGAGGCCCGACTGTGGAACGACATCTTCGTCCGCGCGCAGGAGCGCCTCGGCATCCCGACGGGCACCGTGAGGGCCACGGTGCTGGTCGAGACCTTCCCGGCCGCGTTCGAGATGGAGGAAATCCTCTACGAGCTGCGCGATCACTCCGGCGGCCTGAACGCCGGCCGCTGGGACTACATCTTCAGCGTCATCAAGAAGTTCAATCACCGGTCGGATTTCCTGCTGCCCGACCGGATCCAGGTCACGATGACGGTGCCGTTCATGCGCGCCTACACGGAGCTCCTCGTGCGCACGTGCCACAAGCGCGGGGCCTTCGCGCTCGGCGGTATGGCGGCCTTCATCCCGACCCGCAAGGACCCGGAGGTGAACGAGGTGGCCCTCGCGAAAGTGCGCGACGACAAGGTCCGCGAGGCGACCGATGGCTTCGACGGAACGTGGGTCGCGCATCCCGACCTCGTCCCGGTGGCGATGGCCGAGTTCGACCGCGTCCTCGGCGCGCGCAAGAACCAGCTCGACCGCACGCGCGACGAGGTCATCGTGGCTGACGCCCAGCTGCGCGCGGTAGGTGTGCCCGGAGGGACGATCACGGACGCCGGGGTCAAGAGCAACGTCAGCGTGGGGATCCAGTACCTCGAATCATGGCTTCGCGGGGTCGGCGCGGCCGCGATCTACAACCTCATGGAGGACGCCGCCACAGCCGAGATCTCGCGATCGCAGATCTGGCAATGGGTGCATCACGGGGCGAACACCGCCGAGGGCACCCCGGTGACCAAGGAGCTGGTGCAGAAGATCGGTCGCGAGGAGGTCGCCCGGCTCGACGGACCGGGACGCAGATTCAACGACGCGATCGCCCTCTTCGAGCAAGTGGCCCTCGCGGACCGGTTCGTGGAGTTCCTGACCCTGCCCGGGTACGACCGCCTGCCCTGACCGAGCGCACCAGCGGCATCCTGCTCGCGGCAGCGACCGCGATCGCGGTCGGGCTGACGTATACCGACCAGGCGGCGCTCGTCCCGCTCATCCGCGCGGAGCTCGGCATCACCGACGTGCAGGCCGGGCTGTTGCCGACCGCGCTCTTCCTGACCTCGATCCCCACGATGCTCGTCACATCGACGCTCGCCGATCGCATCGGCGCGAAGCGCATGAACGGCTACGGCGTCGCGATCGCTCTCGCGGGGAATCTCCTGTTCAGCATCGCGCCCTCGTACGAAGGCATGCTCGCGGCGAAAGCCGTCGGCGGCGTCGCGAGCGGGATGGCGTTCGTCGGCGGGGTCCGGTACATCAGTGGCCTCTACGCCGGCGCGCGCTCGCATCTCGGTCAGGGCCTGTACGGAGCCGGGTATCCGCTGGGCACCGCGCTCGGCTTGCAGCTCTTGCCGCCGCTGGCCCTTGCGTTCGGCGGCTGGCGGGGCGCGTTCGTCGGCTCGAGCGCGCTCTTGCTCGTCGTCCTTGTCGTCTATGCGGTCGTCGCCCCAACGGTGCCCGCGCTACGGTTGGCGGGAGGCATCAGAGACGCACTGCGCGACGGGAACGCGTGGTGGTGTTTCGTCGAGCACGCGGCGGGCTTCGGACTGGCGCTCGCGACCGGCACCTGGGTGAGCGTCTTCGTCCTTCGCGAGTTCGACGCGTCGCTCGTCGTCGCCGGCGCGCTCGGGTCGCTCCTTCCCCTCATCGGTCTGGCCATGCGCCCGCTCGGTGGCTACCTCGTCGCGCGCGAGCGCGCGACGACGGTCGCGATCATGCGGGGGTCACAGCTCGTGAGCCTGACCGGGCTGGTGCTCCTCGCGTTCCCCGGAAGACCGCTCGCCGTCGCGGTGGTCGGCGGGCTGATGGTGGGGAGCGGTGCCGCCCTCCCGTACGCCGCCGTATTCAACACCGCGGCGGCCTCGCTGCGGCGCGCGCCGGGCGCCGCGCAGTCGCTCGCCGCGGCGGGCGGCACGTTCGGCGCGGTGCTCGGCGCGCCGGCGATGGGATTCGCGGTCGAGCGGTTCGGGTTCAGCGCGGCGTGGGCGGTCATCGCGATCCTGCCCGTGGCCGCGCTCGTGGGCACGTTCGTCCTGCGCGGCGAGGAGCAGCTCGCCCCTTAGCGGATGTCGTCCTGCTCGGCGATGAACACCAGGGCACGCCGAACTGTGATCCGACCGTTGCCGCGAGGGCCCTCACGCCGAGGGTTTCGGTGACCCAGTGCGAGCCGACGATGAGGTTGAGTCCCCGCTCGCGCGCGTAGCGCTTCGTGTACATCGATCCCTCGCCGGTGACAACGGTCTCCGCCGGTGCAGCCGCGCCTCCTCGAGCATGCTCGTGAGACCCACGCCGCCGGTGGCGATCGCCACGCGTTTGCACGTGGGCGCGTTCTCCCACGCCTCGATCGGTTCGCCGAGAGGGTCACATGCGCTCGCAGAGCTGCGCGAACGTCCGCTCGTGCCGGCCGACGTCGCCCGCCAAACCGCCGTGGTACGGGAGGAACCGCTCCTGCAGGGTGACTCCGAGCGCCGCCGCGAGCATCGGGATTGCCGAAACCCGGCGCGCCGTCGAGCGCGGAGTGGGCACCGTCCAGCGAGATCCCGTTGTCGCGGAGACGATCGAGCTTCTGGGGTTCGAGCTCGAGATCGATGTGTGGCCACGTCCGGTGATGGACGATGAGCAGGTCCGAGTCGGTGACCTTCGCGCGCGCGATCGCGTGGAACGACGTGTTTCACGGCCGCGGCGACGCGGGTCACCGTGTCGCCGGACCCAGGACGAGGCCGTTCGACGCTTCCTCATCGAACCTCCCGACCTCGACCGTCGCGTCGAGGAAGGCGGCGACATCGTCGAGCCTCGCTCAACGGAGACGCTCGACAAGGAGCCGGCTCACGAGCGCGGGGTTCGCTTTCCCGCCGGTCTGCTGCATCACCCGGCCGACGAGCGGGCCGAGCGCGCGCTGATTGCCGGCGCGGACGGCCGCCGCGGCCTCCGGCTCCTGCGCGATGATGGCGTCAACGGCAGCGGCGATGGCCCCTTCGTCGGACACCTGGGCGAGGCCCTTCTCGGCCACGATCTCGAGCGGGTCCCGCCCGGACGCGAGCATCGCGGCGAAGACCGTCTTCGCGGCCGTCGTGCTGATCGTGCCCGCGGCGATCAGCGACACGAGCGTGCCGAGCTGGGCCGCGCTGATCTCGACCTCCGCGAGTGCCTTCCCGGCGGCCCTGAGGTGGCCGAGCAGCTCCACCGTGACCCAATTGGCGACGCGCTTCGCCTCCCCGGGGGCCGCGCGGACCGCGTCCTCGAAAAAGGCGGCCAGCGCCCGGTCGGAAACGAGGACGCGGGCGTCGTAATCCGAGAGCCCGTACTGCGTCACGAACCGCGCGCGCCGGTCGGACGGCATCTCGGGCAGCGCTGTGCGGATCCGCTCGACCATCTCCCGGTCCGGCCGCAGCGCCACGAGGTCGGGCTCAGGGAAGTACCGGTAGTCATCGACATCCTCCTTGGTCCGCTGGACGTACGTGCGCCGCGAGTCGGGGCTCCAGCCGACGGTGATCTTGCCTTTCCGCGTTCGGAGCTCGCCGCCGTCCTGCCACTCGTTCCAGAGCCGGTCCGACTCGTACGCGACGGCGCCCTCGAGAGCGCGGAAGCTGTTGAGGTTCTTGATCTCGCTAAGCGGCGGCCACCGCGTCTCGCCGTCCTCCGTGAAGCGGATGGAGACGTTCACGTCGAAGCGCGCGCCACCCTCCTCGAGCTTGAACTCCGCGACGCCCGCGTACACGAGCCGCTCGCGCAGTAGCTCGAGGTACGCGAGCGACTCGCGAACCGAACGCAGGTCCGGGGCGCTGACGATCTCGAGGAGCGGCACGCCGGAGCGATTGAAATCGATGAGCGTCGCGCCAGCCGCGTGCAGCAGGCTGCCGGTGTCCTCCTCGAGATGCGCGCGGATGATGCCGACACGCTTCGCACGGCCGTCGTCGCCGGGTATTTCGAGCCAACCGTTCGACGAGAGCGGGAGGTCGTATTGCGAGATCTGGTAGCCCTTCGGCAGGTCGGGATACATGTAGTTCTTGCGGTCGAACTTGGTATGCGCCGGGGTCTCGCAATGCAGCGCGATGCCGGCGGCGATTGACAGCTCGATCGCCTTGCGGTTCGGGACCGGGAGCGCGCCAGGGAGGCCCAGGCAGACCTCGCACGTGAGGGTGTTCGGCGGGGCGCCGAACCATTTGGCCGAACAGCCGCAGAACATCTTCGAGCGCGTGTCGAGCTCGACGTGGCATTCGATGCCGATGATCGTTTCGTACGGCGGCGCGCTGACCGTCACCGGAATGTCGGGTCGGATGGCGCGGGCACGACCTGGGTGCCGCTGATGACGCGGCTCGTGTTCACGACGACCTTCGTCCCCTCCACCGAGACAAGATAACGGTCGAAGTTTGCCGGCGGCCCGCCGGGCGCGTCGCTCACCGAGAAGCCGACGGCGTGGTTCGGCGGTGCGGACGGGAGTGCCGACGCGAGCACGGCGAGGAACTCACCCTTCTTGGGTTGCAACAGATAGAAGGAATGCGCGACATCGACGAGCGGCGGCCCGTAGCGCGTCGGTGCCGCGCCGACGCGCGGCACGTCGGCCAGAGCGAGCACGACGCGCCCTCCTGCCACGACCGCGGGCGGCGTCGCGAACTCCACGGCCAGCGCGTTGTACGCGACCACCACGACGAGCGCCAGCGCGAGCAACACGGACGTCGCCACGATGAGGTATTGCTTCCACACCGGCGTCGGATCCAGCGATTCGGCGCCGGCCCACTGCTCCGGGGGCTGATCCTCGTATCGCGTTCCCACTACGCCGTCGCCCGCAATGCGCGCGCGATCGCCTCGCGGCTACCGCCATCCCACTCCGCGACGGCGGCGCGCAGCTCCGGGCGACGCCGCAGGACGTTGCGCACCGCTGCCGTGACCGCGCGGCCCACGAACGGCCGGGCGTCGGCGGCGAGGAACGACAGGATCCCGAATGCCCGCTCGGCGACGCGCGCCCCCGATGCGGTCGTGAACGCCATCGCGACATTCCAGCGGACGTTCTCGTCGGGCTCGCGAGCCCACCGCTCGAGCGTGGCGAAGGTCTGGTCGGGGTAGGAACGCAGGAACTGATCTCCGATGGCGAACGGGCCGAGGCTCCGACGGACGTATTCGTCATGGTCGGTGCGCGCCGGGGCGACGAGCGCGAGTAACCGCTCGGCCCGCTCGGGTCGTCGCGACCGGGCCGCGTACTTGGCACCGACGACGACCGCGCGCCGGAGCCGGGCATCGCCCGATGCCATCCACCCTTCGGCGATCCGCAGATACGGATCGAACCGGCGCTCGAGGGCATCGCCGAGCAGCGACGCTGACGTCTCGCGCACCTCCCAGTCGTCGTCGCGGGCGAGCCGATAGATCGCGCGCTCGAGGTCCGGCTGGTGGCTCTCCACGAGCGGCCGCAACATCACCGCGGCGAGCTCCTTGTCGACCCGGCGGGGATGCGCGAGCAGCCGCGCCGCCCAGTCGCGCCGGACCAGGGAGGCGACGCTCATGGTCCGCACGACCGCGGTCGCGCGCGAGAATGCGGCCTTCCTCACCCACCCGTTCTCGCCCGTATTCCGCAGGATGTCGGAGGCGCGCAACGGATCGCCGTCGGCGAGGGCGTCGCGGAACGCGCCCTCCCAGTCGATCA
The DNA here is from genome assembly GCA_035543375.1 of Candidatus Limnocylindria bacterium. GTDB lineage: Bacteria > Chloroflexota > Limnocylindria > P2-11E > P2-11E > UBA4735. The sequence continues at coordinate 77,871 of DASZZF010000002.1, forward strand.
GAGCCGCCCGATGAATCGCTCGACGCGGTCGCAGGCCTCTTCGATCCGTTCCATCGATGCCGCGTAGCAGGCGCGGATATGGCCGGCGCCGTGCTCGCCGAACGCGCTGCCCGGCACGACGACGACCTTCTCCTCGGTGAGGAGCCGTTCGGAGAACTCGCCGTCGGACAGGCCGGTGCTCGTGATGTTCGGGAAGCAGTAGAAGGCGCCACGCGGCTCGAAGCAGCTGAGTCCCATGGCGTTGAACCGCTCGTACATCCGCTTGCGACGCTTGTCGTACTGGGCAACCATCGCGCGGACCTCGTCCTCGCCGCTGCGGAGCGCCTCCAGCGCCGCGTGCTGGGCCGCCGTCGGCACGCACATCACCGTGTACTGATGGATCTTCATCATCTGCTCGATGATCTCTGCCGGGGCGCAGGCGTAGCCCACGCGCCAACCGGTCATCGCGTACGACTTCGAGAATCCCGCGAGGTAGATGGTGCGCTCCTTCATCGCGGACTCGCCCAGGATCGAGTGGAACTCAACGCCGTAGACGAGACGGTCGTAGATCTCGTCGGCGTAGATCAGGAGGTCGTGCTCGCGCGCGAGCGCAGCGATGCCCGCGACGTCCTCGGGCAGGAGCACCGCGCCGGTCGGGTTGTTCGGGAAGCCGAGCAGGATCGCGCGGGTCCGCGGCGTGACCGCTTTCCGCACGTCCTCGGGCCGAAGCCGGAAGTCGGAGCGCTCCTCCGTGGGCACCCCGACCGGCACGCCGCCGGCGAGGATGATGCCGGGAACGTAGGCGACGTACGACGGGTCGGCGACGATGACCTCGTCCCCGTCATTCAACGTCGCCCGGAGGGCGAGGTCGACCGCCTCGGAGACGCCGACGGTGACGAGGATCTCGAGCAGCGGGTCGTACGCCACCCCGCGCAGCCGCTCCGTGTGCGCGGCGATCGCCTCGCGGAGCGCGAGCAGCCCGTAGTTCGAGGTGTATTGCGTCTGGCCGTCCACGATCGACTTGATCGCCGCGTTGCGGAACGCGTCCGGCGTGACGAAGTCGGGCTCACCGACGCCGAGTGAGATGACGCCCTCGAGGCCGGTGGCGAGGTCGAAGAACCGCCGGATGCCGCTCGCCGGCAGGCGGGCGACGCGCCCATTCGTGAGCGAGCGCTTCGCGAGCGTCATGCGGCCACCGATTTCTGCGCCGGTCGGCGCAAGTGATGCCCGGTCGCGGCCTCGAACGCCGCGGCCACCCGGAACATGGTGCGCTCCTGGAACGAGTTGGCGATGATCTGCAGCCCGACCGGCAGGCCGTCGCTCAGCCCGCAGGGGATCGACATCCCCGGAAGGCCGGCGATGTTCACCGGCAGCGTGAACACGTCGTTCAGGTACATCGCGAGCGGGTCGTTGGTCTTCGCGCCCAGCGCGAACGCGACCGTCGGTGCCGTCGGCGTGAGGAGCGCGTCGACCGTTTCGAATACGGCGTCGAACTCGCGCTTGATGATCGTGCGGACCTGCTGGGCCTTCACGTAGTACGCATCGTGATAGCCAGCGGAGAGCGCGTACGTGCCGAGGATCATCCGCCGCTTGACCTCCGGGCCGAACCCTGCGCCGCGCGTTCTGCGATACGTGTCGGTGAGGTCCCGGCCCTGCACCCGCAGCCCGAAGCGGACGCCGTCGTAGCGGGCGAGGTTCGCCGACGCCTCGGACGGTTGGACGATGTAGTAGACGGCGAGTCCCTTGTCGGTCGAGGGCAGCGAAACATCGACGAGCTGCGCACCCATGCGCTCGTACTCGCGCACCGCAGCCCGGACCGCCGATTCGACGCCGGGCTCCATGCCCTCGATGAAGAACTCGCGCGGCACGCCGAGGCGCAGACCCTTCACACCCCCCTCGAGGTCGCGCCGGAGATCCTCCGCGGGCAGCGGCATCGTCGTGGCGTCGTGCGGATCCGATCCGAAGAGCGCCTCGCAGACGATCGCCGCGTCGGCGACCGACGTCGTGAGCGGCCCCACCTGGTCGAGCGACGAGGCGAACGCGACCACGCCGTACCGCGAGACGCGGCCATAGGTGGGCTTCATGCCGACGACGCCGCAGAGCGCGCCGGGCTGCCGGATCGAGCCCCCGGTGTCGGTCCCGAGCGCGAAGATCGCCTCGCCGCTTGCGACCGCGGCCGCTGAGCCGCCGGATGAGCCGCCCGGCACACGCGACGGATCCCACGGGTTGCGCACCGGGCCGAAGGCCGAATTCTCGTTCGAGCTGCCCATCGCGAACTCATCGAGGTTCGTCTTGCCGAGCATCACCGCGCCGGGTTGCTCGAGCCGCTCGACAACGGTGGCCGAATACGGCGGCACGTACCCCGCCAGGATCTTCGACGCGGCCGTCGTCTCGATTCCCTTCGTCCCGATGATGTCCTTGCAGGCCCACGGGATGCCGCAGAGGATCGGCGCGTCCCCCGCGCGCAGCCGCGCGTCGGCCGCCTCCGCCTGGCGCCGCGCGTGCTCGGGCACGATGCGCAGCCACGCGTTGCACGGGTCGGCTTGGGCCGCCGCGACGAACGCGTCGGCGAGCTCGACGGCGGACACCTCGCGCGAGCGCAGCCGGGCCGCCGCATCACCGATCGTGCGCGGCAGCTCAGGCATCGGGCCGCTCCTCGAGGCTCGCCTGGACGCGAAACAGGTCGCCCTCGCGGTCGGGCGCGTCGGCGAAGACTGCCTCACGCGGCAGGCTCGGGCGCGGCTCGTCCTCGCGCATCACGTTCTCGAGCGGCAGCACCGACGCGGTCGGCGGTACGTCCGACGTGTCGACGTCCTTCAGCCTCTCAATCGCGTCCAGGACGTCCTGTAGCTGACCGGTGAAGCGGTCGAGCTCTTCGTCGGTGAGGGCGATGCGCGCGAGGCCGGCGACGTGCTCCACGCGGCCTCGATCGATGGCCGTCATGTCGTCAGTCTACGGGCGGAACAGCGCGACCATGTGCGGCGCGAACACGAGCAGGCCGACCGCGACCGAGGCGATCGCGGCGACGAACACCATCCCGGCGGCGATATCCTTGGCCGCCCGGGCCTCGGGCCGGTGCTCCGGTGACGCGAGGGTGACCGCGAGCTCGATGCCGGTGTTCAGACCCTCCATCATGACGACGAGCGCGATCGTCAGCGCGACCAGTGCCCACTCGATGGCGCTCAGGCCGACCGCAAGGCCGATCACGATGGCCGTGGCCGCGGCGAGGAGATGCAGACGGAAGTTCCGCTGGGTCCGGACCAGATAGGCGATCCCCGCGAGCGCGTATGCGAAGGAGCGCACGCCGACAGTGTGCGCCCGCTGGCCTGCGACGTGCTCCGCGGATCCGCTGGCAGCGACGGCGGGAGGTCTCGCTGACCCATGCATCCTGATGTCCTCGCGCACGTCAAGTGGTTCACCGACCCCGTACCGTACCCGACCGAATGGTCGCTGCTCCTCACCCTCCCCGTTCTGGCGGCATTCGCGGCCGCGCTCGCCGCCGCCGGCATCGCCGCGTATATCCAGCACCACGTCGCCGAGCCGGGCGCGCTCAAATGGCTCGAGCGCTACGCTAAGACCGGTCCGCTCGTACTCGGCCTGCACGTCGGCGCCGCGCTGTGCGTCGCGGCGATCGCGGGGATCCTCTTCACGCCGAACCTGCGCCCGAACGATGACGTCCTCGGGCGCGCGATCCTCGTCATCGAGGCGATGTGCGGCGTGATGCTGCTGCTCGGCCTTGCCACGCGCGCGGCCGCGGTGCTCCTGGTTTCGCTCGGGATCCTGGCGCTGCAGCCATTCACGTTCGAAAGCATTTTCGAGAACGTCCACATCCTGGGTATCGCGATGTTCTTCTTCATCGTCGGGCGCGGCCCCGTGTCGCTCGATCGCGTCCGTGGCATTCGCCCGCCGATCCGCCACGCTGAGGCGCCGGCCGCGGCGCTCGCGCTGCTGCGGCTGGCCCTCGGACTCGGCATCGCGTTCAGCGCGTTGACCGAGAAGCTCCTCGACCCCGGGCTCGCGCAGGCGCTCCTCGATCAGCGCCCGTTCCTGAACGTCGGACGGGCATTCGGGCTGGGCGACCCGCAGTTCGCGTATCTCGTCGGAGTCACCGAGCTCACGATCGGCGTCGTGATCGTCTCGGGCCAGCTCACCCGACCGGTGATGGCGGTCGGGGCCCTCATCTTCACATCGTCGCTCCCGCTGTTCGGGTGGTCCGAGTTCCTCGGCCACCTGCCGTTCTACGGGATCATGTTCATGCTGTTCATCGCGCCGAACGCCGACTCGTGGGCGGTGAAACGGCAGCTCCGTCCATCCACGTAACGCCGGGCTACGCGGGGGCTGTGAGCGCCCCTGGGCTAGCGGAGCGGCAGCGACAGCTGGAACGTCGCGCCCATGCCCGGCCCGATGCTATCCGCGCTCAGGCGACCGACGTGCGCTTCGGCAAGGATGGCGAGGCCACGAAGACCACGAGCCCGGTCGCGAGGTTCCGGCCACCGGGCGCGGGGAGAAAGCCCTCCTCCTTGACCATATCGACCGACCAGGCGACCGCCGAGGCAGCGGAGATCGCAACGCCGGCGCCGCGCCCTCAGAGCAGCCTGACCGCGACGACTGGCAGGACGTACAGGACCACGAAGGAGTGTCGTCGGGGGTGACGATACCGGCCCACATGATCGCCGCCGTCGCGACCAGTCCGAGACCGACCGCCAGGCTGTCGCGCAGCCGTGGATCCAACCGTCTCATCACCTTTCGCAAATGTGGGCCGAGTCGACGAGCGGCGCATTCCTCGGTCGGATGACTGGGTATCGACCAAATGGTGGAGCGGCTAGGCCCCTTGCGGCGAGCCGCTCGGGTCAAGCGACACGAAGTACGAGTCGCAGGCCATGTCGATCAGATCGGGCGTGAGCTGCGCCGGGCGACCAAGGAACCGCGCCGTGTCGGTGAGCTGCTCGAGGATGTCGCGCGGGTGGCAGGAGCGGAGCCCGAGGTTCTTGCGCCGGTAATGCGCCAGGATCTGGGAGAGCGCCTCGGCGCGGTAGTCGATCTGCTTGCGCGCGCACATGCGCTTGAAGATCTCCTCGTACTGCTCGACGGTGGGCGCCTCGATGCCGATCTTGTAGCGGATCCGGCGGAGGAACGCCTCGTCGACCAGGTCCGCGGGATCGAGGTTGGTCGAGAAGATGATGAGCATGTCGAACGGGATCTCGAGCTTCTTCCCGGTGTGCAGGGTGAGGTAGTCGACCCGTTTCTCGAGCGGCACGATCCACCGGTTCAGGAGATCGCGTGGTGAGACGCGCTGCCGGCCGAAGTCGTCGACCATGAAGATGCCGCCGTTCGCTTTCATCTGGAATGGCGCCTCGTAGAACTTCGATGTCTCGTCGTAGATGAGATCGAGCGTCTCGAGGGTCAGCTCGCCGCCGGTCATGACGATCGGACGCTTGCTCACGATCCAGCGATGATCGAACCGCAAGCGGTCGGCGACGATCGGATCGAGCGCCGCTCGGTGGTAGACCTGGTCGTAGACCTTGATCACCTGTCGATCGACCTCGATCGCGTACGGCAGGACGACCTCGCCACGCAACAGGGAGACGAGCACCTCCGCGATCGTCGTCTTGCCGTTCCCAGGTGGGCCGAACAGGAAGATGGACTTGCCGGAGTTCACGGCCGGCCCGAGCTGCCCGAGCGTCTCGCGCGGGATGACCATGTGCGCGAACGCCTTGGCGAGCTCTTCCTGGGTGACCGAGATGTTGCTGATCGTCTGCCGCTTCACCGCGTCGAGGTACGCCGCGAGCGGGACGGGGGCCTTCCCGACGTACTGACTGCGCGCGAGCGCCTCCTGCGCCTTCTCGGAGCCGCGATCGACGATGACGAACTGGTAGCTCGCGGCCGACAGGCCGGTCCCGCCACGGATCTCGACGAGCCGCTCGCCCTTCAGGTATTCCATGACCTTGTCAACGACGTTCGTCATCGGCAGCCCGAGCGCGGTGGCGACCTCGCCCATCGTCATCTGGCCGCGCAGGTAGAGCGTTTTCAGCGCGAGGTCGGCGATGAAGCTGAGCGAGAGGCCTGTCTGCTCGATGGACTGCGGCTCGGGCGGGAGTGCAATCTCCGGCGCGCCGGGGGCGGCGCCGGTCGCGCCGGCAAGCGGCATCGTGGGTGCCGGCCGGGTCTGCGGCTGATACACGCTCAGTCCTTCCTCATCCCGCGCGAGAACTAACGCTGAACCGCGGCAAGCATAGCCTCGAACCCCGCTTCGTCGACCACCTTGACACCGAGTTGCTTCGCCTTCTCGAGCTTCGTCCCGGGGCCCGGACCGGCGACCAACAGGTGGGTCTTTGCGCTGACCGAACCGGATGCCTTGCCGCCCAACGATCGAACGATCGCCTCCGCATCATCCCGGCTCCGATGTTCGAGCGTGCCGGTGAAGACGACCTTCTTCCCGGCGAACGGACCGGCCGCCACCGCGGCGCGCGGTGCCGGCAGGACCGGCTCCACCGCGGCGCGGATGAGCTTGTCCTGCAATGCCCGCTCGGTCTCATCCGTGAAGTGCTCGCGGATCGCTTCGGCGACCTTCGCGCCGACGCCCGCGATCGCCTCGAGGTCCTCCACGGTGGCGGATCGCAGCAGCGCGAACACGTCGGCGAGGCTCGCGCCGGATGGCAGCTTGGCGGCGACCCAGCGCGCCAGATCGTCGGACGTCGACTCGCCGACGAGCGGGATACCGAGCGCGTTGATGATCCGTCCGAGCGGGCGCTGCTTCGCGGCCTCGATCCGTTCGAAGATGTTCGACGCGCTCTTCTCCGCGAACCGATCGAGCGACAGGATGTCCTCTTTCTTCAGGAAGAAGAGATCGGCCGGATCGGTCACCAGCCCACGCGACTGGAGCTGCTCCACGAGCGCCGAGCCGATGCCCTCGATGTCGAAGCCCCCGCGCGATACGAAATGGCCGATGCGCTGGCCGGTCTTCGCGGGACAGACCGGATTCGCGCAGCGGTACGCGACCTCCCCGTCGCGATGCCCGACCGGGCCCTGGCACACCGGGCACCGCTCGGGCATCGTGAACTTCGGGTAGCGCTTTCCCTTCTTCCGAAGCGCGCGTTCCACGCGTACGACCTCGGGGATCACGTCGCCGGCGCGCTGGATGACGACCCGGTCGCCGACGCGTACGTCGAGCCGTTGCACTTCGTCCAGGTTATGCAGCGTCGCGCGGCGCACCGTCGTGCCACCGACGAGCACCGGCGCGAGCCATGCGACCGGCGTGAGCACCCCGGTCCGGCCGACGTACACCTTGATGTCCTCGACGTCCGTCGCGGCCTGCTCCGCCGGGAACTTGAATGCCACGGCCCAGCGCGGGTTGCGCGCGGCATAGCCGAGGCGCGTCTGGTCGGTCACCCGATCGACCTTCACCACGATGCCGTCGGTGCCGTAGTCGAGCTCGTGACGCTTCCTCCCCCACTCGCCGATGAACGCGAGGACCTCCTCGATGTCCTTCGCCGCGCGGACGTTCGGGTTCGTCCGGAGGCCGAGGTCGCGAAGTCCCGCGAGTAGGGCGTGCTGTGAGGCGGCGTCGATCCCCGCCGCCGAATAGCACCACATGGCGAGGTTGCGCTTGGCCGTCTGAGCAGGATCGAGCTGCCGCACTGCGCCGGCGGCGGCGTTGCGCGCGTTGGCGAACGGCGGCTCCTCGCGGTCGATCCGCTCGCGGTTGGTCGCTTCGAACGCCGACGTCGGCAGGTAGACCTCGCCACGGATGTCGATCCGCCCCCGCATCGGGGGGACCTGCTCGCGCAGCGTCAGCGGAATCGACTTGATCGTCCGGAGGTTCGCGGTCACATCCTCGCCCGTCGTGCCATCGCCGCGCGTCGCGCCCTGTTGGAACTTCCCGTCGGTATAGGTGAGGTTAATCGCGAGCCCGTCGATCTTCAGCTCGCAGAGGTAGCCAACGTCGTCGCGGCCAAGCGTCTTGCGGATGCGCTGATCGAACGCGCGCAGCTCCGTCTCGTCGAAGGCGTTCGCGAGCGAGAGCATCGGGTGCGCGTGCTGGACCGGGGCGAAGCGGTTCGACGGGGCGGTGCCGACTCGCTGCGTCGGCGACTCCGGTGTGACGAGCTCCGGGTGCTTCGTCTCAAGATCCTGGAGCTCGCGGAGGAGCGCATCGTAGGCGGCGTCGTCGAGCACCGGCCGGTCGAGGATGTAGTACTCGTAGTTGGCCGTCTCGAGCCGCTGACGGAGCTCGGCGACGCGTTTCTGGGCGGTCGAGGCGGCCATGCTGCTGATTCTCCCAAATGAAGTCGTATCCCGTGTGTACAACTTGGGATCGCGTTCGGCTCAAGCGCGGCTCAGCCTTTCGTCAGCCCCGCGAAGCTCGCCATGAGCTTCTTCACGCCCTTGCCGGCGAACGCGACGGTCACCTCTTCGTCGTCGGCGCGCACGAAGCTCGACACGACGATGCCGGCGCCGAACGCCGGGTGCACGACACGGTCTCCGGCGCGGAAGCGGGTGTCGCCGACCGCGGCGCTCCGGGCGACGCGATTCACCTGCGCCGCGCTCGGCTCGCGGCCGCTCCAGCCGCTCGGAAGATCCGCGAGCGCGACGGATCGACGCGCCACGCGACGCTCCTCGTAACGCTCCCGACCGCGCTCCCAGTCCAGCTCCTCCCAGACGTCGCGTTCCTCGGTCTCGATCTTCCCGCGAAGCTCCACAGCCGATGGCAGCTCCTTCAGGAACCGCGACGGCGGGTTCTCGTTCGTGCGGCCGAAGAGCTGGCGGCGTCGGGCGAAGGTCAGGTAGCAGCGATGCATCGCCCGGGTGATCGCGACGTAGCAGAGCCGCCGCTCCTCCTCGAGCTGTGCCTCGTGCTCGAGCGAGCGCGCGTGCGGGAAGACACCTTCTTCCATCCCGGTCACGAACACGACCGGGAACTCGAGGCCCTTCACGGCGTGCATCGTGATGAGCGTCGCGGCCGGCTTCGCCTCGGCGAACTCGTCGACGTCCGAGACGAGCGCCACTTCCTCCAAGAACGAGGGCAGCTGCTCGTCGCGCGGGAGATTCGCGAACTCCCCGGCGAGGCTCCGGACCTCGAGGACGTTCGCGTGGCGCTCCTCGCCCTCCTCGGTGCCGTCCTTCAGATACGCGGCGTAGCCGGACGAGCGGACGACCTCGTCCACGATGTCCGGCAGATCGCGCAGCCCGAGCTCCTCGCGGAGCCGCGCGAGGAGCCGCCCGAAGGCGACAATCGCAGCGGCTTGACGCTTCGGGATCTCGGCGGCCTGCTCGGCATCGAGGATCGCTTCAGCGATCGGGATGCCCCGCTCGCGCGCGAAGGCCAAGAGGCCCGCCTGGCTCTTCGCGCCGATGCCACGCGGAGGCGTGTTCAACACGCGGGCCAGCGCGACGCTGTCGACCGGATTGCGCAGCAGGCGGAGATACGCGAGCACGTCCTTCACCTCGCGCCGCTCGTAGAACGAGAGGCCGCCGACGACCTGATAGGCGAGGCCAAAGCCGCGGAAGACGTCCTCGATGGCTCGCGACTGCGCGTTCGTGCGGTAGAGCACGGCGACGTCTCGGGCGTTCATGACGTCCCCTTCGCGGCGGAGCTTTTCGATCTCGCGGGCGATGGTCTCGGCCTCGTGATGCTCGCTGGCCGTCTGGATGACCGTGACCGGCGATCCGCCGCGCCGTTCCGTCCAGAGCTTCTTCTCCTTGCGGGCGGCATTGTTCCGCACGACGCTGTGCGCGGCGTCCAAAATCGCCTGAGAGCTCCGGTAGTTCTGCTCGAGCTTGACGACCGTCGCATCCGAGTAGTCGCGCTCGAAATCGAGGATGTTCCGGACGTCCGCGCCGCGCCAGGAGAAGACGGACTGATCGTCGTCGCCGACGACGCAGATGTTCTTCTTGACGCCGGTCAGATAGCGGAGCAGCACGTACTGCGCGCGATTGGTGTCCTGGTACTCGTCGACCAGAATGTGGTCATAGCGGTCTTGCCAGCGCTCGAGGGCGCGATCGCTGGTCTCGAACAATCGGCACGGCAGCACGAGCAGATCGTCGAAATCAACGGCGTTGTTCTCCTTGAGCAGCGCCTCGTAGCGGCGCCAGGCGACGGCGGCCAAGCGGTCGAGCTGGCCGCGGGCCTCGTTGGCAAGGTCGGCCGGACCGCGTAGCTCGTTCTTCGCGCTCGAAATGACGTTGCCGACCGCGCCGGGCGAGAACAGCCGCTCGGAGACACCCGTGTCGGTCATCGCCTGGCGGAGCAGGGCGCGCTGGTCGGCGGTGTCGTAGATCGCGAAGCCGCGATCCAGGCCGACCTCGGGACCGTCGCGGCGCAAGAGCCGGGCACAGAAGGCGTGGAACGTGCCCGCGGTGAGGTCGGCGAGCGCGGCGTCGCCGAGGAGCCTGTGCAGGCGAGCCTTCATCTCCTTGGCGGCCTTGTTGGTGAACGTGACCGCGAGGATCTTCCGAGGCGGCACCCCAAGATCCCGGACGAGGTAGGCGATCCGGTGCGTGAGCACCCGGGTCTTGCCCGAGCCGGCCCCGGCCAGGATGAGCAGCGGGCCGGTGCCATGGGTCACTGCGGCACGCTGCTCCGGATTGAGATCGTCGAGGATCGGGTCCGCTGCCGGTCCGCTCACCGTTCGATGGTAGGTGCGGCAAGCGGTCTCATCGTCGATCGCGTCGCGACCTTCGACCCGCGACTGCGCGCCGTACCTAGCCGGCGACCTTCCGCTGGCAGAAGGCGTAAAGCGCGTCGAAGATCGGCTTCGATGCGAGCCGCTGCGCCTGGTCGTTCGGGTGGTGTAGGGACCGCACGCCATCGAGGAGTGCCTCGACGCCCGGCGACTCCGGCGTCAGGTCCTTGGCGGCAGTGTCCGCGCCGCGAACGACCAGGGCGAGATAGGCCATCGCCGGATCCTTCTCCAGGCCGTACTTGCGCACGACCGCGTCGAAGCTGCATAGCGCACCGTGGTGTCCGAGCTCGACGCCTTCCACGTCGTAGGGTGTGGCGCCAGTCCGCTGCGCTTCCGTCATGACCTCCTCCGCCGGCATGTACAGGAACTCCGCCGCCGGGTCGATGAACCGTTCGATAAGCCAGGGGCAGGCGACACGGTCGACCTTCGGGTGCTCGCGCGTGATCCATTTCATGACGGCAGTATCGCCGGTGGATGGACGGTGGAAAACCCGGCCGGACGGTGGACAACTGGGCCTCGGGCAAGCGTTAACTCGTGGATAAAGACGTAGTCGCCCTGGTGCGGCGCGGCTATGTTTCATCGCGACCCGAGGGGTCTGCCAAGGGGACCGGATCCGGAGATTCCATCAACGGATACGGGCCCGAGGAGCGCAACCGGAGATAGCATCAAAGGCGGTCCGAGAGGATATCGAGGATCGGCTCCACGGCCAGGTCGCAGAGCTTCGAGGCTGCGGCAGGGCACGGAGGCAGGTCGCTCGGGTCGCTTCTTGTCCGGCGCATCCACAGGCGTTCGCTCTGCGTACAGTGAGCGGATGAGCGCTGAAGCACCGACAGACGACGCATTGATGGCCGCGCTCGCAGCACACGAGCTGACCGCGCTCGCGACCCTCTACGACCGCTATGGCCGCTTGGCGTACGCCCTCGCCTACCGGATCCTCGGAGAGAGCGAGGGCGCCGAGGACGTCGTCCACGACGCCTTCATTTCGGCCTGGCGGGGCGCCGCGAGCTATCGCCAGGAGCGCGGCAAGCCGCGCGGCTGGCTGCTCTCCATCGTCCACCACCGCGCGGTCGACATCCTTCGCCGCAAGACCGCGTTCCGCCCGGCGCCTCTGGAGGCGGCCGAGCAGCGGCCGGCCGATGACGACACCGCGGCCATGGCCGAGCGCAACGTCGAGCAGCAGACCGTCCGGCAGGCACTGCAGGCCCTCCCCGAGGCTCAGCGGCGCACGATCGAGCTTGCCTACTTCGGTGGGTACACCCATGTCGAGCTCGCGGAGCTGATGGGTGTCCCGCTCGGCACGGTCAAGGGCCGGATGCGGATCGGCCTCCAGAAGATGCGCCGTGCGCTCGAAGGGACCTGGGCATGACCGAGCACGTCAGCGACGACCTCGAGCTCTACGCGGTCGGCGCGCTCGAGCCGCCGGAGGCCGCGCGGGTCGCCGCCCACCTGGGCACCTGCCCGAGCTGCCAGCTCGCCGCGGAGGACCTCGACCGCATCGTGAGCACGCTGCCGGGGACGCTGCCCGCGCGCGAGCCGGCGCCGGCGCTCCGCGCGCGCATCCTGTCGACCGCACGCGTCGAAACCCAGCTGCCTTTGCGCGGCGAGACCGCATGGTCATTCCGTCCGTCGCGCCGCTGGCTCGTCGGCGTGCTCGCTGCGGCGGTCGGGCTGCTCGTCGTACTCGACGTCAACGCGGTGCGCCAGGTGCGCATGGAACAGATGGAGCGCGACCAGACCGTGGCGCAGCTCCGACAGATCGGCGGCAGCGGGCGATCGTGGTACATGGCCGGCAAGGACGATTTCGCGGGGTCCGGAGGCACCATCAAGGTTCAGTCGGATGGGAGCGCCCTCGTCTTGTTCCATGACCTCAAGCCGATCGCGGCTCAGGCCCACCTCACGGTCTGGCTCGTGAGCACGGATGGCCGGTGGGTCAACGCCGCCGAGTTCACCCCCACCGGCCAGAAGCTCCAGACGGTGGACCTGCAGGCGCAGGCCGGCGGCTTCGAGCGCTGCGCCGTCACGCTGCAGGCGGATGGCGCGACGCGCGGGCCGACGGTCATGGAGTCGCGCATCGCCCCGGCCAACTGAGATCTCCCGCCGGCTAGCGAAAGGCCCGGGCCTCGCGGCCCGGGCCTTTCTCTTTCGATCGAGGTAGCGCGGGCTAGTAGTCCATCCCGCCCGAAGGCATCGCCGGAGCCTTGTCCTTCTCAGGAAGGTCCGTGATGAGCGCTTCGGTGGTCAGGATCATCGCCGCGACGGAGGCGCCGTTCTCGAGCGCGGAACGGGTCACCTTGGCCGGGTCGATGATGCCGGCCTTGTTCATGTCGACGATCTCGTTCTTGATGACGTCGTAGCCCCAAGTGCCGGACTTCGATTCCGCCTGCTTGCGGCGGACGGCCTCGAGCATGACGCCGCCGTCGACGCCCGCGTTCGAGCAGAGCTGGCGGAACGGCTCCTCGAGCGCGCGCTTGAGGATCATGACGCCGGTCTTCTCGTCGCCCTCGGCCTTGACGGTGTCGAGCGCCTTCACTGCGTTGAGCAGCGCGACCTCACCACCCGGGAGGATGCCCTCTTCGACCGCGGCACGGGCCGCGGAGAGCGCGTCCTCGACGCGGTGTTTCTTCTCCTTGAGCTCGATCTCGGTCGCGGCGCCGACGCGAATGATCGCGACGCCGCCGGCGAGCTTCGCCAGACGCTCGTTGAGCTTCTCCTTGTCGAAGTCGCTCGTGGTCTCCTCGATGAGCGCCTTGATCTGCTTGACCCGGCCCAGGATCGCGTCCTGCGCGCCGTGGCCCTCGATGAACGTGGTCTCGTCCTTGTTCGACGTGACCCGGCGGGCCCGGCCGAGGTCGGCGACGGTCGTCGCGTCGAGCTTGCGGCCGATCTCCTCGCTGATGACCTTGCCGCCGGTGAGGATCGCGATGTCCTCGAGCATCGCCTTGCGGCGGTCGCCGAAGCCCGGGGCCTTGACCCCGAGAACGTTGATCGTGCCGCGGAGCTTGTTGACGACGAGCGTGGCGAGAGCCTCACCGTCGATGTCCTCGGCGACGATGACGAGGTTCTTCGAGACCTGCACGAGCTTCTCGAGAACCGGCAGGATATCCGTGATCGCGGAGATCTTCTTGTCCGTGATGAGGATGTAGGCATCCTCGATGATCGCTTCCATCTTGTCAGCGTTCGTGACGAAGTATGCGGAGATGTAGCCGCGGTCGATCTGCATCCCCTCGACGTATTCCTTCTCGAACTCGAGGCCCTTGGACTCTTCGACGGTAATAACGCCGTCACGGCCGACCTTGTCGTGGACCTCGGCGATGAGCTCGCCGATCTCCGGGTCGGCGGCGGAGATGCCGGCGATGTGGGCGATCTCCTCCTTGCCCTTGACCTCGGTGGCCTGCGACTTGATCTCGGCGACAACGGCGGCGACGCCCTTGTCGAGGCCGCGCTTGAGGAGCATCGGGTTGGCACCCGCGGCGATGTTCCTGAGGCCCTCGGTGACGATCGCCTGGGCGATGACGACCGACGTGGTCGTGCCGTCACCGGCGATGTCGTTCGTCTTGGTCGCGGCTTCCTTGAGGAGCTGCGCGCCCATGTTCTCGAACGGGTCCTCGAGCTCGATCTCGCGGGCGACGGTAACGCCGTCGTGCGTCACGGTCGGCGCGCCGAACTTCTTGTCGACCGCGACGTTACGACCCTTCGGGCCGAGTGTCGTCTTGACCGCGTTGGCCATCTTGTCGACGCCGGACTTGAGCGAGGCGCGCGCGTCCTGGGTGAATTGGAGTTGCTTGGCCATGTTCTCTTCCTTCTTTACGACTCGATGACGGCGAGGATGTCCTTCTCCGCGAGGATCAGGAGCTCCTCATCATCGAGCTTGAATTCCGTGCCCGCGTACTTCTGGAAGAGCACGCGCTGCCCCTCCTTGAGATCCACCTTGATGCGCTCGCCCGTGTCGGGGTGGCGGTCGCCGGGACCGACCGAGAGGATCTTGCCCTCCTGGGGCTTCTCCTTTGCGGTATCCGGCAGGACGATCCCGCTCTTCGTCATCTCCTCGCGGTCGAGGGCCTTGATGACGACGCGGGAGCCAAGCGGCTTGAGATTGAGCTTCGTCGCGACTGCGGCCATGGTGGCTCCCTCCGTGCGTTTGTGCGTGTTTCGGCCAGGTGGGGGCTGGGCGTAGGGCTGCGGCGCGGATTAGCACTCCCCTGGCGCGACTGCCAAAGAGTACGAAAAGGCGGCGCGGACGTCAAGACGGCGGCCGGCGACCAAGCGAGCCGGACCCGTCGGCGCCGGTTCCCTATCGTGGCCCCGGTGAAGATCGACCGCCTGGAGACCTGGGTCCTCGAGGCCGAGGGCCCGGCCATCGAATTCGGCGCCGGCTCCTATTCGACCTTCAAGGCTATGGTCGTGGCGATCACGACCGACGACGGGCTCACCGGATGGGGCGAGTGCATCGCCCGGCGCGCGCCGAAGGTGCTGGACAGCGTCGTCCGCGAGCTCCTCTGGCCGGTCGCGCACGGTCGCGATCCGCATGACGTGGAAGGGCTCTGGGACGAGATGTTCGGCCTGCTGCGACCGTGGGGTCACTACCGCGGCTTCGTGCAGGAGGGCATCAGCGGGATCGACCAGGCGCTCTGGGACATCCTCGCCCAGACCCAGGGGATCCCTCTCTACAAGGCGCTCGGTGGCGCCGGCCGCTCGAGCGTGCCGGTCTACGGCTCGAAGGTCTACACGGCCGATGTCGCGGCGATGGCGAAGCAGGCCCGGGAGAAGGTCGACGGCGGGCACCGCGCGATCAAGATCCAGCTCGGCCGGTCCGCGGCCCGGGACGGCTACCGCGGGGATATCGCCGTCACCAGGGCCATCCGCGAGGCGGTCGGTCCGGAGATCGAGATCGGGGCCGACGTCAACAGCGCATACGACGCCGCGACCGCGATCAAGGTCTGCCACGCGATCGCGAAGTACGACCTCGCGTTCATCGAGGAGCCGGTCTATCCCGACGACATCGACGGGTACGAGCTCATCCGCCGGTCGCAACCCATCCCGGTCGCGGCGGGCGAGTCGGAGTTCGGCATCTTCGGCTTCCGCGAGCTGCTGAAGCGCCGCGCAATCGACATCGTGCAGCCCGACGTCGCTCGCATCGGCGGGTTCACCGCAGCGAAGCGGCTCGGCGCGCTCGTGCACGCCCACAACGTGACGTATGCCCCGCATACCGGGTTCTCGTGCGGTATCGCGCAGCTGGCGTCGATGCACCTCGCTGCGGCGGCACCGAATCTGTGGCGCCTCGAATGGATGTGGATAACGAACCCGATCGCGGAGATCTTCGAGGAGCCGCTCCCGCAGCCGAAGGACGGCGTGCTCGCTCTCCCGACCGGACCAGGTCTTGGCCTCACTCTCGACCGGACGAAGCTGGAGAAGCACCGGCTGTCGTGATCCGGCCCTGGCGCACGCTCGCGCGGCGCGTCCTGCTGCGGCGGCCGCCGTGGTTCGAGATCGGCGAGGAGACGATCGAGCTTCCTAATGGGAACGTCGTCGACGACTTCGGCTGGATCACGATGCTGGACTTCGCGGTCATCGTGCCATTGACGGCCGACGAGCCCACCGTTCTGATCCGCTCTTATAAGCATGGAGTGCGCGCCGTCTCGCTCTCGCTGCCTGGCGGCGCCTTGCGCCCTGGCGAGGATCCGCTTGCGGGAGCGAAGCGCGAGCTCCGGGAAGAGACCGGATTCGAGGCGGATGACTGGCTACCACTTGGCCGCCACGTGATGGACCCGAATTACGGCTGCGGAGCGATGCACGGATTCCTTGCCCGCGGCGCGCGCAGGGTGACCGAGCCGGATAGCGGCGACCTCGAAGCGCAGCAGATCCTGGTCCTCCCGTGAGCGGACGCCGTCGATCGGCTCGATCGGGGCGAAGTGCGGCAGCTGTCGACGGCCGCGGCGCTGGCCCTGGCAGCCCTCGCGCTCGAACGCGCGCGTTCCTAGCGGGAGCCGGGCGGACCAGCGCGGAGCTCGCCCGCTGCAGCGGCGACGCTGAGCCGCCCGTGGCGCACGCTCTCCAGCATCAGGATCAGCGGATCCGGCGCCGCGACGGCGACCGGAGCGCTCGCTGCGATCGCGCGGTGATCGCGCAACAGCAGCCGCAGGTGGATGGCGAACACGCCACCGAGCAGGAGGGCCGGCAGCGCCCAGCTGAGCGCGGTCCGTCCGCTCTCCGCGGTACCCGCCCCGCCGAGCGCGATGAAGGCGTTGTACGCGGAAATCACGCCCGAGACGACCGTGGCGATGAGTCCCAGGCACACCACGTCATACAGGTAGAAGCGGCGGACGGCGCTCACGGGCGGTGACCGCCTGACGAACGGGATCCACGTCTGTGGGTAGATCAGCCCGACCACGGCGAGCGCCGCAGCGAGCGTGAGATCCCGGCCGGGGTCCAGCACCTCGCGGTCGACGAACGCGTGCCAAGCAACGCCGAGGGCACCGATGAGGGCGGCAAGCCCGACCGTCGCGGGGATCGCGAGCAGCATCCGGGTCGTCACGATGGCCGGATGACCGTTGCGTCCGCGGTCGCGGAACAGGAGGACGCCGTGGACGAGCACGAGGAGCGCCCCGGCGGCGAGCGGTGCCCACGGCGCGGTCAGCGCGCCGACCTCCGAACGGCGCTCGGCGAAGCGGACGATGCCCGAGAGCTCATACGCGAAGGCGATCACGAAGAGCGCGACGCCGACGCCGTAGCCAAGTAGCGCGTAGGCGAGCCGGTCGGGCATCTTTGGCCAGCGCCACTGCCAGCCGAAGGCGAGCGCCCAGACCGTAAAAGCGACGATCGCGGTGAAGATACCGCTGCGCAGCGTCCGCTCCTGGAAGAGCCGGGGGTCGAAGCCGCGACCCAGCGGAGGGAAGCTGGTCGGAGCTGAGAAGAGGGCACCTGCGGCGCTCGCAGCGCTGCCCAGCAAGAACGCCGCGACGACCATCGCGATGAGCATCACGACGATGGCAGCGCGGACCCGCCAGAGGATCCGCGCCGGCGGCGTGCGCGCGGCCCACCAGATGGCGACGAGCCCAACGGCGCCCGCCACCGGGATGACGGCAAGATGGGCGGTGAGATCAGGGCGCGCCTCGTACACGAGCACGTTGACGGCCGCCACGCCCCAGACCAACTCGAGGAGCAAGGCGGCCGCGGTCCAGAGGCTCAAGAACTGGTGTCGGATGTCGCTCGCCCGCTCCTCCTGATCCGCGAGCGCTCGCCGGACGAAGAACAAGTGGGCCGCGCCGACCGGCAGCGCGAACAAAAGAATCGCGACCGCGAGCGAGACGCTCCGCGAGATGTCGCTCGACAGGGTCGGCGGACCGACACCGAATGACTGGAGCGCCGCGCGCAGAACTAGCACCAGTGCGACCGCGGCCGCCCCGACCGCCAGTGACAGTGCCGAGTACAGATAGAAGCGGCGGTACGCCTGCGCGCGCGGAACGGCGATCACCGCGGCCAGCCTAGATCGCCGAGTCGTCGATCTCGATGACCCGCGGATCCCACCGGTTGTCCGAACGATCGATGACGTTCTGCGGGTTCGTGTCGACGATCAGGCCGGCCTCGGTCTCACGAATGTGGAATAGCTGCAGCGGCTTCGGCGCGGGGTCGCGGATCACGACCGCCGTCCGCTTGTCGTAGATCGATCCGTGACACGGGCAGTGGAACCGGTCCTCGCCGACGCTGAACGGCACGGCGCAGCCCAGGTGCGTGCATTTGCGGTACGCCGCGACGATCCCGCCGGGCGGGTGGAGGAGGAAGAAGCGGCCCTGGCTGAAGAGGATCGGCGCGTCGCCCGTCGCGGCGAAGCGCGCGAGGATGTCGGCCTTCGGCCCGACCGGCACCGGCTCGCCCTGGCCGATGATCCGCTGGACCTTCAGGAACGGTGCGACCGAGGCCACGATCTCCGTACCGGCAAGGCCGGCCGCACTGAGGAATGCCCCGCGAAGAAGCGTTCGTCGCCCGACGCGGGAGGCGCGACCGACCCGGATCATCTACTACATAACGGTAGTACAAGCTGTCAAGGGTCGCGCTAGGGGTTGAGCGTGACCCCCTGGCCGCCGTTGGCCGGGACATCGAGCTCGACGACCCAGCGGACGGAGTTCGCGCAAGGACACGCGCCGCCAACGCGCGCGAGGCGGGGCATCGCCTTGATCGCGTCCTTCAGCCCTACCGCGCCGTTCGCGACGCCGCGCTGCATCTCGACCCAGTGCTTCACGTCGACTGCCGCGAGATACGCCTCCGGCAGATGGTCGCGGACGTGCGTGATGTACTGCTCGACGTCGTCGAAGGTCGCGCCATCGACGCCAATCATCTGGAAGGCGAACTCGCCGCGGCGGCGGAAGAAGCCGTTGTGCGGGAGCTTCAGCAGATCGTCGTCCCAGGACAGCTTGGCCACCGTGTCACGCTCGGCCTTCACCTTCGCGTAGAGCGCATCGGCCTCGTCGCGCGAGAGCTTCGGGAACCGCGCGCGGACGTAGCGCTGGTTGATGTCGTCGAGCATCCGCTCGCACTCGGCGACGTACTCGTCCTGCGATTGCCGGTTGGTCTTGTCCTTGAGCCCCAGGCGTACGTTCGTCTCGCCACCGCGCTCGTCGCCGAACATCTCCAAACCGCGACCGAACCATTTGTTCACAGCCTTCTGGAGCGCGGGCATCGTGATCAGCGCGTTCGCTGACGCAGCCTGCTCGGCCCAGCGGCGCATCGGGATGACGCCGGTCGCTAGGTGAAAGGCCTCCTCGCGCAGCATCGGCGGCATCGACGCGGCCATCGGCTTGTATGCGTTCACCTTTTGCATCGTGAGCTGGTACTTCCCCACCCGGTCGATGAACGCCGCGAAGACGATGTTGTCCACGAAGCTGTCGTACTCGAGGTTGAACGCCGCGAGCACGTGCGACCCGGTCTTCATGGAGAGGATCTCTTCGACCATGTCCGATGTCTTCGTGTCCATCACCGGCGACCAGTCGGCGCTCGTGAGCAGGTGGATCATCTGGTAGCCATGGCGCAGCTCCTCGGCCATCACGCGGAGCACCCAGGCCTTGTCCTGGGGATCGCTGGCGCGGTCGATGGTGCCCTGGTGCTGCTGGATCGAGCCGAACTCGGTCGACGCCTGCGCCCGGATGATCGCAAGGAGCTGCTGCGCGGCCTCGGGGTCGAGCTCCTTCGGCTGGAGCGCCTTCGGGCGGCCCTTGCGCTGGCCGACCTCGATCTGGCCCGGCGTGTTCTGCGCGATGCGCGCGCAGAGACAGAACGCTTCGTCCTTGGGGAAGTAGGTGTCCCACTCAGCCTGGACGCGCGGGTAGTCCGGGAAGTTGTGCTTCTGCCAGTGCATGACCGCGTCGTGGTACTGGCGCGGGAGCTGGCTCTGCTGATCGGCCACAGCACCCTCCGGGGCGGGAAGATTTGACTAACTAGTCAGTACGAGGAAAGTGTACCCGACCGGCTGAGCGGGTCACCACGCCGGCCGGCGAGATACCCGCGCGACGCCAGCGCCTGGAAGCTCGTCGATAGCTGCGAAACCGGCAAGCGCCCATCGGGCCGGTACCACTGATAGATCCAGAAGCACAGGCCGAGGATGCCGAAGGCCGCGACCGCTGGATCGATCTTGCGGAACGTCCCCGCGGCGGCGCCTTCCCGGTACACCCGCTCGACGGCCTTCACGATCTTCCGCTCGATCTTCGTGACCGTCTTGAGGTGCGCTGGCCCGAGGTGGCCCTTCTCCTGGAAGTACACGCTGAAGAACTCCGGCCGGTCGGCGACGAGCCGCACGAACGAGTCGACAATCTCGTTCAGCTTCGTGCCGGGCGCTCGCGCCGAGCGTGCGATCGCGGAGATGCGCTCATCCGTGACCTCGAGCGTCTGCGACGAGATCTGGAATAGGAGCTCCTCCTTGTTCTCGACGTAGTAGTAGAACGCGGCCTTCGTCAGCTCGAGCTGGTTGGCGACATCTTCGACCGTCGTGCCGACGAAGCCGCGCTGCTGCATCAGAAGGGCGCCGGCATCGAGGATCGCCTGGCGCCGCCGGTCGGAGCGCGGCGGCGCGCCGGGCGCCCGCGGGCGCGCGCGAAGGGTCCGGCCGTCGACACGCTTCGGCGGAATGGCCACGTTCGCACGACGCCTCGGGGCTCGCGCCACCGGCTAGAGGCGCTTCTCGAGTGCGGTGAGCGGTGCGGGCGCGAAGTCCATCGCCTTCAGGAACCCTGCGATGTCCTCGTCCCGTGCCGCGACCATCGTCCGCGCGATATGCGCGCCGCGCTCGCGGAAATGCGCGAGGAGCGCGTCGGTGAGCTTCCGGCCGAGGGAGCGGCCGCGCCAGTCGGGGTCGACGCCGAAGAACTCGATCCAGCCGGTGGGCTCGTCCAACCCGAACTCCCCGCCACGGACCTCGCCCATCATGAAACCGGCTACCTTGCCCGCGACCAGGGCGACCTGCGACGAGTCCGCGTCCCGGCGGATGTAGTAGGCGACCCGTTGCTCCCAGATCTCGGGGCGGTACTGCTTCGTGATCCGCTCGTCGATCCGCGTGATGGCATCGATGTCGAGCTCGGTGAGCGGCCGGATCCGGACGTCGTCGTCGGGCACGACCGCAGGATAGCCGCGCTAGGCGTCAAGCTCCCGCCGCACGACCGCCGCGAGCGCGCGGATGAACGCGGGATCGCAGTTGGGCATCGGGACGCGGTGGTAGCGCAGCCCGGCCGCTTCCGCCTCCGCCGCGGCGGCGACGTCGAGGTCATAGAGGACCTCGAGATGGTCAGCGAGGAACTGCACCGGCGCGACGAGCACGTCGTGGTGGCCGGAACGGGCGAGGTCCGGGAAGAGCTCCTTCAGATCCGGCCGGAGCCATTCCTCCTGGGTGTGGCCAGCGCTCTGATAGGCCCAGGTCCAGTCGCCGCTGGCCAGACCGGCGGCCGCAGCGACGAGCCGTCCGGTCTCATGTAGCTGCGCAACGTAGCCCGGCTCGCCCGCGAAGACGCGCTTCGGCAGGCTGTGCGCCGTCAGCAGCACCGGGGCGCCCGGCAGGCGGGCCCGCGCCGCGCGAAGCTGCGCCGCGAGCGCCTCGACGAACGCGGGCTCGCGGTGCCAGGCACCCGCGACGGTCGCCGGACGGTCGGTCGCGCTTGCGAGCGCGTCGACGTACCCGCGCATGAGGAGCGGCGACCACTGGGGTGACATCACGACGCCGACGACGCGCTCGGCGCCGGAGAGTTCGCGCGCGCGGTCCGCGATCGTCGGGTCGGAGTAGCGCATGCCCGCGCGGACGCGGAAGGCCGGACCGAGCAGGGCCTCGAGCGCCGCGGCCTGCGCCTCGGTGATGCGAACGAGCGGCGACCCGCCGATGCGCGCGTACCGCCGGCGCATCTCCGCCAGGAGCGACTCGTCCGGCGTCCGGCCGCCGCGCACCTGGGCCAGGTACCGCGGGAGATCGGCGTGGTCACGGGGCGCGCCGTACGTCATGAGCAGGACGCCGGTCGTCACGCCGGCACCGCCGCCGTTTCCTCGTGCACGAGCTCCGTGAGGCGCGCCAGGATGTCGGCCTCCGTCTCCGGCAGCACCCCGTGACCGAGATTAAAGATATGGCCCGGGCGCCCATTCGCCCGGCGCAGCACCTCGCGGGTCGCCTCCGCCGCGACGTCGAACGGCGCAAGACAGACGCCGGGGTCGAGGTTCCCCTGGATCGCGCGATCGGGTCCGACGAGCGTCCACGCCTCGTCGAGCGGCACGCGCCAGTCCACGCTCACCGCCTCCGCGCCCGCGCGGGACATCGCTGGGAGCAACAGCGGATTCCCGGTCGCGAAGTGGATACGCGGTACCGCGAGGTCATCGAGCGCGGCGAAGATACGCGCGGTGTACGGGAGCACGCTGCACTCGTAGTCCGCGGGCGCGAGCGCGCCGGCCCAGGAGTCGAAGAGCTGCACCACGTCGACGCCGGCCGCTACCTGCGCGCGCAGGTAGCGGGTCAGCACCACTACGAGCGTCTCCATGAGGCGGGCCCAGCGCTCCGGCTCGCCGAAGAGCATCGCCTTTGTGCGCGCGAGATCGCGGCTCGGTCGCCCCTCGATGAGGTATGACGCGAGCGTGAACGGCGCGCCGGCGAAGCCGACGAGCGCCACCGCGGTCGGCAGATCGGCGCGCAGCGCGCGGATCGTTTCGAAGAGATACGGCGTCGCCTCCTCCGCGGCGATCACGCGAAGGCCGGCGACGTCCGCATCGGTACGCACTGGCGCTTCGACGATCGGGCCGAGGTCCGGCTGAATGTGGAACGGCACGCCCATCCCGTCGAGCGGCAGCATGATGTCCGCGTAGAGCACGGCGGCATCGACGCCGAGGCGCCGCACCGGCATCGCCGTGACGCGCGCGCAGAGCTCGGGCGTGCGTGCCATCTCGAGGATCCCGTACTGCTCGCGGAGCGCCCGGTACTCCTCGAGGCACCGGCCGGCCTGGCGCATGAACCACACCGGTGTGCGCTCGACGGCCTCGCGGCGACAGGCGCGCACCAACAGCGGCTCGGTCACCCCGAGGTCCGCACGGCCGCGCCATCAATGAGGTCGAGCGCCAGGGAAATGGGCATGGCGGCACCGACGAAGATCGGCGTCTCTCGCTCGGTGTAGGCCGACGACTCCGTCTCGCGCAGGTCTGCGACGAGCGCCAGGAAGTCGCGCGGGTCGGGCGCCTCGAACGACACGACGAACTCGTGATCGTCGATGCCGAAGCTGTAGCCGGTGTGGATCCGGATGTCCGGATACTTGTGACCGACCGCGACGTGGGCGCCCATGATCCGGGTCCGCTCCTCGAGCGGCAAGGCGTACCAGGCACGCTTCTTCGTCATCGGGTAGACGACGACGTACGGCTTGTCCCCCACCGGGCCGGCGGGCGCTTTGTGTTCGTTCGTGGCGTGGTCGTGCTCGCCCAGGTACTTCGATCTGCGTCGCGCCGCGAGATAGCCGTACGGCCGGGTGCTCCAAGTCCACAGCGAGGTCGCCGCGAGCCGGCTCTCGGCGAGGCGAAGGTCGGCGGCGTCGTCGGCGACGAGCCAGAGGAGGAGATCGGCGTCCGATCGCGTGCCGACAAGCGAGTACGCGTGTGTCACGACACCGCAGCGGGCGAGCGCGTCGGCGAACTCGCGCTTGTCGGCGGAACGCTCCTCCTCCGGGCGGCGGCGCCATTCGGGCGTCACGCTGAGCGTGAGATAACGGAATAGCTCGTTCATCGGGCGATCTCCTCGAGCGTCGCCGCGGCCGCCGCGCCGATGGCGTCGACATCCGCGTCGGTGTGGGCCAGCGAGAGGAACCAGCACTCGAGCTGTGACGGCGGCAGGAGCATGCCGAGCCCGCGCATGCCGCGGTGGAACGTGGCGAAGCGGGCCCGGTCGACGCGACCGGTGTCCCCGTCGCAGGTGACCGGACGATCGGTGAAGAAGAGGGTGAGGAGCGATCCGGTCCGTTGCACGACGGCCGGCACGTTCGCCGCGCGGGCGGCGGCCTCGAGGATCGCTTGCAGGCGCGCGCCCAGCGCCTCGAGCCGGGCATAGGCAAGCGCGTCCAGCTGCGCGAGGGTCGCGATGCCCGCAGCCATCGCGAGCGGATTGCCGGAGAGCGTGCCTGCCTGATACGCGGGCCCGAGCGGCGCCACGACCGACATGAGCGCGCGCGATCCGCCGTACGCACCGACGGGCAGGCCGCCGCCAATGACCTTGCCGAAGCACGACAGATCCGGACGCACGCCGCAGAGCTCCTGCGCGCCGCCGCGCGCGACGCGGAAGCCGGTGATGACCTCGTCGAAGATGAGCAGTGCGCCGGTCCGGTCGCACATCGACCGCAAAGCATCGAGGAACCCCGGGGCCGGAGGGACGCAGCCCATATTGCCGGCGAACGGCTCGACGATCACGGCCGCGACGCGTTCATCGATCGCGGCTTCGCACGCGGACGGATCGTTGTACTCGACCACGATCGTGTCGGCGGCGGTCGCGCGGCTCACCCCGGCCGAGTCCGGCAGGCCGAAGGTCGCGATACCCGAACCGGCCTTCGCGAGGAGCGCATCCGAGTGCCCGTGGTAGCAGCCGGCGAACTTCACGATGCGATCACGGTGCGTCACCGCGCGGGCCACCCGGAGCGCGCTCATCGTGGCCTCGGTCCCGGACGATACGAACCGCAGCATTTCGACGCTCGCTACCGCGCGCACGATCGTTTCAGCGAGCTCGACCTCACCGGCCGTGGGCGCCCCGAACGAGGTACCGAGCTCCGCTTGGTCCCGCACCGCGCGCACGACCGCCGGATGCGCATGCCCGAGGATGAGCGGGCCCCACGAGCACACCAGATCGAGGTACTCGCGACCATCCTCGTCCCACACCCGGGCGCCGCTGCCGCGGGCGATGAACGGCGGCTCGCCGCCCACCGCGCGGTACGCGCGCACCGGGCTCGAGACCCCTCCGGGCATGACCGCCTCGGCGCGCTCGAGCAACGCGTGATTCGCGCTCGCGGTCACGACCATCCGGCCACCTCGAGCGCGAAGTACGTGATGATGACGTCGGCGCCGGCCCGCGCGATGCCCACCAGCGATTCCATCGCCGCGCCCCTCCGGTCCATCCAGCCGCGCTCCGCCGCGGCGCAGATCGCGGCGTACTCGCCGCTCACCTGATACGCGGCGAGGGGGACGTCGAAACGCGCCCGGGCGCCGGCGATCACATCGAGGTACGGACCGGCCGGCTTCACCATGACCATGTCGGCTCCTTCTGCGATGTCGCTCGCCAGCTCCGCGAGGGCCTCGCGCGCGTTCGGCGGGTCCATCTGATAGCCGGTGCGGTCCCCGTCCTGCGGGGCGCACTGCGCGGCATCGCGGAACGGGCCGTAGTAGGCGGACGCGTACTTCGCTGAGTACGAAAGGATCGCCGTTCCTTGATGCGCGTTGCCGTCCAGGCCCGCCCGGATCGCGGCGACGCGCCCGTCCATCATGTCCGACGGCGCGACGATGTCCGCGCCGGCCTGGGCATAGGCGACCGCCGCGCTCGTGAGCAGCGGCAGCGTCGCATCGTTGTCCACTCCACCCTGTCCGTCCAGGACGCCGCAATGGCCGTGGCTCGTGTACTCGCACAGGCAGACGTCGGCGATGAGCGCCAGATCCGGCGTGGCGGCGCGCAGCCGGCGCAGCGCGTCCGGCACGGGCCCGAGCGGATCGGAGGCCGTGGTGCCGGTCTCGTCCTTCGCGTCGGGGAGGCCGAAGAGCAGCAGCCCACCGATACCGGCCGCGGCCGCGCGCTCGGCGACCCGTCCGATCTCACGGGCCGGCCAGCGCGCGTGACCGGACAGCGCGTCGATGGCCTCGGGTGCCGTGATCCGAGCGTCGACGAAAACCGGAAGGACAAGTGCCCGGGGATCGATCCGGTGCTCGCGGACGAGCGACCGCAACGCCGGCGTGCGCCGGAGGCGCCGGTGGCGTGCGAACGACAACGCGCTGCGCTCAGCGACGGACGATGGCATCACGTGCCTCCAATGCGGTGATGATGGCCGCGGCGACGGCGTCGTCGTCGGGTCGCGCCGCGACCGTGGGCTCGACGGCCAGGGCGACCCGGACCCGGGCCGCGGTGGTCGGCCCGATGGCGATGACCGCGGCGTCACCGAGCGAGAGCGCGGCCGCGAAGCCATCGACCGCCGATGGCGAGGCGAAGACGACCGCATCGGCACGCGGGAGCTCGCCGGCAACGCCGGCGAACGCGGGAACGGTCCGATACGCGGCGATCTCGCGGACCTTCGCGCCGCGGCGCCGCAGGATCTCGGCCGTCTCGTGGGCCGCTCGGTCGGCGCGCGCAAGGAGGACGATCCCTAAAGGCAGCGGCAGCTGCTCGGCAAGCGCGGCGCCGGTGGGCTCGGACGGCGCGAACGCGACGGCCAGCCCGCGGTCGCGGCAGGCCTCGGCCGTGGACAGGCCGACGACCGCGATCCGCGCGCGGCACGCGGCTCCCCCGAGCGCGTCCGCCACCGCCGTTGCGCCCGAGCGGCTGGTCAGCACGAGCGTGTCTCCGCGTGACAGCGAGCGGATCGCGTTCCGGAGCGGCGCGGGATCGGCCAGCGCCTCGATCCGCATGCACGGCGCCGCGCACGGCGCAAGCCCGAGGGACCGGAGCCGAGCCGCGAGCGAGTCGTTATCGCCGGGCGCGCGCGTGAGCAGCACGACAGCGTCACGCAACGGCGGCGACCCCGAGCTGCTCGGCGACATCACGGGCCAGGGCGAACGGGTCGGTCCCGCGCCCTCGGGCGAGCCGGCCGTCGAACGCCGCCTCGAGCGTGATGCCCGGCCCGTCTGCGGTCGCGAGCGCGCCGAGGGCGAGGTCGCACCGTGCGCCGAGCAACCGAAGCAGCTCGCGCTCCGCGTCGGTCGCGCGCCGCGTCGGAACGTGATCGAGCTTCGCGAGCCGGTCGCGGGTCGCGACGTCGCCGGCGCGGCACTGCAAGGCGATCGCGCCCTGACCGGGGGCCGGCAGCATCACCGCCGTTGGAAGGATCTCGCTCTCGGCGACGGCGATCCCGAGCCGCTTCAACCCGGCGAGCGCGAGCACGGTGGCGTCGAACTCGCCGCGGGCGACCTTTGCGAGCCGCGTCTCCACGTTCCCCCGGATCGGGAGCGTCGCGATATCGGGCCGGAGCGCCCGAAGCGTCGCATCGCGTCGCGGGCTGGAGGTGCCGACCCGGGCGTTCGCCACGAGCGTCGGCAGGCCGCCGCGCGCCGTGGTCACCAGCACGTCGCGCGGATCCTCGCGCGCGAGTACGGCCCCCACGACCAGGCCCGCCCGCTCGCCGGTGGGTACATCCTTCAACGAGTGCACCGCGACATCAATCTCGCCCTTCCGGAGCGCATCTTCGAGTGCGCCGACGAAGATCCCGTCGCCGAGCTCATGCAGCGGCCGCGACGACGCGTCTCCGGTCGTGCCCACGACCCTCGTATCGACGGCGCCGCCGAGCGCACCCGCGGCAAGGGCGGCCTGCGCCAGGGCGAGGGCGCTGCCCCGGGTGCCCAGGACGAGCGCGGTCATAGTGCGAAGAGGTCACGCGCGGCCGGCTCGTGCTCGGGCGAGCGGCGCAGGCGGACGGTCGGCTCGTGAATGAGCGCGTGGGCGAGGCCCTCCGAGAGGGACTCGACCACCCGGCGATCGCGTCCCGACAGATGCGACAGGCGCGCGAGAGCGCGCTCGAGCTGGCGGACCCGGATCACCTCGGCGCGCTCGCGGAGCGCGCGGATCGTGACGCTCGCGTCGCGCTCGTGGAGCGCCGTCATCAGCACCGCGGTCGCGGCGGCGCAGCGGGCCTCGATGTCCGCGACGCTCGCCGCGTCGAGCTCCGGCGCCGCGGCGTCGGAGAGATCGTCGACATCGAGATACCGGAGGCCCTCGAGGCTCCGGGCGTCGGCGTCGACGCTGCGCGGGACGGCAAGATCGACGAGGGTGAGCGGTCCGCGGGCGAGGCGCGGGCCGAGACGCTCCCGCGTGATGACCGCTCCGCGGGTGTCCGCCGCGGCGATGACCGCCGAGGCGCGCAGCAGTGGCTCATCGATGTCGGACAGCGCCACCGCCGTGGCGCCGTGCTCGTGAGCGAGCGACGCGGCCCGAGCAACGTCGCGATTCGCGACGACGATGGTGCCGACACGCGATGCCAGCGCCCGGAGCGTGAGCTTGCCGACCTCGCCCGCGCCGATGACGAGCACGGTCGCGGCACGCTCGTCGGAACAGTCGGCAAGCGCCGCATCGACCGCGAGCGATCCGACGGTGCGCCGGACGGTGCCCAGCGCCGTCACGCGTCGGAGCTCGCGGCCGACGCGAAGCACGCGCTGCGTCACCGTCGCGAGCATCGGGTGCAGCGGACCGGCGGCCCGCAGATCGTCGAAGGTCCGGCGGAGCTGTCCCAGGATCTGCCCCTCGCCGCGGATCACGGAGTCCAGGCCGCAGGCGACGCGGACGAGATGCAGGACCGCGTCATGGCCGATGCGGACGGTGGCCTCGACTGGGATCGCGACGTCGAGGCGGGCGGCGATCAGGGTCGCGGGTTCGCCATCCGCCGGCAGCACGAGCGCGACCTCACAGCGGTGGCAGGTGGCGAGCATCAGCACGTCCGCCGAGGCCAGGGCGCTGACCTGGGCGGTGAGGCGCTCGCGGACATCGACGCCGGCGTCACGCTGATGCAGGGACAGCAGCGCGAAGCGGGCTCCGTCGCTCACTCGCTGCACCGTATCGGCGCTGTCGTCCGTCGCCAAGAGCTTCGCCGAGATTTACCGAGCTTTCACGCCAGCGGCGGACGACAAAAATCGGGGGCGGGCATCGAAGCCCGCCCCCGACGAGGAAAGGGGACTACGAGGTCGCACTCGCCGGCCAGATCCGGCGCGAGACGATGAGGGCACCGGCTAGGAGCAGCAGCGGGATCCAGCCGAAGACGAGCAGCCAGATCGCGAGGTCAGCGAGGCCCCGCAGGAGCGTGGCCAGCGTCGCGAGCGCGAGCGCCGCGGTGCGCGACGGGTCCCATCCGGCCTTCGGGTCGGGGACGATGCTCGCAGCGGCGGTGCTGACCGAGACGGTGATCGTCGAGAAGCGGGTGCGGGCGCTGATCGAGTTCACCTGACCCTGCAGCTGTTCGATCTGGGTACGGACGAGCGAGATCGATTGATCGATCTTCAGGATGTCGTCGATCTTGTCGGCACGGGCGAGCAGGGCGAGGTAGCGCTGCTCCTCGGACTGCTTCGCCGAGAGCCGGGCCTTGAGGTCGACGAACTGGTCGGTCACGTCCTTACCGTCGACGCTGGACGAGACGACTTCGGCGTCGAGGCCGCGGAGTTGGCGCAGCGCGTCGGTGAAGCGGTCGGACGGGACCCGAAGCACGAGATTCGCGATCCGATCGTTCTTGGTGCCGCTCTCGGTGAGTCCCATGACGTCGCCGCCGAGGCCCGCGGCGATCGCTTGGGCCTTGTCGGCGATGGCCCACGGGTCGCCGGCCCGCAGCGACATCGACGCAGTGAGGATCAGGTTGCGATCGGCATCGAATGCCTGGGGGATGGGCAAACCGTTCGCCGCGCTGCCTTCGCCGGTCGCCGGCTGTGGCGGGACAGGCAAGGCCTTTCCGGTGACCGCATCGACCCGGGCCGGAGCGGCGCCGGAGACCGAAAAGCCGCCGTTGCCCGGTGCCGCGGTGGCACCGCTTTGGGCACAGGCCGCAAGAAGGAGGACCGCGGGGGCAAGCCAAGAGAGCCGCTGCATGTGACACCTGCCTTCGTGCCGGGCCTCTCTTCGGTCCGGTCTGGATCAGCAGACGCTCGCGCGGCTAGTTCGGTTCCCCGATGTCCAGGGGCAGCCCGAAATCCCAGTACTCGACGACGTAGCTCGTTTTGACGCTCGCGAGGCCGCTGCCGTCGGGTGCCACGGCCTCCGTCACGGTGAACGACTGCCGGCGGATGAGGTCATCGAGCAGGCCGAGCTCGACCTCCATCACGCCACGCTCGCGGCGGTCGATCCGGTATCGCATGGTGAGTTTGCCGCGCGCGAATCCGAGGCCGACGAACGACGCCGACGCCGTGCCCGGCTCGCGGGCCTGCTCTAGGAGGGCCTGCGGGTGCGCGAGCGTGCGCAGCGGGGCTGGCGGGACAGGCCGGCCATCGCGCCAGGCGCGCGAGCCGACGATGACGAGCGTGGCCGGCACCGGCTCGGTGAGGGCAAGACGCAGCCGGTCGGGCGGTACGAGCTCACCGGTCGCGTGATAGCCGAGCGCGAGATCGCCATCGGACCGGGCGCCGCTCGCGACGCTTCGCGCGTCGATGGCGAAGCGGACGCCGCGCAGGCGCTCCATGCCGGCGACGGCGCGACCGACCCGATCCCCCGGCCCCACCTGGGCGCACGCGGCGAGCAGCAGCGTCGCAGCGAGCAGGCTGCGCCTCACCAACCCGGACCGAACAGCGCGCGTGCGGTCGCCTCCGTCTCCGCGACGAGCGCGGCGAGCGTCATCCGCCGCTCCAGCGCGAGCCGCGCGTACGTCGCAGCGACGAACGCCGGCTCGTTCCGCGTCCCGCGGTGGCCCTCGGGTGCGAGAGAGGGCGCGTCCGTCTCGACCAGCAGCGGACCATCGGCGGCCGCGGCGGCCCGCAGCCGCGCGTTCGCCGGATAGGTCACCGGGCCCGCGAACGATGGCACGAGCCCGCGAGCGCGCCAGCCGGCGAGCTCCTCGGGCCCCTCGCTGTAGCAATGCAGCTGACCCCGGACAGGTCCATCGCGGCCGTCGAAGAGCGCGCGCACGGTATCCCCGGCGTCGCGGATGTGCACGACCACGGGGAGGCCGAGTGCCGCGGCGAGATCGAGCTGGAGCAGGAACGCGCGTTCCTGCACCTCGAGCGCCGCGCTGCGGCCGGACAGATCGATCCCGATCTCGCCGATGGCGACGACGCGCTCGTCCGCGGCGAGCGCCGCGAGCGCGGACAGCGCCTCCTTGTCCAGCGAGGCAGCGCGATGCGGGTGCACGCCGACCGCGACGCGAACGATGTCATGCGCCCGCGCGATCGCCACCGCGCCGGCGCTCGTGCGGATATCTTCGCCGCAGGTGAGGATCCGGCTGATCCCCGCATCCCGGGCGCGCGTGATCACGGCACCCAGGTCGCCGGAGAAGCGCGCATCGGTGAGATGCGCGTGCGCATCGATCAGGCCTTCGCCGTCTCCAGTCGGGGGAACAACGGCGGGCCGGCGTGCACGCGCTGGCCGGGTCGGAGCAGACCCCAGCGCGCGACATCCGACCACGGAGCGGACGCCGGCGAGGGCAGCCCGAGCTGCGCGGCTATCGCGTCGGCGACGTTCGGCATGTAGGGCCAAAGCGCGTGCGCGGTGATCCGCAACGCCTCGAGCCCCGCGTAGAGCGATGCCCCGACACTTGCGGCATTCGCCGGATCCTTCACCATCTGCCAGGGCTGCGTGACCTGGTAGTGCTTGTTGGCCGCGTCGATGAGCGAGAAGATCGCGGCTAACGCGTCTGCGAAGTACAGCTGCTCCGCGGCCGCGTCATGCTCTGCCACGGCGCGCGTCGCCGCCGCGTGCACGGCGCGCTCGGACTCGCCCTGCGCGGCAGGGTCCGGCACAGCGCTGTCGCAGTACGTCTCGACCATTTTCAGGGTGCGCGACACGAGGTTCCCGAGCCCGTTCGCGAGATCGGCGTTGAAGCGCGTATTGAACTGCTCCGGGCTGATCGGCGAGTCCTTTTCGAACGGCGCCTCGCGCAGGACGAGGTAGCGGATCGCGTCGGATCCCCACTCCTTCGCCGCGGCAAGCGGGTCGATCATGCCGCGGCGCAGCCGCCCGTGCCCGCCAAATTCCAGGAACCCGTGTGCGAAGACGGTCCGCGGCAGCTCCACTCCGGCGGCCATGAGCATCGCCGGCCAGTAGATGCAGTGAAAGCGCGTGATGTCCTTACCGATGACATGGACGTCGCACGGCCACCACGACTTGAACTTAGCCTCGTCGGTCCCGAACCCTACGCCGGTCGCGTAGTTGATCAACGCGTCGAACCAGACGTACACGACGTGGTCGGGATGATCGGGGAACGGGATGCCCCACGTGAGATTGCGTCGCGACACGCTCACGTCGCGGAGACCGCGATCGAGCCAACCAAGTACTTCGTTACGACGGATCTCCGGCTCGCAGAACTCCGGATGCTCGCGGTACAGATCCTTCAGTCGCTGCTCGTACTTCGTGAGCCGGAAGAAATAGTTCTCTTCCTTCAGCTGTTGGATGTACGCGGGGTCTTCGGGGTGGATCGGGCACCGACCATCGACGATGTCCGCTTCCTCGTAGAACGCCTCGCAGCGCGTGCAGTACAGCCCCTCGTACGTCGCGAGGTACACGTCGTCGTTCGCGATCCAGCGGCGAACGAATTCCTGCACTCCTCGCACATGATCCGGATCGGTCGTGCGGATGAAGCGGTCGTACGAGATGTTCCAGGTGTCCGCCATCTGCTTGAATTCCGCGGCGTGGCGGTCGACGAGGACCCGGACATCCTCGCCGGCCTCCTTCGCGGCGCGCTCGTTGCGCGTCGCGTTCTCGTCAGTGCCGGTGAGGAAGAACACCTCGCGCCCTCGCTGCCGGTGGAACCGCGCAAGCGCGTCCGCACCTGTGAATTCGTAGGCGTGATGCAGCCCGGGGCGATCGTTCACGTAGGCGATCGCGGTCGTCACGTAGAACTTCGGTGCCGGCACCTCGGTAGTTTAGGTCGGACTGAATGCCGCGACGCTCCGAGAGCAGCGCGGGCGTCGCTCAGCGCGCGGCGCTCTCGACCTGATGCGCGAGCTCCACCACGGATCGGGCGCAGCCTGCGGCGAGGTCACCGCCCACGGCGACGCCCGACGTCACGGATTCGAGCCCCGCGAGGGCGTTGTAGATGTTCCGAACGAGGCGCTCCGCCTCCGTCGGCGGATGGCCGATGGCGGCGAGGGTCTTGTCCAGTTGGATCGTGTGCTGCCGCCAGTGTTCCTCGAATCGATGCATCCGGAAGCGGATCGGATAAGGCTCGCTCTCCCAGAAGAACGACGGCGTGTCGAGTTCGGCGTCGCTGACGGTATCGAGCGCAAGCAGAATCGCGGTGTGGCTCCGGAAGAGCGCGTTCAGCACATCGCCGCGCGAGCCGCTCGGATCCTCGACCGGCACCTCGCGCGACTCCCACTTCTCCTTCGTCGAGCGCTCCGACAGCCGTCCGGCGCGCACCGCATCGAGCGCCAGGACGATCGCGGTCAAGAACGCGCTGTCCGCGCCGAGCCCGTGCGCGAGCACCGCGCGCAGCGTCCACTGACCGGCACCGGGATCGCGATCCAGGTCAGCGTCGGTCGTGCCCGCGAGCGCGCCACTCAGGTCGCGGTACGCCTCGTGGACCTGCGCGAGGATCCGCTGGCCTTCGCTGAACGGCTCCCCCGCCGCGAGCCGCGCGGCGGCGCATGTTGCCGTGGTCTCGCGCAGCAAGTGGTGAGCGGTAAGGAGCGAGAACCGGAGCCCGTCGCCGTCGTAGTCATGCCAGACGTACGGCCGGTCCAGGTCGGCATCGCTCAGCCGCACGCTCGCCGCGACGAGCCGCTCGACGGCCTGCGTCGGCGTCATCCGAGCGACACCTCCGGCACCCGGCGTAGCGTTTCCTCGGCGAGCGCGTCGATCACGGCGTGCAGGTGCCCGGTGCGCTCGTGCACCCGCACCGGCCGGTCCGCGCTGGTTCCGTCGCGGGCAATCACGCGAAGGTACTCGACCTCGGCCCGGGATCCGAGCGGATCGAGCACGTCATCGACGAACTCGAGCAGCTACTCGGCGAGGTCGCGGCCGAGCGCGGCGCTGTGCGCCTTGCGATGGTCACGCCTCATCCGCGCGCGTGCCTCGAGCGCGAGCCGCGGGCGATCCCCCCGAAGACGTCAACCGTTTCATTCGTCGCTCGCGGCATCGCTCCCCCTCGCGTCACGGGACATTGGCGCGACGATGACCGTGACCTCCCCCTTGGGGCGCTCGGAAGCATACCGAGCCGCGAGCTCTGTCGCCGTCCCGCGCACGAATGACTCGTGGATCTTGGTGAGCTCACGCGCGACGACGACGCGCGCGTCCGGCGCGACGGCGGCGATATCTGCGACGAGATCACCGACGCGGTAGGGGCTCTCGTACGCGACGACAGTGCGGCCCTCGCCAAGGAGCGCGCCGATGAGGCGCTGCCGCGCGCCGCTCTTCTTCGGCAGAAAGCCGAGGAAGGTGAACGCGCGCGTCGGCAGACCGGATGCGACGAGCGCCGCGATCGCGGCATTCGGGCCGGGGATGGACGACACGGTCTGATCGGCAGCGATGGCCGCGGCGACGAGCGCCTCGCCCGGGTCGGACAGCGCGGGCGTGCCCGCATCAGATACGAGCGCCACGTCCCAGCCCCGCTCGAGCTGCCCGACGAGGACGCCGACCTGCCGCTTGTGGTTGAACTCCGTGTACGAGGTGAGGTGCTTCGCGCGGATCTGGTAACGGCGGAGGAGGATCTGGGTGTGGCGGGTGTCCTCGCACGCGACCATGTGGACCTCCTGCAGCACCCGGAGCGCCCGCGGAGAGACGTCCTCCAGATTGCCGATCGGGGTGGCAACGAGATACAGGGTGCCCACGGGGCTTAAGGATGCCCGGCGGCAGGATTCCTGCAGAGGCACCCGCCATGAACCCGGTCAAGGGCGCTGTCGCGGGGGCGGTCGGCGGGCTCGCCGGCGCGTACGCGATGGAGCGATTCCAGTACTGGTGGCAGGACCTGGAGCAGCGTGCCGCGCCGAAGCGCCGGGCCCACGCCGCCAGGGACGGCGCGGCCGATAAGCAGACCGAGGAGCCCGCGACCGTGCAGGTCGCCGAACGGCTCTCCGAGAAGCTGCTGGCTTCGCCGCTACCGGACGCGCTGAAGCCGAAGGCCGGCGAGGCGGTCCACTACGCGACCGGCGGGCTGATCGGCGCGGCCTACGGAATCGCCGCGGAACTCCTGCCGCCCGCGCGTTGGGCGAACGGCATGGTCTTCGGAAGCGTCGTCTGGTGGGTCGCCGACAACATGGCCGTCCCGGCGCAAGGACTGGGCAAGAAGCCGGAACAGGTCCCGCCGTCGAAGCATGCCTACGCCCTCGCGTCGCACCTCGTGTACGGGTTCAGCACCGAGCTCGTGCGCCGCATCGTCCGGCTCGTCCTCTAGACCCGGCTACACGCCGTCCGCTGTCACGCGGACCGACTGCGCGATGAGGATCCCACCGATGACGACCGCTCCGCCAAGCACCTGCGGCAGCTGGAGCGATTCACCGATCAGCAGCCACGCGGCGATCGCCGCGACGACCGGCTCGCTCGTCGCGGTCAGGCCGACGCGCGCGGCGGGGATCAGCCGCACGGCGGCGACGGTGAACAGGTACGGGATCACCGTCGCGATCACGACGACCCCGAAAACGAGAAGCCCGATCTCGCCGGTCACGCTCGACCACGGCATCGCCCAGAGCGGTCGAACGATGGCCCAAGCCAGCAGCGCGCCGCCGAAGCCCCAGGTGAGCAGGGTCCAGGTGGAATAGCGGACGACGAGCCGCTCCGCGACCAGGAAGTACACCGCGAAGATGAACGCGTCCACCGCCGCGAGGAGCGCGCCCAACGCATTCAGCTGCCGGAGCTCGGCGTCGTACGCTCCGACGACGAGATAGCAGCCGGTGAGCGTCACCGCCGCGGCGAGCCAGAGCTGCGGCCCCACACGGCGACCGCGGGTCCGCCAGTACACGAGGATGAGCAGCGGCGCGGTGTACTCGATCACCAGCGCGACCCCGAGGGGAATGCGCTGGATCGCCTCGTAATAGATGAGCTGCACGCCGAACACGCCGAAGAGCGCGAACAGCCCGACGAGTGGTAGGTCGGCGCGCTGCACCCGAAGGTCCGCGCGCCGGAAGGCGAGCGTGATCGCGAGGAAGGCGAGAAAGCCGAAGAGGATCCGCCACTCGGCGAGCACGGAGGGGTCGATGCCGAGCGCGAACGCACGCTTCGCGATGACGCCGCCGACCCCGTAGAAGGCCGCGCCACCGACCGCGAACAGGTAGCCGAGCGCGATGCGGCTCAGTCGGCTTCCCAGTCACGGGGATAGAGGAAATCGTGCCCAATGGTGCGGAGGCTCACCTTGGCGATGAGCGGCGGCACGCGCTTGAAGTGGTTCACCCGGACCCGCTCCCGGATGCGCGCGATGAGTGCCTGGTCAAAGCCGGCTGAGGCGAGGTCGCGCGGCTGGACCCTTCGATCGACCAGGTGATAGAGGATGAGATCCGCGTCGGCGTAGCTGAAGCCGAGCTCGGCCTCGTCGGTTTGCCCGGCCCACAGATCGGCAGTCGGCGCCTTCTGGATGACCCCGCACGGGACGCCCAGATGCACGGCGAGCTCGCGCAATTGCGTCTTGTAGAGGTCACCGACGGGGTTGAGCGCGCAGGCGAGATCCCCGAACTGCGTGCCGTAGCCGAGCAGCAGCTCGGTCTTGTTTGAGGTGCCGAGCACGAGCCCGTCCGGCCAAGAGCGGTCATATTCGATGCTCTTGCGCTCCCGGGCCATCTTGTTGCCGATCCGCACCCGGTCGGTGCCGAGCAAGCCGCTGAAGTAGGCATCGACCTGCGCGGTGATCGGGACCTCTTCGAGCCGGATACCGAAGGCCCGCGCGACGGCGAGCGCGTCGCGGTGGGAGCTTTCGCTCGAGGTGCGGTACGGAGTGAACAGGCCGAGGACCTGCGCCGGCCCGAGGGCCTCGGCCGCGAGCGCCGCGACGACCGCGCTGTCGATCCCGCCCGAGATGCCGAGGACGAGCCGCCGGTGGCCGGTCTTCACCGTCTCGTTGCGCAGGAACGAGATCAGCATCTTGCGCACGAGGACCAGGTCGATCCGCAGCGGGGACAGGTCGCCCACCGCCATCCGGATCGCCGCACGCTCGGGATCGATCACGGCGCGACCTTGATCCCCATGCGCTCCGCCAGGGCCCGGAAGACCAGATCCGGACGCTCGTCGCGCAGCAGCGGGTTGCGGGCCCGTTCGCGCGCGACGAGGGCCGGGTCGATCT
Organism: Candidatus Limnocylindria bacterium; assembly: GCA_035543375.1. Lineage (GTDB taxonomy): Bacteria > Chloroflexota > Limnocylindria > P2-11E > P2-11E > UBA4735. The sequence continues at coordinate 115,105 of DASZZF010000002.1, forward strand.
CCGCAATGACGAGCTCTTCCTCGAACTCCTTCGCCCGGGCGACGACCGTGCCATCCGGCGCGACGACCTCGGACCCGCCCCAGAAGCCGACGCCGTCCTCGTGACCGACCCGATTCGCGAACGCCACGTACACCGTGAGGTATTGGGCATAGAAACGATCCATCGACCGGCAGGATGCCGCGGTGCCGAGGTCTCCGCCCTCAGCGACCCCGCGCCCGGGGCTCGAGGCGGGCGCCAGGATCACGCTGGCCCCCGCGATCGCGTACAGGTATGGAACGGAGAGATGCCAGAGATCCTCGCAGATCGCGAGGCCCGCGGTGCCAACGGCGCTCTCGAACGTCTCGAACGCATCACCGGGCCCGAAGTAGCGGCCGTCGTCGAAGATCCCATACGTCGGCAGGTACACCTTGCGGTGCACGTGACGCAACGCGCCGCCCGACCAGTAGCCCTGTGCGATGTGCAGCTTCGCGTCCTTCGATCGCTCGACGAAGCCCGCGACGACGTCGATGTCGCGCGATGCACGGGCGATCGGCGCCAGGACCGGATCGTCGGCAGAGCACGCGACGTCCGCGGCGAGGTCCTTCAGGTAGTAACCGGTGAGGGACAGCTCCGGGAACACGACCAGGCGTGCCTCCGCCGCCCGCGCCCGGTCGACCCACTCCCGATGCATCTCGACATTCCGTTTGACCGCGCCGAGCGCGGGCGAGCATTGGGCGATCGCGACCCGCACGCTCATGAGCCGCGGAAGGTCCCGACGCGGTTGGCGTACTCGTTCGCGAGGGCAAGCGCGCGACGCTCATCGGCGGCCTCGGCCCAGATGTTGAACAACCAGTACCCGTCCGCGACGTACCCGTAGAGCGGCTCGCCGTCCGCGAGCAGCTGCGGGAATAGATCCTTGCTGAAATCGAAGGCCTCACCAACCGGATAACGCTCCAGCAGCCGCGGCTCGATGACGTAGATGCCGGTGTTGATCATGTCCGAGAACATTTCGCCCCACGCGAGATATTGCAGCGTGACGACCGCGTCGGCCATGTCGTGCGACTTCAGCAGATCGAAAATGTGGCCGAGGCAGGGCCGGTTGACGATCGCCACCATCGGCTTGGGCCGGTTGATCGTGAGCGGCCGGAGGCGGCTACCCTCGCCGCCGGCCATGACGACAGCCTGCATCCGAGTCTAGGCGCGCGGTCCGGGTCGATCGGCCCCGATCGCGAAGACAGACTCCAGATCGTGACGCGAGTACATCTTGAACGCGACGTGCGTATGGGTGCGCTGCACGCCCGGCACCTGGCCGATCCGCTGGGTCACGATCTCGGCGAGCTCGTCATGTGCGCGGGCCCGGACCATCGCGATGAAGTCGAACTCACCGGTGACCGAGTACACCTCGGACACGCCGTCCACGCCCGCCAGGGCCTCGCCGATCGTCGGTATCGACTTCCGCTCGGCGTTGATGAGGACGATGGCGGTGATCACCGGCTACAGGCTCTTCAGATCGATGTCGTGGAGCGCGGCCTTGACGAAGTGCGCGGCCTCCTGGAAGCCCATCGCCCTGCCGCGGTTGAGCGCGGCCTCGTAACCCTCGAGGCTGTCGTCGTTCGAGCGCTCGTCGTAGCGGTGGAACGCCTCCTCGAGCTGGTCGACGGCGAGCTTCACCCGGTCACGCGCGGCGGAGCTGATCACGGACACCCTCCCGATGGCTGCGTCGAACAGAGGATATCGGGAGCGCGTCCGAACCGGGCTGCTAGCCGATCTCGAGCCTTGTCGTCGACACGCCGAGGTCGAGCTCGACGATCCCGTCCCGCACCCGGACGGGATACGCGTTGACCGGGAAGACCGCGGGCAGCGCCTTCACCTCGCCGGTGAAGAGGTCGAACCGGGCGCCGTGCCGCGGACATTCGACGCAGTGATCCTCGATCGTGCCTTCGCCAAGGGTGCCGCCATCGTGCGTGCAGACGTTGTCGATGGCGCCCCAGTCACCGCCCTCGGTCCGCGCGAGACAAAAGGATCGTCCCTCCGCGCCGACGACCATCACCGCGCCGAGCGCGACATCGGCCTCGCCCGCGACCGGGACGAAGCGCGCCGTCTCCTGGTCCGGTCGCGCGCTCACGCGACGTCCTCGAGCTCGGCGAGCCGGCCGATGCGCGACGCGAGTGCGTCCACGATCAGCGCGCGGACACGCGGATCCGGCAGGTGGTCGATCACCCGCTGGAAGAAGCCGCGCACGAGCAGCTTCTCCGCCGCGTCGTGGGTCAGCCCCCGGGACATCACGTAGAAGAGCTCGCTGTCCTCGATCGCGCCTGCGGTCGCGCCGTGGCCGCAGCGCGCGACGTCGTTCGTCAGGATCTCGAGCACCGGGATCGGGTCGGCGCCGGCCTTCGGGGACAGCAGCATGTTCCGGCATTCCTGGTAGGAGCCCGTGCCGCTCGAGGTGGGCTCGACGCGAATGATCCCGTAGAAGATTGCCTTCGCCGCGTCGTACAGCGCGGACAGGTAGAGGAGATCGCTGTTCGACCCCTTGCCGTCGAGCCGCTGGAACGAGTTCACGTCGATCCGCTGTTCCGCGCCGGCGGCGACGAGGCCGTAGAGCTTCACGTTGGCGCCGTCAGCCCGGATGTCCGACTCCACACCGACCTTGGCCTTGCGGGCCCCGGTCAGCACGTTGAAGCTCGCGAGCTCGCTCTCGCGCTCCGACACGTAACGTTGCGAAGAGAGGTCCCACACGTCGTCGCCGAAGCGCTGCGTCCGCACGTACCGGAGACGGGCGCCGGCGCCGAGATGAACGTCGAGCTGCGGGATCGCGAGCCGGCCGGGGCCACCGCCATCTGAGGTCAGCTCCTCGACCACGGTCGCGCTGCTGCCCGGCTCGAGGACGATGATCGTCCGCGCGATGAGCGCGTTCGCGCCCGCCTCCCAGTGGTTGCTGATGATGATCGGCTCGCGCACCAAGGTGCCGCCTGATACGTGCAGGAAAGTGCTCCCGCCGGACCACATCGCCCGGGCCAACGCAGCGAACGGAGCGTGGCTCGCGATGGCTCCTGGCCGCTCGAGCCACGGACGCACGAGCGTCGGGTGCGCGACGGACATCTGGGTCAGCTTCCCGGCGGCGACCCCAGCCGGCGTCGCGGAGTAGGTGGCCGTATAGCCGCCCTGGGCGCGGACCACGGGTGGGCTACCGAGCCCGGGGAGGCCGGCAAGCGGGAAGCGGCGCCACTCCTCTTCGGCTCCGGTCGGCCAGGTCAGGGCGGCATAGTCGCGGGCCGCGGCCAGGCGCAGGTCGCGCAGCCAGTCGGGCTCGTTCCGCCCGACAGCGAGCCGCTCGACCGTTTCGGGGTCGAGCGGTAGGGACAGCGCAGGCGCGGTCGCGACGGCCATCAGCCGATGGCGCCCTGCATCTGGAGCGTGATGAGCCGGTTCATCTCGATCGCGTAGTCCATCGGCAGCGTCTTCACGATCGGCTCAATGAAGCCGTTCACGACCATGGCGGTCGCCTCGGCCTCGGTCATGCCGCGGCTCATGAGATAGAAGAGCTGCTCCTCGCCGACCTTCGAGACCGAGGCCTCGTGGCCGATGGTGACATCCTCTTCGTCGACCTCCATATACGGATACGTGTCGCTGCGGGCGGTGGTGTCGAGGATGAGTGCGTCGCAGCGCACCGTGCTCTTCGACTTCACGCAGCCGGGATAGATCTTCACCAGGCCGCGGTAGCTCGTACGACCGGTGCCCTTGCTGATCGACTTGCTGTTGATGAGCGATGTCGTGCGCGGCGCCGCGTGGACCATCTTCGCTCCGGCGTCGATGTGCTGGCCGGTGTCCGCGAACGCGACGGAGAGCACTTCGCCGTGCGCGCGCTCGCCGACGAGATACACGCTCGGGTACTTCATCGTGACCTTCGAGCCGAGGTTGGCGTCGATCCACTCCATCGCGCCGCCCTCTTGCACGACGGCACGCTTCGTCACGAGGTTGTAGACGTTGTGGCTCCAGTTCTGGATCGTCGTGTAGCGCACCCGCGCGTTCTTCTTGACGATGATCTCGACGACCGCGCTGTGCAGCGTGTTCGTCGAGAAGACGGGGGCCGTGCAGCCCTCGACGTAGTGCACGCTCGAGCCCTCCTCGGCGATGATGAGCGTGCGCTCGAACTGGCCGGCGTTCTCGCTGTTGATCCGGAAGTACGCCTGGAGCGGGATCTCCACCTCGACGCCCTTGGGCACCCAGACGAACGAGCCGCCCGACCACACCGCGGTGTTCAGCGCGGCCAGCTTGTTGTCGTTCGCCGGGATGACCGTGCCGAAGTGCTCGCGGACGATATCCGGGTGCTCGCGGAGCGCGGAGTCGGTGTCCATGAAGAGGACACCCTTGGCCTCGATGTCCTTGCGGATGTTGTGGTAGACGGACTCCGAATCGTACTGGGCGCCGACACCCGCGAGGTACTTCTGCTCCGCCTCGGGGATGCCGAGCTTGTCGAAGGTCCGCTTCACGTAATCGGGGACGTCGTTCCAGTCCTTCACGGTCTTGTCGGACGCGCGCAGGTAGTAATAGATGTCCTCGAAGTCGATCTCGGAGAGGTCGGCGCCCCAGGTCGGCATCGGCCGCGAGCGGTAGTGCTTCAGCGCCTTGAGGCGCCGGTCGAGCATCCACTGCGGCTCGTGCTTGAAGGTCTGGCTGATCTCGCGCACGACGTCCTCGGTGAGGCCCTTCTTCTTCTCGTTCCGGTAGACGGCGTCGGTGTCTTCCCAGCCGTACTTGTAGCTGTCGTTCCGGGGGACCTTCAGGCGGACCTGATCTACTGCCATCGCACCCTATTTTCTACTAATTTAGTCGGAATTGCTAGGAGGACTTCGCTTCCTCGCCCGGCCACTCGGTGAGCCCCCAGGCGCTGCCCTTCAGGGCCTTCAGGCTGAGGAGCGCGCATTTGATCCGCGCCGGGCTGAGCGTGATCCCGAGGCTGTCGAGCACGTGCTCCTTGTCGAACGCTCTGAGCTCGTCGAGGGTCTTGCCGCGCACCTCGTCGGTGAGAATTGACGCGGATGCCTGCGAGATGGCGCAGCCCTTGCCGCTGAAGGCAACGTCTTCGACCACGTCGCCATCGCCAATCTTGAGGTACATCGTGATCTCGTCGCCGCACAGCGGATTCGTATCGTGGTACCGGTGCGTGGCGTCGGCGAGCTCGCCGAAGTTGTGCGGATTCTTGTAGTGGTCGAGGATGAACTCACGGTAGAAGTCGTCCATCGCTAGACCTTGAACACACGCTTGGCCGTACCGATGGCTGCGACCAGCGCGTCGCACTCGGCAACGGTGTTGTACAGGTAGAAGCTCGCGCGGGTGGTCGCCGGCGTACCGAGGCGCTCCATGAGCGGCTGGTTGCAGTGGTGGCCGGCGCGGACGCAGACGCCCTCGCTGTCGAAGATCTGCGCGACGTCGTGCGGATGGATGCCCTCGATCGCGAACGAGATGACCCCCACGCGATCGTCGAGCGTCATCGGGCCGAACACGGTGACGCCCGGGATCGCCATGATCTTCGGGAGCGCGTAGCCGACGAGCGCCCGCTCGTGCTCGTGGATCCGGCCCATCCCGACGGCCTCGAGGTAGTCGACGGCGGCGCCGAGCCCGATCGCGTCGACGTACGCGGAGGTCCCGGCTTCGAACTTCCACGGCAGCTCGTTCCACGACGACCGCGCCACCGTCACGGTCGCGATCATGTCGCCGCCGTAGAGGAACGGCCGCATCTTCTCGAGGAGCGCCGCGCGCCCCCAGACCACTCCCGAGCCGGGAGGCGCCAGCATCTTGTGGCCGCTGAAGATCAGGAAATCGCAATCGAGGTCGCGAACGTCGACCTTCGAGTGGGGCACGGACTGGGCGCCATCGAGCAAGACCACCGCGCCAGCGGCGTGGGCCTCGGTCACGAGCTCCTTGGCGGGAGTGACGGTGCCGAGGCCGTTGCTCGCATGCGTAATCGCCACGAGCTTCGGATGCAGGGCGAGGGCGGCCGTGTACTCGTCCCGCTTCAGCCGGCCCTCCTCGTCGATATCGACAACGATGAGCCGCGCGCCGGCCTGCTGCGCGAGCTGCTGCCAGGGGACGAAGTTCGAGTGATGTTCGAGCACGGTCGTCACGATCACATCACCGGTGCCGACGTGCTCGCGGGCCCAGGAGTTCAGGACGAGGTTCGCGCCCTCGGTCGCGTTGCGCACGAAGATGACCTCACGCGCGTGCGGGGCGTTGATGAACCGGGCGACCTTCTCGCGCGCACCCTCGAAGAGCTCACTCGTCCGGATGCTGAGCTCGTAGACACCACGATGGATGTTCGCGTTGCACTCCTCGTAGACCGCGCTCATCGCGTCGATGACCTGCCGCGGCTTCTGGCTGGTCGCCGCGTTGTCGAGATACACGAGCGGCTTGCCGTTCATCGGCCGCGAGAGGATCGGGAAGTCGGCGCGGATACGCTCGACGTCGAGCGCGGTCTCGTGGCGCGATGCGGTCAGGGGCACTAGGCGCTGCCCACCGCGGCGGGCTCCTTGTAGAGCTCCTCGCGTACGAACTCGTACCCCTTGATTTCGAGCTCCTCGGCGAGCTCGCGCCCGCCGGTGCGGACGATCCGGCCTTCGACCAGGACGTGCACGTAGTCGGGCTGCACGTAGCGGAGGATCCGCTCGTAGTGCGTGATCAGGAGGATGCCCAGATCGGGCCCGCGGCTCTGCTCGATCCCGCCGGCGATCGTCTTCAGCGCGTCGATGTCGAGGCCCGAATCCGCCTCGTCGAGAATCGCCATCGTCGGCTGGAACATGTGCATCTGGAGGGTCTCGAGGCGTTTCTTCTCGCCCCCGGAGAAGCCATCGTTCACGGAGCGCTTCAGGAATTCGTCCGGAACCTCGAGCAGCTTCATCTTCTCTGCCAGGAGCTTCCGGAACTGCGGGATCGGCATGTCGTTCTTCTTTTCGATTCCGGGCGTCGCGCGCCGCGCGTTGATCGCGGTGCGGAGGAAGTTGGCCACGGAAACGCCGGGGATCGCCGCTGGGTACTGGAAGGCGAGGAACAGGCCCTTGCGGGCGCGCTCGTCGACCGGCAACGCCAGGACATCCAGGCCGTCGAGCAGGACCTGGCCACGCGTCACGCGATAGCGCGGGTGACCCATGATCGCGAGCGATAGCGTGCTCTTGCCCGAGCCGTTCGGGCCCATGATCGCGTGCACCTCGCCGCTTTTGACGACGAGGTCGATGCCGCGGAGGATCTCCTTATCGTCCACGCTGACGTGGAGGTCCTTGATCTCGAGCGTTGACATGGGTACTCCCCTCTTCGTGCGCTACGGCATGACGGACGCGATCGGTCGCGTATCGCGGGCGAGCTCGGCGAGCGTCATGCCGTCGAGCGCCAGCGCGATGCTGGACTGCAGCTTGAGCCAGACGAGCCGCGTGCCGCAGCCCTGCTCGCGCACGCAGTTGAGGACCGGGTCGCCTTCGGCGGTGCAGATCTGCGGCTCGATCGGACCTTCGAGCGCGCGCACGATGTCGCCGGCGGTGATCTGCCCGGGCTCCCGGGCGAGCGTGTAGCCGCCCCCGGCGCCGCGCTTGCCGATCACGAGGCCGGACTTGCGGAGTACCGCGACGAGCTGCTCGAGGTAGGCCCCCGGCAGCTGTTCGCGCTCCGCCACGGCGTGCAGGGAGACGCTGCCGCCTCCGTAATGACGTGCCAGATCGACCATCAGGCGCATCCCATACTCGCCCCGGGTGGAGACGTGGAACGCGGCGGTGGTCGTCTGATTTCCGAGCACTACGGTCGGAATTCTAGCGAGCCCCGCGCACCCTGACAATCGCCCGGTGGCCCTTGGTATCAGGCGTGCGGTGGTCGGGTCGACGAATCCGGCCAAGGTCGCCGCGGTCCGCACGGCGCTCGTCCGGCTGGCCCCGGCGGCGGAGGTGCGAGCGATCGCTGTGTCATCCGGTATCCCGTCACAACCGTTCGGGGACGCCGTGACGCGGAGCGCGGCCCTCGAGCGCGCGCGGCAGGCGCTCGGGGCGAGCGACGCCGAGATTGCGTTCGGTCTCGAAGGCGGGGTGGAGCTGGACGCGGGGCGGGTGTGGCTCCTTTCTTGGGTGGCAGCGCTCGACCGCGCGGGCCAGACCGGCTATGCGAGCGGCTTGCGGATGCTGCTTCCCCCGTCGCTAGCCGACGGACTACGCGCCGGCGCGGAACTCGGCAGCCTCATCGACCGGCTGTTCGGAGTCCGCGACAGCAAGACCCAGAGCGGCGCGATCGGCCTGCTCACCGACGGTGCGGTGTCACGGACCGACGCGTTCGCGGACCTGGTCGCGATGAGCCTCGCGCCCTGGCTCCATCCCGACCGTTACCGCTAGCCCCTGATCCTGCGCCGGGCCGTCCGAGCGGAAGGCCCGCGTGTACAGCCGCCAGTAGAGGGCCTCGCGCACCATGAGCTCGGCGTGCGTGCCGTCCTCGACGATGCGGCCGTGCTCGAGCACGACGATCCGAGCGGCGCGCTCGACCGTCGTGAGGCGGTGGGCGATGACGATCGTGGTCCGGCCGATCATCAGCCGGGCGAGAGCCTCCTGCACAAGGTATTCACTCTCGTTGTCGAGGGCCGACGTCGCTTCATCCAACAGCAGGACGGGCGCGTCGCGAAGCAGCGCCCGGGCAATCGCGACGCGCTGACGCTGGCCGGCCGACAGCTTCACGCCGCGCTCGCCGACGATGGTCTCGTAGCGTTCCGGCAGCCGATCGATGAACTCGGTGGCGTTCGCGGCTGCGGCGGCCGCGTGAAGCTCCGTCGCGGTCGCGTCGAGGCGACCGTAGCGGATGTTCTCGGCGATCGTCGTGGCGAACAGCACGGGCTCCTGCGGGACGACGGCGATGTGCTCGCGCAGCGAATGCAGGGTGACATCGCGCAGGTCCCGCCCGTCGACGGTGATCAGTCCGGTCGTCGGGTCGTAAAAGCGCGCGACGAGGCTGACGAGCGTCGTCTTCCCCGCCCCCGACGGGCCGACGAGCGCCGTCGTCTGTCCGGCCGCGAACGTCGTCGTGATGTGCGAGAGCACGACCGGCCCTGCGCCGTATCGGAAGGACACGTCCTCCAACGCGATGCGGCCGGCAACGTGCGGCAGCGTCGCGGCGTGCGGCCGGTCGGTGATCTCCGGGGCCGTGTCGAGGAGCGCGAAGATGCGGTCCGCAGCGCCAAAGGCCTCCTGGATCTGCGTCCACTGCGACGCGAGGCCGCCGACCGGTCCGGCGACCATCCCCGCGTACAACAGGAACGCGACGAGCTGTCCGGTGGTCGCCTCGCCCTGGATGACCTGGTGCCCGCCGTACCAGAGCACGACGATCGAGGCAGCGAAGCCGAGGAACCCGATGAGCGGGAACAGCGTCGACGAGAGCTTCGCCCGCTCGAGGACCTTGGCGAGCGTGACGAGCAGCTTCTCGCGGAAGCGCTCCGCCTCGTAGGTCTCTCGGGTGAACGCCTGGACGGTGCGGACCTCGGCGATCGCCTCCTGGAGCACGCCGACCGCCTCGCCCTGCGCGTCCTGTGCCTGGCGTGAGAGCGACCGGATCCGGCGGCCGAGGAACTGCCCGAGCAGCCCGATCGGAGGCGCGACGACGAGCGTCAGCAGGGCGAGGCGCCAGTTCATCACGAAGATCACGACCAGGCCGCCGACGAGCGTAAGCACCTGGCCGAGGACCTGGATGATGGTCTGGGTCACGACGCCGTGCACGAGCGTGGCGTCGCTCGTGACGTGCGACATGAGCTCGCCGGTCTTGCGCTTGCTGAAGAACGAGAGCGACAACGACTGCAAGTGCAGGACGATCGCCATCCGGAGATCGAAGATCACGCGCTCGCCGGTCCAGGTCATCACGTAGCTACGCACGCCGTCGATCGCGGCCCTGACCAGCAGGACGCCGATAAGGAGCAGCACGAGCTGGTCGAGGATCGTCCCGTCGTGGAGCCCGGCGTCGAGCACCCGCAGGACGACCTGCGGCCAGCCCAGGCCGAGCACCGTGGAGAGGATCAGCAGCGCGGCGGCGAACACGAGATTCCGGGCATACGGCCGGACGAACCGGAGAAGCCGGCGGTACATCGCGATCGAGGGACGCGTCTTCGTCTGACCGCCCCCGCCCAGCCACATGCCGTGGCCGCCGCCGGAGCCCATCGGCATCATCACCGGAACCAGCCTACCGGGCCTACCCGGTGTAGCGAGCGGACCGGGGCTACTTCCCGATTCCGACCTCGGTGAACAGATCGCCTTGGGCGTTCTGGACCTTCTTCGTCGCCGCGGCCGATGGCGCGCTCCAGACGAGCGGGATCCGCGGGACCTCACGCTGTGCGATCTTGGACACCTGCTTGTAGAGCTCCGCGCGCTTCGACGGATCCGGTTCGCTTCGCGCCTTCCGCAGCAGTCCCGCGCTCTCCGCGTTCACCCACGCGCCGCCGATCGTCGGGAGGTCTTGGCCGTTCAGGACCGGAGGGATGAACGAGCGCCCGAGCACTTCGTCCGCGTCGCCCCGCCGATCGACGAGCGTGTCGATCCACAGCGGGTACTTGTTGTCGCGGACCGAGAGCGTGAACGTTACGAAGTCGATGGTCTTGAGGTTCGCGACGATACCGACGGCCGCGAGGTCCGCCGCGATCGATTCGGCGATCCGGCGGTCATCCGGGCGCGAGGGCGGCGCTCCGAGGACATACCAGACGTCGAGGTCGAAGGTCGCCTTGCCGGCGTCCGCGAGCAGTTTCTTCGCCGCGTCCGGGTCGTTCTTCGCGAATTCGGTGACTGAGTCGTCGTAGCCGAGCGTGCGGGGCGGCGGGAACTGGGAGGCCAGCTTCGCCTCGCCGTTGAAAAGCCGCTCGACGAGCGCGCGCGGGTTCAAGGCCTGCGCGATCGCTCGGCGGACGCGGAGGTCGTCGAGCGGCGGCACCGACAGGTTCAGCCCGACGAACAGCGTCGTCGATGCTGTCCGCGAGAGCAGCTGGAGGCTCGGATCCGCGCGGACCGCCGGCACGTCGGCGACGCCGATCTCGGGGACGAGGTCGACGCTGCCGCTGCGCAGCGCCGCGACCCGCGACGGCGCGTCGGAGTACGCGGCAAAGGTCAAGCGGTCGAGATACGGGAGTGCCTGGCCGTTGCGGTCTTTTCTCCAGTACCTGGGATTCCGCTCGAGCAGCAGCGGACGGGCCGTCTCGGTGCCGGGTGCGATGCGGAACGGACCGGTCCCGACGTTCGTCGCGCCGGTCCGCACGATCGCGTAGGCCGGCGTCGAGAGCGCCGAGAGGAACGGACCGAACGGCACGCGCGTGGTGACGCCCAGGGTGGTGGCGTCCGGCGCGCTTGCCCCTTCCACGATCGGGTCGTTCGGCGCGCGCATCAGGCTCTTCATTGCCGCGGTGGCATCAAAGGCTGTGCCGTCGTGAAAGATCACACCGTCGCGCAGGGTAAAGGTCCAGGTGCGGCCATCGGGCGAGACGGACCACTTCGTCGCGAGGACCCCCACAGCACCGTCCAGCGCGTTCGCCACGAGGCCCTCGTAGATCTGGCGCGTCACCGGGCGGGCAGCGTCGTCGTCGTGTCCGGGGTCGAGGAGCCCGACGTCCGCCGCCAGACCGATACGCAGCGTCCCGCCGGGCTGGATCGACACGAGCGGCGCGGTCGGGCTCGGGCTCGCGGTGGCCTGGACCGAGGGGACGGCCACCGGCGGCGGGATCGACTGGCACGCGGCGAGGGCGGCGATGAGGACGAGGGCGGCGCGCGGAGGCCTTCGGGTCAACTCACCCTCAGTCTAGGGTCGAGCGCGTCGCGCAGACTTGCCGCCGACGAGGTACGGGCAGAGACCACAAGGAAGATGAAGAACACCGGCGACAAGGCGAGCCACCATGCGCGGCCCAGGCACTGCGTCGCGTTCGTGAGGATGTTCCCCCGCCCGGCGTGGGCGGATACATCCCTAGGCCGAGGTCGCTAAGCGCGGACTCGGTGAAGCTGAGCCGGCCGATGTCGATCGAGGCGAGCACAAAGATGTGCGGGACGACGTTCGGCAGCACGTGCTTCACGATGATCCGACTTCGTGGTCGCCCCGATCGTCCGGGCCGAAATCACCAACTCGCGCTCCCGGACGGCGAACGTCTGCCCGCGGGCGAGGTTGCAGGCCGCGGTCCAGCGGAGGATCCCGAGGCTGGACACGGGCAATGGAAGACTCGCACGGCGCGCCCTAGGTCGACTTCAGACGGGGATCCAGCGCGTCGCGGAGGCCGTCTCCGATGAGGTAGAGGCAGAGCACGGTGAGGAAGATCATGGACCCTGGCGATACGACCAGCCACCACGCGCGGTTCGCGTAGCTCTGCGAATTCGACAGCATGTTCCCCCAGCTCGGCGTGGGCGGCAGGATGCCGAGACCGAGGTAGGAAAGCGCCGATTCCGCCAGGATGATCGTACCGATGTCGATCGCCGCCAAGACGAAGATGAACGGCAACACGTTCGGCAGGATGTGGCGCAGCATGATGCGCGATGTCGAACCGCCGATCGCCCGCGCCGCGGTCACGAATTCGCGGTCGCGCAGCGCGAAGGTCTGGCCGCGCACGAAGTTCGTGATGCCCGTCCAGAAGAGACCGCCGATGATGATGGTGAGGGTGAGCGCTCCCGGCTGGAAGAGGGTCGTGATGATGAGCAGGAGGAAGATGAGCGGGATGGAGTTGAGCGTAGTGATGAACCAGGTGATAACGTCGTCAAAGGCCCCGCGGAGGTAGCCGGCGACGAGACCGAGCCCTACGCCGATCGTGAGGCTCATGAGCGCCGCGACGAAGCCGACGAAGAGCGACACCTGGCCCCCGTAGAGCAGCCGCACCACCTGGCTTCGTCCGATCTCGTCCGAGCCGAGGAGGTATGCAGGCGGGTCGAGCGTTGGCTTCGCGTAGGTGTGCAGAAGGTCCTGGGCCTCGAACGACGAGTTGAACACGTGCTCGGCGATGAGCGGAGCGAGAATCGAGACGAGCGCAAGCACGATGATCACGAACGATGCCGCCATGGTGAGGCGATCGCGACGCAAGCGGTACCAAGCGCTCTCCCAGAGACCCGCTGAGGCGCGGCGCGCCGGCGCGGCCGCCGCCGCGGCGCGCTCGAGGCGATCGACCGTCGCCATCAGCTCACCTTGATCCGCGGGTCAACGCGTGCATAGGCGATGTCGCGGACCAGGTAGCTGAGCACGAGGAGCGTGCTCGCGAACATCACGCCGGCCATGATCAACGGATAGTCCTTTCCGCGGGCGGCGGCGTAGGTGAGCTGCCCGACCCCGGGCCAGGTGAAGACCTGCTCGATGATCAGGGCGCCGGAGACGAGCGCGGCGAGGATCCCGCCCAGCGCCGTGACGACGGGGATGAGCGCGTTACGCAACGCGTGGGTGTAAACGACGGTCCGTTCGCGCAGCCCCTTCGCCCGTGCAGTGCGGACGTAGTCCTGCGCGATGACGTCGAGCGTCTCGGTGCGCAGGTAGCGCGAATAGTTCGCGATGCCGGCGAGCGCCAGCACGAACGCCGGAAGGATGATGTGCCTCGCGCGGTCGCCGATATCCCAGACGTCGTGGCCGATGGTGAGCAAACCCTGGCTCGGCAGCCATCGCAGGTTCACCGCGAAGAGGACGATGAACAGGAGTCCGATCCAGAAGCCAGGGATGGCGTGGCCGATGACGCCGAAGAAGCGGACCGTGTTGTCGGCCCAGCCGCCGCGGTTGAGCGCGGCAATGACGCCCAGTGGCACGCCGATGGCGAGCTGTAGGAAGAGCGCGAGGGTCGCGAGCTGAAGCGTGGCAGGGAGGCGCTCGAGCACCAATCCCAAGGCGGGTTTGTTGTACTGGAGCGAGTTCCCGAAGTCGCCGCGCAGCATGTTCATGAGCCATTCGACGTACTGGATCGGCAGCGGCTGGTCCAGGCCATAGGCGTGGTGCAGCGCCGCGATGTCCTCCTCGGTGATGTTCGTGGCACCGAACGTGTACAGGCGCACCGGATCGCCGGGAGAGAGGCGCGTGATGAGGAACACGATGATCGAGATCCCGAGCAGCGTGGGAATCGCGTAGAGGATCCGCCGGATGATGTACGTCCGCATGTCTCTGTGACCCTCCGCTTGACCGACACGGCGGGGCACCCTGGGAAGGGTGCACCGCCGCGCGCATCGCTAACCTGCCGCTATTGCTTGATCCACCATTTCTCGACGTTCCACGTCGCGTCGGGGCTGAAGCTCCCCGGCTCGATCCCGCGGATCCGCTTGTCAGTGGCGAGGATCCGGTCCTGCGAGAAGGCGAAGTTGTACGGCTGGTCCTCGTTGAGGATCTTGTTCGCCTGCTGATAGATGTTCTTGCGTGTGGCGACCGTGCAGTCGGGCCCACGTCCCTGCTCGATGAGCTTGTCCAGGTCGGGGTTCTTGTAGCCGACGAAGTTGTTCCCGGCCTGCTCGGCCCGCGCGACGTTGCTCGAGTGCCAGATGCTGAACAGGTCAGGGTCCGTGCCGAGCTGCCAGCCGAGGATGACCGATTCGACCTCGTTGCTCCCGCTGTTCAGCTTGGGCACGAGCGTCTCGAAGGCCTCGACCTTCGGGTTGATCTTCACGCCGATCTGCTTGTACTGCTCGGTGGCGACCTGGAGGAACGTCTCGCGGGTCTTGTTCCCCTGATTCGTCACGATGCTGAACCCAAGCGTCTTGCCGTCCTTGGCGTAGAAGCCGTCGGCGCCCTTGGCGTAACCCGCCTGCTTAATCAGATCTTCGGCTTTGGCCTTGTCGTACTTGTAGTCGTTGAGACCGGTCGCCGCGGCCCAGGAGGCCGCGGGGCTGTGCGACACCTGCTTCAGGCCGTGCGTAAAGACCACCGATTGGACGACCGCGGCGGTGTCGAGCCCGTAGGCAAGCGCTTGGCGGACGCGCTTGTCCTGGAGGACGGGGACGTTGGGGTTGTTCAGACGCCAGCCGATGTAGACATAGCCGTTGTCCTGCCACTCGTACAGCTTGAGCGTGTCCTGCTTCGATAGATCGTCGTAGTCACCCGGCTGGATGGCGCCCAAGGTCAGCTCGCCGGTCTTGAGCTGCGAGGCCTGCACTGTCGAGTCGGCGACGACCTTCTGAACGAACTCTTCGAGGTACGGCGCGCCGCGCCAGTACGTATCGTTGCGGCTCAGGATGACCTGGTCCCCCTTGCGCCACTCCTTGAACCTGAAGGGGCCGCTGAAGACGGTGGGCGCCGCGTTTTCCGGCGCGGCGTCGATGTTCTTCGTCGCATCGCTGTCCACCGTGTACTTGCCGAAAACGTGCGCCGGGATTGGCGCCGCCCCGAATACGGTCAGGAGCGCCGGGCAGAACGACCGCGTGAACTTCGCGGTGAACTTCTTGGTGCTCGACGGGTCGAGCGTGATGCCGCTGATCGTCGTCGCCTTGCCGTCACGGTAGTCGTTGAAGCCCTCGAGGTCAGCGAACCCGCTCTTCTGCGTCGTGAGCTTGCTGCGCGCGATGGCCTTGACGCGCGCGAGGTAGTCGTCGGCGATGATCGGCTTACCGTCCGACCAATTAGCCTTCGCGTCGATCTCCCAGGAGAACGTGAGGTTGTCGGAACTGACCGTCCACTTCCCCAACCAGGGGACCGGCTCGCCGGTCTTCGGGTTCACATTGATGAGCGCGTCGTACATCAGGCTACTGACCTGGCTCGAGGTCGCGTCCGTAGAGACCACCGGATTGAGCGTCCGGATGTCGGAGAACGAGCCTCGGATGACGCGCCCGCCGGCGACTGGCGTTTCAGCGCCCGCCTGCGGCGAGCTCGATGGCGTCGTCGAGGTCGCGCATGCGGTCACCACGAGCGTGGCCGCCGCAAGAACGCTGAAGGCCCTTCGTAGGCTGTGGATCCTCATCGCCGTCGAGTTCCTCCCGCCCGTGAACTTGGGTCAGTCTACGTATGTACGGCCAGCGGAGTACGCCGGTTCAACCCGCCTAATCCGAGATTGTCTGTGACGCAGCTACGCCACGCGGGCGCGGTACTCCAGGATCGTTGGGACGAGCTTGGTGCTTCGTGTACACGCCCTGGCTCCTTTCTCCGTCGCGGGCAAGCGAGGATGGCGCTTCCCGCGTCTGCACTGCTGGACGTCGCCAGCCGCGACGGGGGCGCTACGCCCCCGGGAAGTGGCAGGCCGCCCAGTGCCGCGGCGCGTGCTCGATGAACTCCGGGTCGACCTCTGAGCAGATCTGCTGCGCTTTCCAGCAGCGGGTATGAAACCGGCAGCCGCTGGGCGGGTTGACCGGGGACGGCACATCGCCGGTGAGGATGATCCGCTTCCGCTTCGTCTCGATCGTCGGGTCGGGGATCGGCACGGCCGAGAGCAGCGCCTGCGAGTACGGGTGCAACGGGTGCTCGTACAGATCTATTCGGTCGGCGAGCTCGACGATCTTGCCGAGGTACATGACGGCGACTCGGTCGCTGATATGCCGCACCACCGAGAGATCGTGGGCGATGAACAGATAGGTCAGGTTGAACTTGTCCTGCAGCTCCTCGAGCAGGTTGATGACCTGCGCCTGGATCGACACATCGAGGGCCGAGATCGGCTCGTCAGCGACGATGAACTCGGGCTCCACGGCGAGGGCCCGGGCCACACCGATACGCTGCCGCTGGCCACCGCTGAACTCGTGCGGATAACGGTTGGTGAAGTACGGGTTGAGCCCGACGATCTTGAGGAGCTCCTGCACGCGCTCGGTCTTGGCCTTGCCGCTCGCGAGCTTATGGACCTCGAGCGGCTCGCCGATGATGTTGCCCACGGTCATGCGGGGGTTGAGCGAGGCGTAGGGGTCCTGGAAGATCATCTGCATCCTGCGGCGGGTCTTGCGCATGGCCTCGCCGCCGAGCTTCACCAGGTCGATGCCGTCGAAGATCACCTCGCCCGAGGTCGGCTTGTACAGCTGGAGGATCGCGCGGCCGGTCGTGGACTTGCCGCAGCCGGACTCGCCCACCAGGCCGAGGGTCTCGCCCTTCTCGACGAAGAAATCGATGCCGTCGACCGCCCGCACGGCGCCGACCTGCCGCTGGAAGATGATCCCCTGGGTCAGCGGGAAATGCATCTTCAGTGCCTTCACCTCGAGGAGGTTGCGGCCGCTGCCGGCGATCGCCGTCGAGCGGCTGCGTTCGATGAACTGCTCTGGTTGCACGGCCATCAGCTGATCACCCTCCGTTACGCGTTCGGCGGTGGAGGCGGCGGCTCACCCGACGCGTCCGCGCGTGTCGCCTCGATGGGCAGCTCCGCGACCAATTGCTTGATCGCCTCGAGCTCCTTGGCGCTGCCGGTGTCCTTCCGCCAGTCCACATTGACGAGCCAACCACCCTCCTGGGTCCCCCAGCAACGCGCTTCGTGATCGGTCTTCGCGTTCGGGATGCGCTTCAGCTCGGGCGGCGTCGTCCCGCAGATCTCGCGGCGGTATTGGCAGCGCGGCTCGAACCGGCACCCCGGCGGCGGCGCGATGAGGTCCGGCGGCAGCCCTTCGATCGGGAGCAGCTTCGCCTTGCGCGACTCGTCGAGCCGCGGGATCGATCGGAGCAGGCCCCAGGTGTAGGGCATCTTCGGGTTCGCGAAGAGCTCGCCGGTGTCGGCCTTCTCCACGATATGGCCGCCGTACATGACATGGATGCGCTGGGTCATGCCGGCAACGACGCCGAGGTCGTGGGTGATGAGGATGAAGGCGGTGCGGAACTCCTGCGCGAGGTTCTTCAGGAGATCGAGGATCTGCGCCTGGATCGTCACATCCAGCGCGGTGGTCGGCTCGTCCGCGAGGATGAGCTTCGGATTGCAGGACAGCGCCATCGCGATCATCACGCGCTGGCGCATGCCGCCGGAGAATTGGTGGGGGTAATCGTCGGCGCGCTTCTTCGCGCTCGGGATGCCGACGAGCTCTAGCAGCTCGATCGTCCGCTTCTTCGCCTCGGCCTTGTCCATTTTCAGGTGAAGCTCGAGGGCTTCAGAGACTTGACGGCTGATCGTGAGGACCGGATTGAGGCTGGTCATCGGGTCCTGGAAGATCATCGCGACGTTGTTGCCGCGAATCGCGCGCACGTCGTCCTCGTCCATCTTCAGGACGTCCTGGCCGTCGAACATGATCGAGCCCTGGACGATCTTGCCGGGCGGCGACGGGATGAGCCGCATCAGGGAGAGCGCGGTGACCGACTTGCCGCAGCCCGACTCGCCCACCAGGCCGAGCGTCTCTCCGGCCGCCAGCTCGAATGACACGTCGTCGACGGCGTGCACGACGCCGTCACGCGTGAAGAACTGCGTCTTGAGGTTCTTGACCTCGAGCAGCTCAGGCACGTGGCTTCCCCTCCAGTACTTCGCTCGTCAGTGTCACGAGAGGCGGAGTCTAGGCAACGGCGGCTAGATCTTCATCCGCGGGTCGAGCGCGTCCCGGAGCCCGTCCCCGAGGAAGGTGAACGACAGCAGGACGATCGCGACCATGAACGAGGGGAGGAGCAGCGGCCACGGGGTAGCCGAGAACACCGCGAAGCCGTCGTTGATCATGACCCCGAGAGTGGCGGTCGGAGGCTTGATCCCGATCCCGAGGTACCCAAGCGTCGCTTCGGCGAGGATGGCCCCGGGGACGCCGAACGCGACGGCGACGATGAGCGGCGCCAGGGCGTTCGGGAAGATGTGCCGGAACATGATCCGGCCCGGCTTGGCCCCGATCGAGCGAGCGGCCTCGACGAATTCCTTCTCCTTCAGGGAGAGGACCTGACCACGCATCAACCGGGCCATGCCGACCCAGTTCACCACGGCGATCCCGACGAAGAGCAGTAGCAGCCCGCCGAGCAGATCACCGACGCCGGTGCCACGCAGGGTCGCCATAAGCAGGATCAGGAAGAGCAGGTCGGGGAACGCGTAGATGACGTCCGTCAGGCGCATCAGGAGGTCGTCGACCCAGCCGCCGATGTACCCAGCAAGCATGCCGACGGTCACGCCCAGCACGAAGATGATCGAGACCGGCACGAAGCCGACGATCATGCTGATCCGCAGCGAATAGACGAGCCGGCTCAGGATGTCACGGCCGATCCCGTCGGTACCGAGGAGGTAGCGCGGATCGACGTACTGCGGATTGCCCCAGACCGGCTCGAACAGCGTGGGCGCGCGCTTGCCGTTGTCGGTGAAGTAGCTCGTCGGGTCGTATGGCGCAATCCGGTCGGCGAAGACGGCAATGAGGCTCATCGTGACGATGATCCCGAGACCGAGCATCGCCATCTTGTTGCGACTGAGCCGGTGCCAGGCGTCCCTCCACAGCGACCGCTGCTTGCGGCTGAGGACGTTGAGCTGGAGCACGGTATCGGCGCTGGACATCGGCCGCGTGGCGGTCGCCATCAGGTTGCCACCTTGATCCGCGGATCCACGAGGCCGTAGACGAGGTCGACGACGAGGTTCGCCACGGCGATCGCGAACGCGTAGAGCAGCGTCGTCCCCATGATCACCGGGTAGTCCCGCTGGTTGATGCTGCGGACGAACTCACGGCCGATGCCCGGGATGCTGAACAGGTTCTCCACGATAAACGAGCCGGTGATGAGTGCGGCCGTGACCGGACCGATGATCGTCGCCACCGGGATCATCGCGTTCTTCATCACATGGCCCACGACGACGGACCGCTCGCGCAGCCCCTTGCTCCGGGCGGTGCGGACGTAGTCCTGGCGGATCGCCTCGAGCATGCTCGAGCGCGTGATCCGGGTGAGGAAGGCCGCGGATCCGAGCGAGAGGACGATCGTGGGCAGGATCATGTGCTTGAGGTCGCCCCAGCCGACGATCGGCAGCACCTTCAGCGTCACGGCGAAGAAATAGATCAGGAAGATCCCGATCACGAAGTTCGGGATCGTCGTCCCGATCGTGGCGAGGAATAGGCTGCCGTAATCGACCCAGGTGTTCTGCCGCAACGCGCTGATCACCCCGAGCGGCAACGCGATGATGAGGGCGAGGATGACCGCCTGGACGCCGAGCTGGGCCGTCGTGCCGAGGCCCTGCCCGAGGATCTCGGCCACCGGCCGCTGCCGGGTGACGCTGTCGCCGAAGTCGAGCCGGACGGCGTTGCCGAGGAAGATCGCGAATTGCTCGGGAAGCGGCTTGTCGAAGCCATAGAGGCGCTCAAGACGCTCGATCGTGGCGGTGCTCGTCTTGCCCTCAGTGCGGTCGAACGGCGAGCCGGGCGCCAGGTGGGCGAGGGTGAAGGTGATGAGCGCGACCACGAGCATCGTCGGAATGAGCAGCAGAACACGCCGGATCACGTATTTTCCCACGTCGTCGAAGTGTATACCGCAAGACATTGCCGCCGGTTCAGCGCCGCAACAAAAAAAGACCGGGCCGGCAACGTGCCGGCCCGGTCCTTCTTTCTGCGGCGCGCGACGCGAGACGGGTCTAGTGCTTGGTCACGTAGATCTTGTACGCGGTGTAGGTCGTCGCCCCCTCGGGGTCCTGCGAGCTGTCCTCGACGTTCTTGAGCCACGGCTTGCGCAGGTAATCGCTGATCGAGTAGTAGACCCAAGTCGCCGGAGCATCCTTCGAAAGGATCTTGGAGGCCTGGTTGTAGAGATCGTCCCGCTTCTTCGGGTCGGTCTCCTTGTCGGCCTTCGACACGAGGTCGTCGAATTCCTTGCTCGCGTAGCCGGTGGACCCGACCGAGCTGTTCCCCTTGAACACCGCGGTCAGCCAGTCCTGCTGGTCCGGATAGTCGGAGCACCAGCCGAGCCGGTAGAGGGATGGGGTGGTGTCGCGCTTCTTCAGCAGCTTCGAGAGGGCGCTCGAGTCGACCGGGTCGAGCCCGACGTCGAGTCCGAGGTTCGTCTTGTACTGCTGCTGCTGCCACTCGGCGCGTGTCTTGTTGCGGGCCGAAGACGAGTAGCTGATCTTCAGGCTCTTGAGCGCGGCCTGGGCCTCCGGGCTCGCCTTGGCGAGCAGGGCCTTCGCCGCTGCGGGGTCGTACTTCTGGGCGTCGTCCTTGTCGTCGTAGCCAGGGAAGCCCGGCGGGATGAAGCCGCCGTTGGCCGCCTTGGCGAGACCGCCGGCCACGTTCTTCACGTAGTCCTCGCGGTCGACGGCCTTGGAGAAGGCCTGCCGGACGTTGATGTCGCTGAACGGCGGCTTCGTCATGTTCGTGCCGAAGTAGATGTTGCAGGCGCCGCCGACGTTGATGCGGTTCGCCTTGAGCTCCGGGTCGGCGTCGATCGTGCGGAGATCCTCCGCCGAGAATCCGACCGTGTCGAGCTCGTTGTTGCGGTAGGCGGCGAAGGCAACGGCGCCTTCGTTGATCATCACCTTGGTCCACCGCTTGAGCCCGACCTTCTCGCGGAAGTTGTCGTTCCGCTCGAAGACGAGCTTCTCGTTGTGCTTCCACTCGGCGAGCTTGAATGGCCCGTTACCGATATATGTCGCCGGCTCGGTCCACTTGTCGCCGCCCTTGGTCACCAGGTCCTCGCGGACCGGGTCGCTGATCCAGATGCTGGTCAGCGGGATGAAGTAGGCAGCCGGCTCGGTAAGCGTGAACTCGAGGGTCTTGTCGTCGATCGCCTTGACGCCGACCTTCGCCCGCGCCGCGTCGAGGTCACTCTTCGAGGCCTTCTTCGGGTCCAACCCCGAGTAGGCCTCGCAGCCGGAGACAATGAACGCGAAGGCCTGGTACTCGCCGGCGACCGTCGGGTCGCACACGCGCTTCCAGGCATACTCGAAGTTCTTCATCGTGAGCGGCTGGCCGTCCGAGTACTTCAGGCCATCGCGCAGGGTGTAGGTGTACTTGAGGCCGTCCGCGGAGACCTTCGGCAGTTCCTTCGCCGCCCCGGGGATCGGCTTGAGCGTCTTCGGGTCGAGGCTGAGCAGCGCCTCGAAGACGAGCTGCGAGACCCCGATCTCGTTGGTGAACGACTCCTTCTGGGGATCGATGTCGTCGGGCTCAGCGCCTGTGTTCGTGGTGATCGTGCCATTCGGGTCTGCGTCCTGGGTGCTCTGGGCTTGCTGGCCTGGCTGGCTGGTGCAGGCGCCGATGATCATCGCGAGCACCGTCAGCAGGGTCAGCAGGGACCAGAGCTGATTGCGTTTGCGCATTCGCCTCTCCCTACCGTACTTGCGTTACTTGGGGGTCGCTCGGGCCGTCGCCGGCCATCGCTGGGTCACGCGAAGAACACCATTCTGTCATACCGCCCGTCCCCGGAGTGGGTTCAGCGCCCGGCGTAGGCCCATTCGGCGACGTTCCACGAGAGCGGAGCGCCGGCGGGGGTCGGCCGGACACCCGTGAGCGCGCGTGGCGCGACGTCCACGGTCAGCTCCTGATAGAGCGGTAGCGCCGGGAGCGCCTCGAGCCAGACGCGCTGCAGCTCGGCGTACAGGATCGCCTTGTCCGCGCGGTCGGGTGCGCGGGCCGCGGCGGCCGCGAGCACGTCGAACCACGGCCCGGCCATCCCGAGATATCGCGCGGACGCGGACTGCGGGTCGCTCGCGCTCTCGGGCACGACGGCCAGATCGACATCGCCGCGGGCTACGCCGGCCTGCACCTCGCCGAGCGGCCGCTCACGCACCTCGGCAGCGATCCCGACGGCCGCGAGATCGCCGGCGGCGCGACGGGCGACGTCGACTCGTGCCGCCGAGCCGTCGGCGACGGTGATCGTGACGATCATCCGATCGCCTCCGCGCTCGACGATGCCGAAGGGGCCGCGCAGGAAGCCCGCGGCCGCGAGGAGGGCGCGCCCCGTCTCGCGGTCCGGATGCCGTGGAGCGGCCCCGCTGCTCGCGGCCCAGAGCGGCGCGACGAGGTATCCCTGCGGGACGCGGGCGCGACCGGCGAAGACGTCGTCGACGATCGATTGCCGGTCGATCGCGAGCGCCACCGCCGCGCGGACCCGCGGATCGCCGAACCGCGTCGCATTGGCCCCGAAGCGCAGGACGTTCATCGCCTCGGTCTGCACGTAGTAGGTCGCGAGCTTGGCGCCATCGGCGAACTGGTCGAGTGTCCTGGTGAGATCCGCTTCGAGCGCCGACGAAGCCGCCACATCGACGTCCCCTCGGCGGAGCGCGTCGAGGATGGCGGCACGGCTCGGCAGAAAGCGCACTTCGATCCGCCCGAGACGAGGAGGACCGCCGACATAATCCTTGAACGCGGACAGCGTCACACCGAGGCCCGGCAGCCAGGCTGCGACGGCGAACGGACCGGCATGCATTGGCTCGCGGTCGTAGGCCGCGCGTTGTGCGGGCAACAGACCGGCGAGCCAGTGCCGTGGAAGGACGTGTGGCGCGAGCGGATAGTCCAACCAGCGTTCGTTCGCGGCGTAGACGAGCATCGCCGTGCGGTCGTCGAGCACCAGAATGTTCACAACGCGATCGGCGACGAATCGCGCGTCCGTGCCGGCCGGCGCGTTGCGATCAGACTCCCACGCGAACCGGACGTCCGACGCGGTGATCGCCTGCCCATCCTGCCAGCGCGCGTTGGCGCGAAGACGGAATGTCGCCTCGAGACGCCCGCCAGGGGTGAGCGGATCGTCGACCACGACGCGCAGGCCGCCGTTCTCCAGCGTGGGCACAGCCTCGGCGAGCCGTGGGACGAACTCATCGCGTGCGTCGCGGCGTACCAGCGATTCGGTCACCGCGCCCGCGAGGAACCGCGCGCCCGGCTCGCTCGAGAACACCGACTGCGGCTCGCCGAGGAGCCCGACCACGACGTCGCGCCGCGCCGGCGGCGCGGAGGCGCACGCTCCCGCGACGAGCACGGCCGCGACCGCAAGACCGACCGCGGCAGGTACCCCTAGCGCGGCGAGCTCTCCGATCGCGTGATCGCGAACTGATCCCAGTCGAACCGGCCGCCAGCCGGGAACCGGGCCGGATCGATGACGGGATCGAGAGGCCGGACCTGCGCGTTGAAGCGGAGCCACCGGAAATACGCCTCGTCGGACAGGGGCGGCCGGGTGCGGAAGTAGCGCTCGATGATCGACGGCCCGGTCGTCGCGGTCGGCTGCACGGATATCGGCGCGGAGAGGCCGCTGAGGGCGAACGCCACGACGACGACGGCGAGCGAGCTCTCGGCCAGACGGCCGGATCTCGCGAGCAGCCCCCAGGGCCACGCCGGGGCTGCTGGGGACAGTGCCAACCGAACGCGCGCGGGCGAGATCCGCGGGGCCATGGCGCGAAGCGGGGCGAAGGCGACGCGCAGGGCGCTCGAGCTTGCAGAGAGGTCGCGCATCGTCGCGGCGCAGCGCGCGCAGCCACCGGCATGTCGCTCGAGGCGTGCCCGTTCCAAGAGGCTGGCCGTCCCAGTGAGGGCCGCGACGAGCTGGTCGGCCGTCGCGCGGCAGCCGCGGTCGAACAGCGTCATTTCGCGCAGCCCCGCAGGGGCTGCGGCGGCGTCGTGATCATCCCTGGAGTTTTGATCATCCGTCTAGGAGTAGCGGTCCGCGCTGGCACGGGTTCGATGTCGAGGCCCGGATGTGCCGAAAGTTGCACCCGCAGGCGCTGGAGGGCGTAGTGCAGCCGCGATTTCACCGTCCCGACCGGCGCGTCGACGATCAGAGCGATCTCCGCGAGGGTGAGCCCATTCAGGTAGTGCAGCACTACGACGACCTTGTGTTTCGCGCCGAGGGAGTCGATGCACGAGAGCACGACCCGTTGGCGCTCCGCCCGTTCCGCGGCATCGCCCGGTGACTCGCTCTCGGTCGCCAGATCCTGCGCGCCGTCATCCAGCGAGCTGAACGACACGCCCTTGCGCGGCTGGCGGTTGTACGAGAGGTTGATCGCGACGCGATAGAGCCACGGACGCAGCGAGTCGGCGGGCTCGAGCCGCTCGAGCGCACGGTACGCGCGGGCGAAGGTGTCGACGACGATCTCCTCGGCCGCCGATCCATCCTTGGTGATCGCGAAGCTGAGGCGGTAGATGCCGTCGCGGTAGCGGTAGAACAGGTCGTCGAAAGCGCTCGTGTCGCCGGCGCGCGCGGCATGGACCAGGTCGCGGTCGCCTCGCGGCTCCGCTGCGGGCGCCGCGGGCCGCTTGCGAACGCGGCCGGTCACGGCAGGTAGCGCCGGATCCCGAGGAGCTGGGGCGCGTCGGCGATGGTGCCCCTCGCGACGGCACCGCCCTTCTCGGGCGCGTGGATGTACGAGCGTTCACCCGTCGCGATCGCGGTGTGGGTCACGCGCGCGTCGCCGAAGAACAGGAGGTCCCCCCGGCGTGGGGGGCGATCGGCGTCGACCGGCCGGCCCGCGAGCGCCTGCTGATCCGCATCCCGCGGCAGCCCCACACCGTTCAGAAGGTACACCTGCTGGGTCAGCCCCGAGCAGTCGATCCCGAGCGCACTGACGCCGCCCCAGAGATACGGAGCGCCAAGGAACGCTTCGGCGGCCAGCACGATGTCGTCCGGCGTCGGGTAACCCATCCGCACCGAGCCGCAGTCGCGAGCGGACACCCACCCGTCCCCGCAGCGGAGCCAGTCCTTCTCGCCGTCCTTCAAAGCCACCGCACCGGCGGACACGTGATCGATGACCGGGGCGTCGTCCGCGGGCGCCCTGCGCCGCGGGGCAACGGTGACGCTCACGACCGGACCGAGCTTGTAGGTGCGAGCCCGAAGGCGATCGGAGCGAACCCATCCGAAGTACAGGTCCGGTCCTTGGACGAACGCCCAGCCCTCACGATCGGCGAGCACGGTGACGCGCTCATCGAGGCGGAGCTGGTCCACGAGCTCGCTCTCGTCGCGCGGCTCGGCCCGCAAGGCTTCCACACCGGTCAGCACCGTCGCCGTCGGCGGTGCGACGCGCTGCACGCGCATCGCGGCGATCGTCACGGGCGGTACCGGAGCACGGGCTTCCGGGCGGCAGCGACCTCGTCGAGGCGGCGTAGCGGCGCCTTCACCGGCGCGTCGTGGACCGCCTGCGGGTCGGTCTCGATGCGCTTCGCGATGCGGAGCAACGCCGCGGCGAAGGCGTCGAGGGTCTCCTTGGGCTCGGTCTCGGTGGGCTCGATCATCATCGACTCGGGGACAATGAGCGGAAAGTACACCGTCGGCGGATGGAACCCCTCGTCGATGAGCGCCTTCGCGATGTCGAGCGCGGACGCCCCCGCCTTCTTCTGCTTCGCGGCGGTGAGCACGAACTCATGCATCGGTGTCCGGTCGTACGCGACGTCGTAGGTCCCGCGCAGCAGCGCGAGCAAGTAGTTCGCCGCGAGCACCGCGTCGCGCCCGGTCTCCACCAATCCCTCTTCTCCCAGGGTGCGGATATAGGTGTAAGCGCGCACCAGCACCCCGAAGTTCCCGGCGAACGAGCGGACCCGCCCGACCGACTGCCGGTGCAGCTCTGCGTGCTCCCGCCGGTAGGCGCCGTCGGCGGCGCGGACGACCCGCGGCACGGGCAAGAACGGCTCGAGCGGCGCCTTCACACAGAGCGGGCCGGCACCGGGCCCGCCCGCGCCATGCGGTGTCGAGAACGTCTTATGCACGTTGATGTGCACGCAGTCGAGTCCGAGATCGCCGGGTCGTGCGATGCCGAGCAGCGCGTTCATGTTCGCGCCGTCCCCGTACACGAGGCCCCCGGCGGCGTGGACCGCCGCGCAGACCTCGCGGACCCGCTCCTCGAACAGGCCCAGGGTGTTGGGGTTCGTGAGCATGAGCCCGACAACGTCGTCGCCGAGTGCGCGCTTCAAGGCCTCGAGATCGACGTTGCCGCGCGCATCGCTCCTCACGGTCGTGACGTCGAACCCGCACATCGCCGCGGACGCGGGATTCGTGCCGTGCGCCGAATCGGGCACGATGACCCGCCGTCGCGCGAGGTCCCCGCGCGCCGCGTGATACGCCTTGAACATGAGGATGGCCGCGAATTCGGCGTGCGCGCCGGCGGCCGGTTGCAGCGTGACGTGGTCCATGCCGGTCACGCCCGCGAGCAGCTCCTGCAGCTCGAACATCAGGCGGAGCGCGCCCTGCACCGTGCCATCCGGTTGCTGCGGGTGGATGTCGCTGAAGCCCGCGAGCGAGGCAGCGCGGTCGTTGACCTTCGGGTTGTACTTCATGGTGCACGAGCCGAGCGGGTACATTCCCGCGTCGACCGAGTAGTTGAGCTGCGCGAGATGGGTGAAGTGCCGCACGACCTGCGGCTCGGTCAGCTCCGGCAGCGGTAGGGGAGCCGAGCGCCGGAACGCCGCGGGAAGGAGATCCTCCGCGCCCAAGCCGCCGCGCACGTGACGGCCGGAGCGGCCAGCCTGCTGCAGCTCGAACACGAGCGGCTCGAGCGCCGGCATCGCCGTCACAGCACCGGTCTCGAATAGCACGCGGCCGCTCACCGGCTCGCCACCGGACGATCCACGGTCGCGCGCTCGACCGCGCTCACGAGCACGTCCTCTTCCGCGTCGGTGGTCAGCTCCGTGCACTGGAGGATCACGCCGTCGGCCACGCCCCGGTAATGAGCGGCGATCGGCCCACCGACGAGGACGTTGTGCGCGAGGAGCGTGTCGCGCAGCTCGCCGCCGAGCGGCGTGCGCAGCACGAAGCGGTCAAAGAACGGACCCTCGGCGCCCGCGGAGCACCCGGACAGCGCGCCGAGCCGGTCCGCCAGGCGATGCGCGCGCTGCACGCCGAGCCGCGCCGCGGCGCGCAACCCCTCGGGGCCCATAAGCGACAGATAGATCGAGGCGATGATCGCGGCGATCGCCTCGTTCGTGCAGATGTTGCTCGTGGCCTTCTCGCGGCGGATGTGCTGTTCGCGGGTCTGCAGGGTGTTCACGAAGCCGCGCGTGCCGTTCGCGTCCACGGTCTGGCCGACGATGCGACCGGGCAGCTGCCGCACGAGCGCGTCGCGGCACGCGATGATGCCCAGGTGCGGGCCGCCGAAGGACATCGGGATGCCGAGCGGCTGCCCCTCCCCCACCGCGATATCAACGCCCTGCGCGCCGGGCGGCTCGAGCAGCGCGTTCGCATGCGGCTCGGTCACCTGCACGCACAGCGCGCCGGCGGCGTGGGCCGCATCGGCGACCGCGCGGACATCGACGAGCGTCCCGAACGCGTCGGGGTGTTGGACGATGAGGCAGGCCGCGCCCGCCGCGGCGGTCGCGAGCTCGGGCGCCGGAACGACGACGACCTCGATCTCCGGCCCCTGGGCGTAGGTGGCCAGCGTCTCGCGAAATTGGGAAAACACGGTACCGGCAACAACGACGCGGCTCCGACCGGTGACGCGGACCGCCATCAGCGCCGCCTCGGCCAAGGCGGTCGAGCCCTCGTACATCGACGAGTTCACAACGTCCATACCGAGCAGTTCCGACATCAGGGACTGGTATTCCCAGATCGCCTGCAGCGTCCCCTGGCTCACCTCAGGCTGATACGGCGTGTACGCGGTCAGGAACTCACCGCGGAGCGCTAGGACCGGGACGGCCGCGGGGATATAGCGGCGCTGGACCGGGCCGCCGATGAAGTACGGACCGCTGCCCGCGCTGCGATCCAGCGCCGCGAGCCCCTCGAGATGCGCCTGCACCTCCGCCTCTGACATCCCACGCGGGACGCCGAGCGCGGGCCCGCGGGCATCCAGCGGAACCGCGGTGAGCAGATCGTCGACGCTGCCGGCCCCGATGCGCGCGAGCATGGCCCTGCGGTCGGCGTCGGTGTGCGGCGAATACGGGTTGTTGCCCACCTGAGCTAGTGCCGCGTCCCGAAAAGCGCGTGCCGGTTCGCGGTCCAAGCCGCCGAGGCCAAGGAGCCGACGAGCACCCGGGGGTGTGCATCCGCAGATGCATGACCGAGCGCGCGGAGAAGGACGACGCCGGCATCGGCGCTGCCACGCCGAGGAAACGGCAGGGGGCTTTCGGGACGCGACACTAGTCGCCGGCTGCGCTTTGGCCCTCGCCGGTGTGCGAGCGGTAGTCGTCGGGCGAGAGGAGCTGCGCGAGCTCGCCCTTGTCGGCGAGCCGGACCTTTACCATCCACCCGTCGCCGTACGGCGAGCTATTCACAAGCTCGGGCTTCTCGATGACCTTCACGTTGCGCTCGAGCACCTCGCCGGAGACGGGCGCGTAGACGTCGGAAGCGGCCTTCACCGATTCGACGACGCCGAGCGACGCGTGCTGGCGCACCGTCGCGCCCTTCTCGGGGAGCTCGACGAAGACGACGTCGCCGAGTTGCTCCTGGGCGAATCCGGTTATCCCGACCGTCGCGGTGTCACCGTCCACGCGGACCCACTCGTGTTCCTTTGAATAGCGCAGGTCGTCGGGAACGCTGCTCACTTACCCACTCCTACGTTGCGCGCTTGTACCTTGCGGCGGCGCGCCCACTACGCGGCGCGCCTGTAGAACGGCGTCTTGACTACCCTAGCGGGGATGTCGCGATCGCGGATGCGCACCGCCAGCTCGGTGCCGATCTTCGCGAGGTCGACCGGGACGTACGCGAGCGCGATGTTCTTCTGGACGGTGGGTCCGAAGGTCCCGCTCGTCACCAGGCCGACAGCCGCACCGTCCTTCATGACCTCGTGACCATGGCGGGCGACGGGACCCTCGATGACGAGACCGGCGATCCGGCGCGACGGGCCGTGCTCTTTCGCCGCGACGATCGGATCGCGTCCGACGAAGGCCTTGTCGAGCTTACAGGTCCAGCCGAGCCCCGCCTCGATCGGACCGGTGGTCTCGTCGATATCGTTGCCGTAGAGCGAAAAGCGCGCTTCGAGCCGGAGCGTGTCGCGAGCGCCGAGGCCGATCGGCACGAGACCGGTCGACGAGCCGGCGGCGAGAAGCCGGGACCACACCTGCGCGGCGCGGTCGCCGTCGACAAATACTTCGAAGCCGTCCTCGCCGGTGTAGCCGGTGCGGGCGACAACGGCCCGGGAGTTCGCGACGCGTGCCCGCGTGACGCCGAACGGCACCAGGTCCTCGATCGTCGCCTCACGCGTTTCTAGATCGGTGACCGAGGCTAGGAGCGTCGCCGCGCGCGGGCCCTGGATCGCGATGAGCGCCGTCTCGGCGGACCGGTCGTCCAGGTCCGTGCCAGGGGCGAGGTGGGCCAGGACATGGGCCCGATCCTTCGCGATATTCGCGGCATTCACGACCATCATGTATTCGTCGGCAGCGAGGCGGTACACGATGACGTCGTCGACGATCGTCCCGCGCTCGTTGCACAGCAGGCCGTACCGCGCCTGACCGGCGCCCAGACCGGCAATGTCGCTCGACACCAGCTGATCGAGCGCGGAACTGGCAGCGGCGCCGCTGAAGAAGAACTCGCCCATGTGGGATAGGTCGAACAGCCCGGCGTTCGTGCGGACCGCCCGGTGCTCGCCCACGATCCCGGTCGGGTACTGGATCGGCATCTCGAAGCCGGCGAAGTCGACCATCTTCGCGCCGGCGCGCAGGTGCTCCGCGTAGAGCGGCGTGCGCTGCGGTGTCCCGGTCCCGCTCATGCCCGGGCCGCGAGCGCCCGGTCGAGGACGTCCCGGTAGGTGTCGAAGCTCAGCATCCGGCGCGCATCCGCGACCCGGACCCACCGGACCTCATCGTACTCGGCGTCGTGCAGCGAGATATCGCCGCCGACGGGCTCCATCAGGAAGAAGTGGACGGTCTTGTGCACGCGTAGGCCGGTGGCGGCGAAACTGTAGGACATCGAGCCGATCGGTACCTGGATCCGCACTTCGAGGCCGGTCTCCTCGCGAACCTCGCGGAGCGCGGTCTCCTCCGCGGTCTCGCCTTCAGCCGGCGTGCCCTTCGGTAACACCCACGATCCGTCGTTCGTGCGACCGAGCAACGCGACCTCGACGCCGTGCTCGCCGTCGCGAACGACGACGCCTCCCGCCGCCGCGGCGCTGCGCACGCGGAACGGTGCGATGCGGCGGGCGCGATCACGCGTGGTGGACATCAACGCCCTCCGTGGGATCCGTGCGGAAGTGCCGTCATTCTGTCATGGCCTCGGCCGCGGTGTAGGCGTCGCGCAACGCGCCGGCGACCGCGCGGGGCGACCACGACACGTCGGCGCGGTACCTGGCCTCGTCGGCGATGCGCTGCCGGAGCGATGCATCATCGAGCGCACGGTCCATCGCGGCCGCGAGCTCTTCGCCCGACGGCGCCCGCGACGGGAATAGGCCGCCGCGCTCGTGTTCGAGCACCTCCGCGTAGCCGCCGCGATCGGGCGCGATGACGAGCCGGCCTGCGGCGGCGGCCTCGCACAGCGCGAGGCCCTGGGTCTCGCTGCGGGATGCGCTCACGACCGCATCCGCGGCCGCGAAGGCGTCCGCGAGGTCAGGCGGCGCGAGCTGGCCCGCGAGGATCACCCGCGACCCGACGCCGGCGCGAGCCGCGGTCTCGCGGAGCTCCGTCGCGAGCGGCCCCGCTCCGGCGAAGACGAGCATGACGTCACGCCGGCGCATCGCCGCGAGGGCGTGGACGAGATCGGCCGGGCGCTTCTCGACCGCGAGGCGCGAGACGGAGAGGAGCAGCGGCGCATCCGGCGTCACTTGAACGCGCGCGCGACCACGGGTCGCATCGCCGCCGGCGAGCTTCGGGTCGACCGGCGCGGCCACGACGCGCACCGAGGGCGCGTCCCCGGCTTCGCGCAGCTCACGGGCGAGCTCCTCGCACGGGGCCAGTGCGAGATCCGCCGCGGCGACGACCGCCCCGGTGTACGGTCCGGCGAGCGTCCGCGCGATCGGCGCCGCAAGGCCGGCGTAATGGGCGTACTCATCGAATCGCGTGTGGACGGTGACGATGAACGGGACGCGCAGCGTCCGCGCCGCCGCGAGCGCCGCCCACGACGCGCCGAAGACCGAGTGCGCGTGCAACCGGTCGACGCCCCGCGACCGGAGACGTGAAGCGAGACGCGGCCGGAAGAGCGCGATGCGGTAGCCGGCCGGCGCACCCGGCACCTGGAGATCCGGCTCGGCGAGGTCGACGTCGCCGTGCGGGCCGACGACAGTGACGCTGACGCCGGCGGCGCGCAGTGCGTCGCGCTGACGCTGGACGGCGACGGTGACCCCGGAGACGTATGGGAGCGCGACGTCGGTGAGGAAGCCGACGTGCATGCCGCTAGAGCAGGCGGGTGTCGTTGATGACGAGTGCGAAGCTGCAGCGGAGGAACTCGGCGGCGCGCCGGCTCAGCATCATCCGTGAGAGGAAGATCTCGAAGTACTCCATCAACGGTGCGACTTCGGTGTCGATCGTGAGCTCGAGCGTGATGAGCTTCTCGCGGCGGCTGACCTTGATCTCAGCAGACGTCGCTGCGTAGTTCACCCGGTCGTGGATGTCGAACGTCGTCGTCTTCGGGTTCCGCACGCGCGAGCGGTGCACGTCGCTCTTGTCAGCGATGATCACCGCGGCCGACACGGCGCTCACGGGAAGGCCGCCCTCGGCCTCTTCGTGATTCGCGATCGCGCCCATGACCTCGGCGATCTCCGGATAGGTGAAGCCAAGGTCGACGAGGATCGGATGTACGAGCAGGGCACCAGTCTGCCCATGCTTCTCGCGGGTGATCACGTTGCCGATGTCGTGGAGATAGGCCGCGACCCCGCCGAGCTCCGTTCGGCGGGCCTCGTGGCCGAGGGACTTCAGGATGAAGCGCGCGCCGTCGGCCGTCGTATTCGCGTGACGCTCGCCATGCTCGGTATATCCGATGGCCCCGGTCTGGGCGTTCGCCGACCGGATATAGACCTTGACCCGCTCATCCTTTTTCACGTCGTCGAGGGTCGGCCCCTGCCGCTTCGCCTCGACCGTGGTCTTCGTCTTCGTCTCCGAGCGGTGCACCTTCGTCTGCTCGTCGTCCATCTTCGTGTCGTCGGGACGCGGCGCCGCCGGGGTCTCTCTCATGGCGCCGACTCTATTCCACGAGCATCCGCGTACCCGCGCTGCAGCCGCTCGGCGATCTGCTGCAGCCAGCGGAGCTCGGTGATGCCGGCGCGGCAGATGACCAGGCCGCGGGTGAACGCGAGCCACGGCTTGAGCGTGCCGCCGAGCAGGCCGAGCCAGGTGGCCGCGGTCGCGTCGACCTTCGGTCCCTTCCCTTTCGGGTCGCTCTGCTCGGCGAAGAGCCGGCCGTCGCCCGCCCGGAGCTCGATCGCTCGCGCCCCATCCGTGATGCGCAGCAACGCGCGGCCATCGCTCGCGCCGCGCAAGGCTTCGAGGACCGGTGGCGCGTCGCTCGCGGCGGACAGGATCCGCAGCACCAAGTCGACGACCGCCTCCGGCGCCGGTTCGCCGCGCGAGGCGAGCTCCTTCGCCTCGTCGAGCGCCGCAGTGAGCGCTGCGGTCGTCACGCGAGCGGGAGGTTCGAGCGCACGCCGACCGGCATTTCGGCTCCGCGATGGCGAAGCGCGAAGAACGCCGCAGCCCCGACCATCGCGCCGTTGTCAGTGCAAAGGTGCGGCGGCGGAACACGCAGCGGCATCCCGATCCGCCGCTCGATCTCGCTGCGCAGCCGGCCGTTCGCGGCGACACCGCCGCCGAGCATCACGCTGCGCACGCCGTGCTCGGCGGCCGCGCGCGCCGTCTTCTCGGCAAGCGCTTCGACGATGGCCCTCTGGAACGACGCCGCGACGTCGGCGACCGGGACGGGGCCTTTCTCCTCGAGCGATCGCACGAGCCGGAGGGTCGCGGTCTTCAGACCGGAGAACGAGAAGTCGTAGCGGTCCGCGAGCCACGCCTTCGGCAGCGGATACGCGCTCGGGTCTCCGGCGCGCGCGCTGCGCTCGATCTCGGGGCCGCCTGGGAAGCCGAGGCCGAGGAGCCGGGCGACCTTGTCAAACGCTTCGCCGGCAGCGTCGTCGATCGTCCGCCCGAGCAACCGGAAGCGCCGGTGCGCTTCCATCAGCACGAGGTCGCTGTGCGCGCCGCTGACCACGAGCACGATCGCCGGGAGCTCCGGCTCCAGCGGGACGTCCTCCGTCTCATACAGCCAGTTCGCGTACACGTGCCCTTCCAGGTGGTTCACCGCGATGAACGGCAGGCCGGCCGCGAGCGCCAGGCCGCGCGCGTAGTTCGCGCCCACGAGGAGCGCGCCGATGAGACCCGGACCCACCGTCGCGGCGATGGCGTCGATGTCCCCGAGGCGCGCGCCGGCGTGCCGCAGGGCCTGATCGGTCAGTGGGTCGATCGCGCGCAGGTGCTCGCGCGCGGCGACCTCGGGCACGATCCCACCGGTGCGCTGATGCACGAGCTGCGTCGCGACGGCGTTCGCCCGGATACGACGCCCGTCCTCGACGATGGCCACGCCGGTCTCGTCGCAGCTCGTCTCGAACGCGAGGATCCTCATTCGGTCTGGTCAAGCTCCTTGCGGAGTACGGCGAGGCGGTCCTTCACCGTCCGGTCCTTGATCCGTTCGGTCCACATGATCAGCGCGTCTTCATTGTTGTCGCTGTAGTAGCGGCGCCGCACCCCAGCCCGCCGGAATCCGTACTTCTCGTACAGCTTCTGCGCTGGCAGATTCGATGCGCGGACCTCGAGCGTGAGCCATTCCGCGTTCATGACCGCGGCGACCTCGAACAGGCGCTGCAGCAGCCGCTCGCCGATCCGGAGGCGACGGAAATCCGGGTGGACCGCGAACGTCGTGATGTGCGCCTCGTCCACCATCAGCCAGAGTCCCGCATAGCCTGCGACCCGATCGCCCATCCGGGCCACGACGTAGCGGGCGTTCCGGTTCTGGGTGAGCTCGTGGCGGAACGCGTTCGCCGGCCAGGGCACCGGGAACGAGCTCCGCTCGACCTCCTGGACCGGGTCGATGTCGTCCAGGGTCATGTCGTCGATGACGACGGGTGCAACGCTGACCATCAGGCTGTCCGCTTCGGCAAGCCGAGCGCCTGATCGTCGGCCGGTGGCGGGGTGAACGGCTGGGCGATCGTCGCTCCCACGGACGCCTGGCGCACGTAAATCGGTTCGA
Organism: Candidatus Limnocylindria bacterium; assembly: GCA_035543375.1. Lineage (GTDB taxonomy): Bacteria > Chloroflexota > Limnocylindria > P2-11E > P2-11E > UBA4735. The sequence goes on from DASZZF010000002.1 coordinate 149,920, forward strand.
GCGCGCCGAGTGCCGCGGGTTTGCCTTCGGCGAGCTCGTTCCAGCCGAGCTCCGCGAGGTACCCGGCCCGGCGCATACGCGCGGCCGGCGCCGCGAAGAGCGCGAGCGGCCCGAGCAGATCGCGCAGGTTCGCCTCGGTGTCGTCGGTGATCTCGCCCACGAACAACGTATGGGTCCCGATCTGCCGGCAGAGATCGACGATCGGTCCGACGATGAATGGCGAGCGCCGGGTCCACTTCCGGTTCCGCTCCTGATAGAAGGCGGCGTAGAACTCGTTCCGGCCGGCCGGCAGCAACGGGCAGGTGCGCAGCTTCGACGACGCGTGCGGATAGGCAAGTACGTCGAGGGTCGAGATGCCGACAAGCGCGGCGCCGGCCCCGCGGGCGATTCCCTCGGCCGCGGCGATCGCGACGCGCAGGCCGGTGAACGAGCCCGGACCAGTCGCGACGGCTACGCGATCGAGCGATGCGAGCGGTGTCCGGGTGTGGCCGAGCAGACGCTCGATCGTCGGGAACAGCTCTTCGGCGTGGCGCCGCTGCGCGTGCCAGGTCTCCTCGGCGAGCACGGTCTTCCCATCGAAGAGCGCGACCGAGGCCCACTCGGTGGACGTATCGAGGGCGAGGAGCGCGCTCACGGTGACCGCTCTCCGAAGGCATCCTCGCGGAGCGCGTCGAGCAACCGGCGCGAGCGCGGGCCGGTCGCCTCGACGGTGACGGCCCGCTTTGATTCCGCGACGTGCTCGAGGCGCACGTCGACGCGATCGAGCGGCAGGGACGGGCCGGCGCGCTCGGGCCATTCGATGACCGTGACGCCGCCCGCCTCGAGCGTCTCCTCCCATCCGGTCGACGCGAGGTCGGCCGGTCCCAATCGATAGAGGTCAAGGTGGAAGAGCGGCAGGCGACCGCCGAGGTGCTCGTGGAGGATCACGAATGTCGGGCTCGTCACGCTGACCTCATCGATACCGAGCCCGATCGCGATCCCGCGCGCGAGCACGGTCTTGCCCGATCCGAGCTCGCCCCAGAGGGCCACGACGTCACCCGCCTCCGCATATGCGGCGATCCGTTCGCCAAGGCGCTCGGTGTGGAGGGAGGAGTGGCTGACGAAGTCGATGAGCGCGTGATCAGCCGGCGCGCGTTCGCTGCTCGAATCTGCGGCGTTCAAGGACGAGCCTGATGGTAAGGCCGAGGAACGCGCCGAAGATGGCCGCCCACAGGCCGAGATAGACCTCGCGGGAGACGGTGCAGGCGAGCCGCAGCAGGCCCCATTCGCAGGACAGGGATCCGCCGAGCGGGATGGCAGCGAGCGTGCCGACGATTGTGCGCCAGCGGCGGATCTTTGACTCGGTCGCCTTGAACGCGAGCTCGAGCTTCGATCGCCCCTTCTTCCTGCGCGGCATCGCTACCGGGCCGCGTCGAACGGCAGGACGTTCGGGACCGGCACGACGCCCAAGTCGGTCGCAAACCCCTCGCAGAACACGTCGCTCGCGAACCGCGTGGTGCCGGTCAGGCTGGTCCGGCCTTCCAGCGGACGGACGCCGCCGAAGTCGCCGGCGAGCACGAGCGCCGGGACGTCACCCTCGCTGTCGAGCGCGGCGGCGGGCGCGAAGACGAACAGCCGGCCCGAGGCCACATGGATCGCCGCGCGGTTGCCGGAGAACGCGACGAGCGGCAGGTAGATCTCGCGCGGCAACGGCCCGCTCCCGAACCCGATCAGGCAGAGGACGGTGGGCCGGTCCTCGAACGTCGGGCCGCCGAAGGCCGTGACCTCGTCCCCATACACGACGCGAAGGCCGCCCGCGGGCGCGGCGCCGGCGACCAGGCCGGCCACGCCGCAGGCGTGCGCGCGGGTGATCGCCTCCGCCGCGATGCGGGCGCCGCCGATGAGGATCGTCCCGCGCAGCCGCACGTCGACCCGCCCCGGCGCCAACTCGTCGGTCGGCGCATCCACGCCCAATGCAAGCTCGCCGATCGCGTCGGGGCCGTACGCCGCGATCCCCGGGAGGGACCAGGCCACGCCCTCGACCGACACTGATGCATCATCGGAGCGGGTGACGACGCCATCCATGGCGGCGCACACGCGCCACGTCCCCGTGACCGGGGCGATGTAGAAGGAGCCGCCGGCCGAACGGTGGACCAGCCGGCCCGCGATCGGCGCCGTGACGGCGCGCGCGAAGCGGCGGCCGGTGCGAGCGAGGACCGTTCCCGGCTCGACGTTCGCGCCCACCTGGACCCGGGCGACGTGACCCACGTCGGCCCCTTCCACGCCCACGCGCTCCGCGCCGTCCACGCGCACCGGCGATCCGAGGGACGTGCCGCTCGCGAGCACATCGCCGGCACGGACGGCCTCGCCGACGACCGGCCGCCGGGTGGCGCCAAGGGGCAACCGGTGCTCGACGACCGAGCGGCCGTGACGCCAGGCCATCAGCCGGCGCTCGCCGCGGCCTGATCGAGCGCCGCGAACCACCGGACGATCGTGGGGATGCGTTCGGCGTCGCGCGGCGGCAGCGGCAACGGGCGGCCGCGCGCGTCGATGATGATCCCCAACGGACCGGATGTGCCCCGGACGTCGACCGTCGTGCCGGTGATCTCGACATGCGCGGCGCCGCTATGGGGCACGCTGAAGAAGGCGCCCGGGCCGAGCGGCTCGCCCTCGATATCGTTGCCGTCGACCCGCAGCCGACTGCGCCGCGCAGGGGTCACCGGTACGACGAACGCGAGCGGCGCGAGCAGCCGAGCGACCTCCGGCGCGACGGTGGGCGATGGATCGTTGCCGCCCGCGCGCGCCCGGGCGGCGATCGCGCCGAGCGCGACGAGCGCCTCCTCACGATCGCGGTAGAGCGTGGTCGGGCCAGCAGCGGACAGCCCGTCGATCACGACGAGCGCCGTGTGCGCCGCTCGGGTGAACGACGCCGCGGTGCCGGTGACGACGGTGAGGGGGGCGTCGCGAAGGAGGTCGGCGATGCCGGCGGCCTCGGCTTCGGCGATGACGTGCGCTAAGGCCTCGTGCGCGAGCGCCACCTCGAGAGCGAGGGCGCTCGCCTCCGCCGGGACCGCATCCGGCCAGCGCGCGCGGTTGAACACCCGCTCGAGGAGCGTCGGCCCGTCGATGCCCCAGGGGATCCAGCGGCGAACGCCGTCAAGGCCGGCGCGGACGACGGTCCGGTCCGCTGCGATGCCCGCGCCGAGCGGCGCGACGTGCGCGGCGACGACGCTGCCGTCGGGGCCGGCGCGCACGACCGAGGTGGAGCCGCCGGACACGTCCACCACGAGGGCCTCGGTGCCAGCGGAGGCGATGAGCCGCGCCAGGTCCTCGAGCGCTTCGTCGCGCAGGATCGCCCCATGCCGCGTCCCCCGGCGGAACTCCCGCGCGCGGTGGGCGAACGCGGTGATGCCCTCCCGTCGCTGCGGATCCGGCAGCAGCTCGACGGCGAGGCCCGCGGCACTGTGCTTCAGCCGTAGCGCCGAACGCGCATCGCCCGCGACGACGACACGGGGAGCCGGCGACCGGCCCGCGCAACCGGCGCGTAGTGCTTCGACGAGCTCGACCGCGCCGTCCGCGTCGCGCCGCTCGCCGACGAGCGCCAGAACGAGATCCGGCGCTGCGGCGCGCAGCGCCTCGGCGCGCTCGACGAACGACCGCGGATCGTTCGACCGAAGCAGCAGCACCAGCTCCGCGCCCGATGCGAGGACCGCCCGGCGGAGGGCCCGTTCGATCGGCGCCTCGGGTGTGGAGAGCACCGCGACGCGCAGGTGTTCGCCATAGCTGACGCGGAGCGGAGCGGGATCGTCGGTCGGCTCGTCGGCGGCGACGATGGCGGATTCAAGAAGCGTCGGACCGGGCGTCCCGGCGTTGACGGTCCAGCGACGGACACGCGCTTCGAGCGCGACGTCCACCGTCCCTCGGCGGAGCGGCTGCCCCTGCTCCCCGCTCACCGCGCCGTGGCGGGCCGCAACGATGCGGCGTCCGCGAAGGCGCGGAAGATGTGTGTCGCCTCGGGCGACACCTCGCTCGTTCGCTCGGGGTGCCACTGCACGGCGACGAGCCAGCGGTGCTCCGGCGACTCGAATGCCTCGACCAGGCCGTCGATCCACACCGTCGCGCACAGCGCGGGCGCGAGGAGTTCGGCCGTCACCGCCTGGTGATGGCTCGAGTTCACGGCGTGCGCCCCGGATCCGGACGCCGCGGCGAGACGTGACCCCGTCAGGGCGAGGGCTCGATGCTCGTGCAGCGGGCCGGCGCTCGGGCTGTGCCCGTCGACATGCTGGACGAGCCCGCCGCCGAAGGCGACGTTGATGAGCTGGAAGCCGCGGCAGATGCCCAGGATCGGCACGTCGCGCGCGAGGGCCGCGGCGAGGATGCCGAGCTCGGTCGCGTCGCGGCGTGGATCGATGTCCTCCGAGCCCGCGTCGGGCTCGCCGTAGCGCGCCGGATCGATGTCGCCGCCGCCGGTGAGGCAGAGCGCGTCGAAGCCCGCGGGCGCGGCGGCACCCGGATCGATCGCGGTGACCTCGAAGCCTGCGCGACGGAGCGCCGCGAGGTACTGCTCGCGGGCGCGCAGGCAGCGGTCGCGATCATGGCCGCAGAAGGTCGCCACGACATGGGGTGCCATCAGCGCGGAAGTATGACGCTTCAGCGGATCGTCTTGCGGTCGATCAGCTCGACGAGCACCCCATCCGATGCCCGCGGGTGCAAGAACGCCACGTCACCCTCGGCCCCGGCGCGCGGCACGCGATCGACGAGCTCGACCCCGCGCGCGGCGAGCCGGTCCAGCGTGCCGGCGAGGTCGTCCACGACGAAACAGAGGTGATGCAGCGCCGGCTTGCCGCGCTCAGCGACGAATCGGGCCACGCCGGTGTCCGCATCGAGCGGCTCGACAAGCTCGACCCGGGTGTTCGCCGCGGCGAGAAATGAGATGCGCACGTGCTGATCCGGCACGTCCCGCGTTCCACCCACCGTCAGGCCGAGGACATCGCGGTAGAACGGCAACGCGTCCGCGATGGACGGGACGGCGATCGCGACGTGGTGGACCTCGCCGGCGCGCGGCGTCACGCCATCACGACCGGTCGACCGGCGCGTACGTGCCGAACACGGACCGCAGATCGGCGCAAAGCTCCCCGAGGGTCACGCCTGCTTCCACGGCCGCGATGAGTGACGGCATCAGATTCAGGCTTCCCGCTGCGGTGGCCCGGACCTCGGACCGGAGCCGGTCGACCGCCGGCAGGTCGCGACCTGCCCGAAGCTGCGCCAGCCGCTCGCGCTGCCGCGCCATGACGGACTCGTCGACCTGCAGCGTGACGAGCTTGGCGTTGGCATCGCCCTCACGGAACGCGTTGACCCCCACGATGACGCGCTCGCCGCTCTCCACCCCCAGCTGGTACCGGTACGCCGAATCCTCGATGGCACGCTGCTGGTAGCCGCGCTCGATCCCGGCGAGCGCGCCGCCCTGCGCCGCGATCCGTTCGAGCTCCTCGTGCACCCTGGCCTCGATGTCCGAGGTGAGCTTCTCGATGAGGAACGCGCCGCCGAGCGGGTCGATCGTCTCTGCGACACCGGATTCGTCGGCGATGATCTGCTGCGTCCGGAGAGCGATCGCCGCCGACGCTTCGCTCGGCAGGGCGAGGGCCTCGTCGTACGCGTTCGTGTGCAGCGACTGCGTGCCGCCGAGCACCGCGGCGAGCGCCTCGATCGCCGTTCGGACGATGTTGTTCCGTGGCTGCTGCGCGGTGAGCGTCGAGCCCATGGTCTGGGTGTGGAACCGGAGCGTGAGCGAGGCGGGGGCGGTCGCGGCGAACTGCTCGCGCATGATCCGCTCCCAAATCCGGCGCGCCGCGCGGAACTTCGCGACCTCCTCGATGAGCGTGCTGTTGGCCGCGAAGAAGAACGAGAGCTGGCCGGCGAACGCGTCGACCGCGAGGCCGGCCGCGATCGCGGCCCGGACGTACTCGATCGCGTTGGCGAACGTGAATGCGAGCTCCTGCACCGCGTCGGCACCGGCCTCGCGGATGTGATAGCCCGAGATGCTGATGGTGTTCCAACGGGGCAGGTGCTGGGCGCAGTAGGCGAAGACATCGGTGACGAGCCGCATCGAGGGCCGTGGCGGGTAGATATAGGTCCCGCGCGCGATGTATTCCTTGAGGATGTCGTTCTGTGTCGTGCCGCCAAGGCGCTCGAGAGGGACGCCCTGCCGCTTCGCGAGCGCGATATACATCGCGAGGAGGATCGGCGCGGTCGAGTTGATCGTCATGGACGTGGTCACCTTGTCGAGCGGGATCGAGTCCATCAGGAGCGCCAGGTCGTCGAGCGACGAGACCGATACGCCGACCTTGCCCACTTCGCCTTGCGCGTTCGGGTCGTCGGCGTCGAATCCCATCTGCGTCGGGAGATCGAAGGCGACGGAGAGCCCGGTCTGGCCATGCGCGAGCAGGTACCGGTAGCGCGCGTTCGATTCCTCGGCGCTCCCGAAGCCCGCGTACTGGCGCATCGTCCAGAGGCGGCCGCGGTACATCGTCGGCTGGATCCCGCGGGTGAACGGCGGCTCGCCCGGATGACCGAGGCGCCCGACCGCCTGGTCGTACTCCGCGTCCGGTAACGCGTGAGCTGGGAGCGGCGCGCCGTAGGTTGTCGTGAACGCGCGGCGTTCCTTCATTGGTAGGTCAGTGGCGCGGTATCGCGAAGGCGACCCGTTTCCACTGACCCCCTTTCAAACCGGACGTGCGGTTTTCCCGCATCCGGCGTAGCGATGGTCTTCTCGTGCGGCATTGACGGAGTCGGGTAGCGGACCGTCCCGCGCAACTGGTGCATTTAGATGTTGGCCAGGAGCGGGGAGATCACCGATTTCGCCATCGGCTGATACGAGCGGTCTTGCCCTGACCGAGGCGGCGCAGAGGGGTCTCTCCTGTTCGGCATCGAACCTTGGACGCCTGCTGTTCCCCATACCCCGGGGAGCTCCACGACGCCATATCCGGACGCCGGCATCGTGGAGGTGGCCTGCGCTGTGACGTGCGCGGCTCGGCTCTCCCGTTGGCCAGCTGACGAGGCGGCAGGATGCACGTGATGTTGCAGCCCGCGCCGTTGCTCCCTCCGAAGAGGCTCTTGACCCCCCGCTCGGACGACAAACCTCTCGGTCTGCCTTTGGGGCCTGCCATCAGGCGCTCCGGTACTTGGCTGTGCGGGACCTCCACCCGCTGGTCCGATGCAGCTTTCAGGACGCACCACGCGCACGATGCTACTCAGCGCGGCCGCAGGACGAGCGTCCCTTCGACGCCTGCGAGGCGATCGCGCGCGAAGCCCATCGGATGCAGCTCGCTGCGCAGCCACAGTGGCGTCTGGTCGCCCCAGTGAGGGGCGAAGGGCTGGCCCGATTCGCCGGTGGGAATGATCGCCCGCGACGCTTCGAAGTCGCCGAGGTCCACGATCATCCGCTCCGAGGCGTGCCCCCGGAGGCCGTATGGCGTCGCGAGCGAATACGACCCGACGTTCACGGAGTAGGCATCGCCCGCGCGCTCGTACGGGCCGATGTCGAAGACCGCGCGGAGCGGCGCGGGCAAGCCAGGCGACAGCGCGTGCGCGAACGTGACGGTGTGGAGCGCGCCCCACCGCCAGCGCGAGACATCGGCGCCGAGGCGGTCGCGCAGCTCCGCGGCCGCGTCGTCGAGCGCCAACCCGCTGATCTCGTCGCGACCGCGGACGGACGGATCGCCGAGCGCGACGAACCAGGGATCATCCGCGCGTCCGAGCATCTTGTACAGCGCGAACGTCGGACGGCCGTTCGCGAGGTAGTCCAGGTACACGGCATCGCCGAGCTTGTCGTGGAACGTCCGGTCGACGAAATGCACGAGCCACGACTCATAGACGGCCGCGGCAGCCGAATCGATCGCGAGCGTGCCGTCCCATCCGCGCACGAGGGCCTGCGCCGTCGCCGCCGGCCCCGATCGCGGGCGCGCCGCGAGGAGCGCGTCGCGGAACGCGCCGACCGGCGGCGACGTGTAGTCCGACTGGATCGCGCGGAGCGTCTCGACCGTCGCGCCATGCAGGTCGCGGACGGCCGCCTGGAGCTGTCCGGCGCGGAAGCCGGGATCCCATTCACCGACATACCCGACCGTTGCGGGATCGGTCACCGGCCGGTCGTTCGCGTTGACGATGTAGCCCTCAGGCGGATCCAGGCGGCTCGGGTTCGCGCTCGCCGGCAACATGCCGCGCCATTCGTAGTCGCCGGTCCAGCCTGGCACGGGGAGGCGTCCATCACCCCGCGCACGGTCCGGCAGCGCCCCGACCAGCTGATAGCCGATGTGCCCATCGACGTCGGCGTAGCAGGCCGAGAGGGTCGCGCCCGAGAAATCCGCCGCGGCGGCGCGGAAGCTCGCCCAATCACGGGCCCGGTCGATCGCAAGGAGCCCGTCCATCGTCCGGCCGCCATCGAGGGCGTTCCACCGCAGCGCCAGGGGTACCTGCTGGTTCTTCAGCACCGGGGTCATCACCGGTCCGTGGCGTGTGATCGTCACATCGAGCAGCACCGGCTCGCGGCCGCCCTTCACGCCGATCCGCTCACGGATGAACGTCGCCGGCTCGAACGCGTCGCGGAAGCGGAACCGCCGTGGATCCAACGGATCGGGTTGCTCGACGAAGAAGTCCTGGACATCGGTGAAGGCGACCGTGAAGCTCCAGGCGATCCGTGCGTTATGGCCGATGGCGACGCCCGGCAATCCGGGGATGGAGAACCCGGCAAGGTCGTAGCCCGGCCCGTTCAGCGCGACTTCGTACCAGATCGCCGGGTTGCGCACGGAAAGATGCGGATCGCCCTCGAGCAGCGGCTTACCGCTCGCGGTGCGCGAGCCCGCGAGTGCGATGCAGTTGGAGCCGAGGCCGTTGCCGGCGTCGCCGAACAGCGCGCGCAGCCCGTCCAGGCCGGGGATCGAGACGGGCGACGTGAACGCGTCGCGCACGGCATCCCAGGACCGATCGGATTGGTCGGACCCGTCGGCGGACCCGTCGGCGGACCCGTCGGCGGACCCGACCGGCGAGCGCAGGTCGCTGTCCGGGAAGAGCCGCGCCACGGACGTTGGTCCGGCGTGCGCCGCGACGTTGGCGCGCGCCAGCTCGGTCGCGTAGTTCGTCGCGAGGTCGAACGACTCCAGCTCGAGCACGACGAGCGAATCGGTCGCGCTCCACCGCTCGGGCCGATAGCCCAGGAACACGAACTCGATCGGGAGCGCGTCGCCGTGCTGGTCGAGGAACTTGTTCACCCCGTCGGCGTACGCGTCGAGCGCGACCTTCGTATCCGGCGAAAGCAGCGGCAACGCGGCATCCGCAGCGCGGGCGAGCCCGAGCGTCCGGATGAACTTGTCGGTGTCGAGCGCGCTCAGGCCGAGCACTTCCGCCAAACGGCCCCGCCCGGTGCGACGGAAGAGGTCGAGCTGGAACAGCCGGTCCTGCGCGGTGACGTAACCCTGCAGGAAGAACAGGTCGTGGGTCGTCCGCGCGAACACGTGAGGCACGCCGAAGCGATCGCGGACGATCTCGGCGCGCTCGTCGAGGCCGAGGAGCCGTGCGTCACCGTCGATGGTCGGGAGCGGCCGGTAGACGAGGAACCCCGCCGTCGCGACGAGCGACAGCACGACCAGGAGCACCAGCAGCAACGCGATCGCGCGCTTGCGGATGCGTCTCATTCGGGGCGGATGACCACGAGCAGCGCGCCGCTCTCGACCTTCGTCCCTTCGGCTGCCGTGACCTGCGCGACCGTGCCGGCATGGGCGGCGCGCAGCTCGTTCTCCATCTTCATCGCCTCGAGCGTGACAAGGGCATCACCGGCCGCGACCTTCGCGCCCTCCAGGACGTGCACGGCCTTCAGGAGTCCCGGCATCGGGGCGCGGATCTCTTCGCGCGTCGAGCCGCTAGGCGTGCCCGCGGCACCTGCGGCAATCGGACGCTCGTCGGCGATCTGGACGCGGACCTCGAGCCCGTCGACCGACATCCGCGGCGGGTCGCCGCCGAGGAACGCGACTTCGTGCGCCTCGCCGTCGACGATCACCGACCAGAGGCGACCGCGCGCGATCGCGCGCACGTCGGCGGCGATGACGCGGCCGCCGACGAGGAAGCGCCCGTCCGGCGTCGACTCGATCGCGAGCGCCCGGCCGCCCGCGTGGACCGAGTACCTCATCGGAGCAGTTCCTCGCGCGCGGACCGCGTCCAAGCCGATGACTCGGCCTGCACCGGTCGTCTGGCCTCCCGCAGCCGAGCGAGGCCGGCAAGGGCAACGGCCATCGCGGCTCCTTCGGTGAGCTCGGTGGGCCGCGGCTCCCCCCAGTGCGATGCCACATAGCCGGTGTCGTAGCGCCCGGCCTGGAAATCCGGCTCGCCCAAGACAAACGAGTGGAACGGCAGGGACGTGGGCAGGCCCGCCACGATCGTCTCGCGCACGGCGCGTCTGGCCCGCGCCAGGGCGGCAGGCCGATCCGGCCCCCAGACGATGAGCTTCGCGAGCAGCGGGTCGTACTCGGTGGGAACAGTCAGCGGCGCGGCGAGACCGGAATCCATCCGCACGCCGGGCCCGCTCGGCTCGCGGACGAAGTCCACCCTGCCACCCTGCGGCAGGAAGCCGGCAAAGGGATCCTCGGCGGTGATGCGGAGTTCGATCGCGCTACCGCGCCGGAGGATGGAGCTCTGCGTGAACGGCAGCGCCTGGCCGGCCGCGACCTGAAGCTGCAGCGCGACGAGATCGAGGCCGGTCACGAGCTCCGTTACCGGATGCTCCACCTGCAGGCGCGTGTTCATCTCGAGGAAGACGAAGTCTCCCTGCTCGTCGACGAGGAACTCCGCGGTGCCGGCATTCACGTAGCGCGCGGCCTTGGCGATCTTCACTGCGGCCGCGCCGAGCGCCTCGCGCAGCGTCTCGTCCACCGAGGGGCCGGGCGTTTCCTCGATGAGCTTCTGATGGCGCCGCTGCACCGAGCAGTCGCGCTCACCGAGCCACACGACGTTGCCGTGCCCATCCGCGAAAAGCTGCACCTCGATGTGACGGGCGGGCGAGATGAGCTTCTCGAGGAGGAGGGCCGGCGCGCCGAACGCGGTCGTCGCCTCAGAGGTGGAGGCGCGCCACGCGTCCGCGAGCTCCGCGGCGGCGCGCACGACGCGCATCCCCTTGCCGCCGCCGCCGCCTGCGGGCTTGAGCAGGATCGGGTACCCGATCGCGTCCGCGGCCGTCCGCGCGGCATCGAGATCCGCGAGCGGCTCCATGCTTCCGCGCGCGAGCGGCACGCCCGCGGCGGCCGCGAGGCGGCGCGCGCTCGTCTTCTCCCCGAGGGACCGGTGCACCGACCCGGGCGGTCCGATGAACGCGAGCCCGGCCTGCGCGACCGCGTCTGCGAATTCCGCGTTCTCCGCGAGGAAGCCGTAGCCGGGATGCACCGCGTCGCAACCGGCCCGCTTCGCGATCGCGATGAGCCGGTCGGCGTTCAGGTAGCTCGCGCGCGCTTCGGCGGCGCCGATCGGGTAGGCCGCATCCGCGGCGCGTACGTGCGGCGCGGCGCGATCGATGTCGCTGTACACCGCAACGGTGGCGATGCCGAGCTCCCGGCAGGTGCGCATCACGCGAAGCGCGATCTCGCCGCGGTTCGCGATGAGTACCCTGCGGAATAGCGGCCGGACCTCGGTCGTGGTCAGAGCGGGATGTTCCCGTGCTTCTTCTTGGGATTCGTGTCGCGCTTGCCGGCTAGCGCGTGGAGCGCAGCGATCAGGCGAGGTCGCGTCTCGTGCGGCTCGATGATGTCGTCGAGGTACCCGCGGGCAGCCGCGGCGTAAGGGTTCGCGTACCGCTCGATGAAGTCCTTGACCAGCTCCGTCCGCCGCGCGTCCGGATCACGCGCCGCCGCGAGCTCGTCCTTGTACAGGATGTTCACCGCGCCTTCGGGACCCATCACCGCGATCTCGGCCGACGGCCAGGCGACGTTGAAGTCGCCGCGGATGTGCTTGCTCGACATGACGTCATAGGCGCCGCCATACGCCTTGCGCGTGATGACGGTGAGCTTCGGCACGGTCGCCTCGGCGTACGCATACAGGAGCTTCGCGCCGTTGCGGATGATACCGCCGTGCTCCTGCGCCGTGCCCGGCAGGAAGCCCGGTACATCGACGAGCGTAACGAGCGGGATGTTGAACGCGTCGCAGAACCGCACGAAGCGCGCCGCCTTGATCGAGGCGTTAATGTCAAGCACGCCGGCAAGGACCATCGGCTGCTGCGCGACGACCCCGACGGTCGAGCCGTCGAGCCGCGCGAACCCGCAGATGATGTTCCGCGCCCACTCCGCGTGGATCTCGAGCAGCTTCCCGTCGTCGACGATCCGCTTGATGACGTCCGTCATGTCGTACGGCTTGGCGGCGGATGGCGGCACGATGGTATCGAGCGCCTCGTCGGCGCGATCAGCTGGGTCGTCCGTGGGGAGCTGCGGCGCTGGATCCAGATTGTTCGACGGGAGGTAACCGACGAGCTCGCGGAGCAGCGCCGCGCAGCGCACCTCGTCGTCCGCGACGAAGTGCGCGACGCCGGACGTGCGAGCGTGCGTCTCCGCTCCCCCGAGCTCGTCGAACGTGACGTCCTCGCCCGTCACGGCCTTCACGACGTTAGGCCCGGTGACGAACATGTACGACGTATCGCGCACCATCACGATGAAATCAGTGATCGCGGGCGAGTACACCGCTCCGCCAGCGCACGGCCCCATGATCGCGGAGAGCTGGGGCACGACCCCGGAGGCGAGCACGTTGCGCAGGAAGATGTCGGCGTAGCCCGCGAGCGAGACGACGCCCTCCTGGATCCGCGCGCCACCGCTGTCGTTCAGCCCGATGATCGGCGCGCCGCTGCGCACCGCGAGGTCCATGACCTTCACGATCTTGGCCGCGTGCGCCTCGGCGAGCGAGCCACCGAACACCGTGAAATCCTGCGAGAAGACGAAGACGGTCCGGCCGTCGATCCTGCCGAAGCCGGTGACGACGCCATCGCCGAGGAACTGCTCCTCGTCGGTCGCGAGCTCGCTGGGGCGCGCCGCGACGAAGGCGTCGAGCTCGGTGAAGCTGCCCTCGTCGACCACGAGGTCGATACGCTCGCGCGCCGTCAGCTTGCCTTTCGCATGCTGCTGCGCGATCCGCTCCGCTCCGCCTCCGGTGATCGCTGCAGCGCGCAACGCCTCGAGCCGCTCGATCGGGGTGCTCATTCTGGTCGAGGATAGGGTCGGGCCTTCCGGACCGGGAACCGGCGAAGCCCGGCGGACGTCTCACTGCAGAGACGACCGCTGGAGGTGAACCGGTGCTCATCAGCTTTCAGAAGGCGTTCCTCGCGACCCTGGCGCTGGGCGTGCTCCTGCTCAGCCTCGCCATCGCCGCTCGCGGCCCCGCGGCGGCCGCCACGATCGTCGTGCCGCCGGGCTCCGGGGGTCCCGCGCAAGGCGTCCTCACCACCGGCGAGGCGACCATCAAGATGCGCCCCGACATCGCGATCATCGCGGTGGGCGCGACCGCCCAGGCCGCGACGGCCGCGGACGCCCAGGGCCAGGCCGCGCAGCGCGTCGCCCGGATCCTCGAGCGGGCGAAGGCGCTCGGTGTGGCGGACAAGGACATCAGGAACGGCGGCTATTCGATCCAACCGCAGTACGCGTACGCGCCGGGGGCCGCACCGAAGATCACCGGCTACCAGGCGAACCAGCAGCTCGTGCTCACCTATCGGAAGGTGGACGATGCGGGCCGCGCGATCGACGCGCTCGTGCAGAACGATGGCGCGACGAATGCTGGCGTCCAGTTCGCGCTCGAGGACCCGAAGGCCGCGCAGGCCGACGCGCGCCGCATGGCCGTCGCGGACGCGAGGGCCAAGGCGCAGGCGATGGCCGATGCCGCGGGCGTGAAGCTCGGTCCAGCGCAGAGCGTCAGCGATCAGCAGACGCCGGCGGGCCCGGTCTTCGACGCCATGAAAAGGCTGGACGCCGCCCAGCCGTCGCCCGCGCAGACGCAGATCCCGGTCTCCGATCTCGACATCGTCATCCGCGTCGCCGTGCAGTTCGCGATCGGCTAGCGATACACCTCGGGCGCCTGCCGCCAGCGGCCGAACGCCGCGGCGTCATGCGACGGGAACGCGCGACCCAGATCGTCACGCACGAGCGACCGGATGAGCGCGAGCGAGTCCTTCCCGGCTGCCGGGTCGACCCCTGGGGTTTCGCCGCGCTCCAGGTTCGCCCGGGTGTAGGCGGCGTCGCCGCACAGCACGACCCGCCCGGTCTCCGCAAGGTCGACGACCAGCGACTGATGGCCCGGCGCGTGACCGGGTGTCGGCACGACCTCCACGCCGGCGGCGACCTGGGCGCGGCCGCTCGTCGGCAAATACGTGAGCGACGGATCGTCCCAATAGACCCCCGGGAAGTTGGCGCGGCCCTTCGCGTAGGCGAGGTGGTCCGCTTGCACGATGAACGTCGCATTCGGGAACGCGCGGTTGTTCCCGGCGTGATCGAAGTGCAGGTGGCTGTTGACCACGATCGCGATGTCCTCCGCGCCGACGCCAAGCGTCGCGAGCCGGGCGAGGATCGCGTCCTCCGCGGTCATCGTGACGGCGAGGTCCGGGTTCACGCCGAACGTCGCCTCCGGCCGCTCGACGTGGACCGGATGCAGGCCGGTGTCGAACAGGATCAGCCCGTCGGGGGTCCGCAACAGGGCCGACCAGACCGGGCAGTCGATCCGCTCCTCGCGCGCCGGCCCCTCGAGCCACGGCAGGAAGGTCGATCGCGCGAGGCGCACGCCGCCGGTGCGAAAGATCGTGAGCTCGATCACCGCCCGCCGAGCAGCTCGTCGACCGCGCGATACGGATCGACCTCGCGCTTGGCGACGCGCGCGACCATCTCGCCGATGCGCGGCGCCCCTACTTCAGCCTCGAGCCGCTTCACCAGGGCGTTGCGCAGCAGCGCTTCGACCTCCGCGCGGGCCGCGTCGGTGCGCCGCCGCTCGTGATCCCCGCTCTCGCGTGACCATTCGTTGTGCTTGGAGATCGCGGCGACAAGCTCCAGGGTCCCGGTGCCGTCCTGTGCGCTCGTCCGCACGATCGGCGGCTTCCAGCCCGTGCGCCCCTTGCCGAGGGTGAGCATCTGCGCGAGATCGCGCGCGGTCTCGTCGGCGCCGGGCCGGTCGGCCTTGTTCACGACCAGGACGTCCGCGATCTCGAGCACGCCGGCCTTGATTGCCTGGATGTCGTCACCGAGGCCAGGAACGGTCACGAGGCAGACGGTATCGGCGACGCGAACGACGTCGACTTCCTCCTGCCCGACACCGACGGTCTCGACGATGACCAGCGACACGCCGAGCGCGTCGAGCACGTTCACCACCCGCATCGTCGAGCGCGCGAGGCCGCCGGCGTTTCCCCGGCTCGCCATGCTCCGGATGAACAGGCCTTCGTCGAGGAAGCGCTCGCGCATCCGGATCCGATCTCCGAGGATCGCGCCCCCGGTGAAGCGGCTCGACGGGTCGACGGCGACGATCGCGACGCGGTCGTGCGCCTTCCGGTATTCGCCGGCGAGCCGCGAGACGAGCGTGCTCTTGCCGCCGCCGGGCGGACCGGTGATGCCGACGATCTCGGCCTGGCCGGTGAGCGGATAGAGCATGCGGAGGATCTCGGCGCTCGCGGGTTCGTCGTTCTCGACGATGGTGAGGATCCGGGCGATGCTCCGTTTATCGCCGGCGCGCGCGCCGGCAAGGAGCGAGTCCGCCGTCGCGATCACGAGGCAGCGACGAGATCGCGCGCGATGACGATCCGCTGGATCTCGCTCGTGCCCTCCCCGATCTCCATCAACCGCACGTCGCGGAGGATCCGCTCCACCGGGTAATCGCGGAGATAGCCGTATCCGCCCAGCACCTGCACGGCGGCGTTCGCGGCGCGGCTCGCGGCCTCGGTCGCGTATAGCTTCGCCATCGATGCCGCGCGGGTGAGCGGCCGGCCCGCGTCGGCGAGGGCCGCCGCGCGATGGACGAGCAGCCGTCCCGCGTCGAGCTCGGTGCGGGCGCACGCGAGCTTCCACTGGATCATCTCGAACTCCGCGAGCGCACGCCCGAATTGCTTCCGCTGCTTCGCGTACGCGGTCGCTGTCTCGAGTGCCGCGCGGCCCAGGCCGACGCTGAGCGCGCCGATGCCGATGCGGCCGCGATCCAAGACAAGCCGCACATCATTGAACGCGCCGCCTTCCTGCCCGATGCGGTCGGAATCGGCCACGCGGCACTCCTCGAGGACGAGCTGGGATGTGTCCGATGCGTGCAGCCCCATCTTTCGCTCGCGTTTGCCGGCCCGGAATCCAGGCGTGCCGCGGGTGATGCCGAAGGCGGTGAGCCGCCGGTCCGCCGTGGCGGTGATGACGACGGCAAAGCCCGCGAGCGAGCCGTTCGTGATGAATTGCTTCTGCCCGTTGATGACCCACCCATCACCCTCGCGCCTCGCCTTCGCCTGCGCGGCGACGGCGTCAGAGCCAGAGCCGGGCTCGGTGAGCGCCCACGCGCCGAGGTACTCGCCGCGGGCGAGCGGCGGCAGCCAGCGCGCCTTCTGCTCAGCTGAGGCGGCCACCAGGAGATGGCCGATGCACAGGGAGTTGTGCGCGGCGAGCGTGAGCGCGACCGAGCCGTCGCCGGCGCCGAGCTCCTCGGCGATCAACGCGGTCGTCACGGCGCCGAGCCCGGCGCCACCGAGCTCGGACGGGACGGCTAGGCCGGTGAGACCGAGCGACGCAAGCTGGGGCAGCAGGTCGAGCGGGAACTCTGCACGCTCGCTCCAGGCCTCGGCATGCGGCACGATGCGACGACGCACGAAGTCGCGGACGGTGTCGCGAATGAGCAGCTGCTCGCTCGAGTGGCGGAGGTCCAACGCCTAGGTCACCGGGTAGACCGAGCGGACGCTCGCGTCGAGTCCAGGCAGGAGCTTCTTGACGAGCGCCTCGTCCCGCTCGAGCACCGCGCGATCGACCTGCCACGCGGCGGTGCGCGCCGCGGCCAGGCGCTCGCGCTGATCGGCGGGCAAGCGCGCGAACGCGATGAGCCGGGCCTTCGTCAAGCGTTCGCGCTCAGCGTCGCCCAGCCGGGTGAGCTCGCGCAACTGCGGCGTCAGCGCGCCGACGCGAGCGACGTCGCTCGGGATCGACGCCGTGAGCTTCAGGCGCTCGGTCCAGAACTCGATGGCCGCGGCCTCGTCCTTTCCGGTGAGCCCAGCGAGGCCCGTGTCGATCGGCCGGTCGTCCTTCTTCGCCATGTCGTGCCTCCCTATGCGGTCTGGCCGCGGCGTTCCGCCACGGCGTCTCTGACATATGTGGTGATCTCCTCGAACGACGCGCCCGGCGGGAAGATGCGCTGCACCCCGTGCGCCCGGAGGCCGGGGATGTCGTCCTCGGGGATGATGCCGCCGCCGAAGAGGAGCACGTCGTCCATCCCCTTCTGCTTCATGAGCTCGGCGATCCGCGGGAACAGATAGTTGTGCGCCCCGGACAGCAGGGACAGGCCGATCGCGTCGGCGTCCTCCTGGAGCGCGGCCTCGACGACCTGTTCCGGCGTCTGATGCACGCCGGTGTAGATGACCTCCATGCCGGCATCCCGCAGCGCGCGCGCCACGACCTTCGCCCCGCGGTCGTGCCCGTCGAGCCCGGCCTTCGCGACGACGACCCGGATCGGGCGTTTCATCCGATGTCAAGCTCCGCGGCGTGCTCGGCGTAGTGCCCGTAGCTGCTGCCGGCGACAATCACGACCGCCCAGCCCAGGCCGCCCTGGATCTGCACGTCGGTGAGCTGCTCCAGCTCACGGCGAAGCGCGCGGTGCGACGTGTCGAGCTCGTCGACGAGCGCCTCGGCGCCCACGAGCCGATGCGTCTCGACGATCCGGGCGTTGAACCCGTCGATGTCGAGGGCCTCCGCGGGCTGCGTGCGCTGGCCGGTCTCGCGGAGGGTGCGCAGTCGGCGCGCGGTCAGATCCTCCCATGCGGCGATGTGCGCCAGGAGGTCGTGGTACGACCAGCCCGTCGGTGCACGCTCGTCCAGGCGTGCGCGTCCGAGGCCGCGGACCGCCTCCCGCAACGGACGCCAGCCGACATCGACGCGTGCGAGAAGCTCGCTAGAAGTAGCCGGGATCGTGGTACTCGCCATAGACCTCCTTCAGGACCTCGACCTGCTCGCCGACGGTAGCCTGCGCGCGGGCGCAGTCCAGGAACGCGGGCATCAGCTCGCCGTGGGCTTGCGCGGCGCCCCGCAGGCGCTCCAGCGAATCCCGCCAGCGGCCGGCGTCGCGCTTCGCGCGCACCGCGCTGATGCGCTCGATCTGGTTGCGCTCCACGTTCGGATCGATCGCGAGCACGGGGACCTTCGTCTCGTCGGCGGTCGCGACGTACTTGTTCACCCCGACGACGATCTTCTCGCCTTCCTCGACCTGCTGCTGGAAGTGGAACGCGGATTCGACGATCTCGCGCTGCGGGAAGCCGCGCTCGACGGCGGCGACCATCCCCCCCATCGCCCCGATGGTGTCGCGGTAGCGCTCGAACCCGCGCTCCATCTCGTTCGTGAGGTGCTCGAGGTAGTAGGAGCCGCCGAAGGGATCAACCGTCTCGGCCACGCCGGACTCATGGGCGATGATCTGCTGCGTCCGGAGCGCGAGGCGAACGGCCTCCTCGGTCGGCAGCGCGTAGGTCTCATCGAGCGAATTCGTATGCAGCGACTGCGTGCCGCCGAGGACCGCCGCAAGCGCCTGCAGCGCCACGCGCACGACGTTGTTATACGGCTGCTGCGCGGTGAGCGACACACCGGCGGTCTGCGCGTGGGTCCGCATGAGGAGCGCCTTCTCGTTCGTCGGGTGATAGCGGCGCTCCATCTCGCGCGCCCAGATCCGGCGCGCCGCGCGGAACTTCGCGATCTCGTCGAAGAAGTCGTTGTGGACATCGAAGAAGAAGCTCAGGTGCGGCGCGAAGTCGTTCACATCGAGCCCCGCGTCCACGCCCCACTGCACGTACTCGAGCCCGTCGATGAGCGTGAACGCGAGCTCCTGCAACGCCGTCGAGCCGGCCTCGCGGATGTGATAGCCGGAGATCGAGACAGTGTTCCATTTCGGGACCTCGCGCGCGCCGTAGCGAAAGCTGTCGACGACGAGCTCCATCGCCGGCTTCACCGGGACGATCCACTCCCGCTGTGCGATGTACTCCTTGAGACAGTCGTTCTGGATCGTGCCGCCGAGCTTGTCGAACGGGATGCCGCGCTCATCCGCCGCAGCCAGGTACATCGCCCAGACGATCGACGCCGGGCCGTTGATGGTCATTGACGTCGTGACTTCATCGAGCGGGATCCGATCGAACAGGATGCGCATGTCCGCGATCGAGCTCACCGCGACGCCCTCGCGCCCCACCTCGCCGCGCGAGAGCGGATCGTCGCAGTCCCGGCCCATGAGCGTCGGCATGTCGAACGCAGTCGAGAGCCCAGTGACGCCATGCGCCAGGAGATAGTGGAATCGGGCGTTCGTGTCCTCGGCCGAGCCGAAACCCGCGAATTGCCGCATCGTCCAGAGCCGGCTCCGGTACATCGACGGATGGAGGCCGCGCGTGTAGGGGAACTCGCCGGGAAGGCCAAGGTCGCGCTTGGTATCGAAGCCCGGGAGGTCATCCGCGGTGTAGAGCGGCTCGATGAGCTCGTCCGAAAGCGTGCTGAACCGCTGCTTCCGCTCCTTTGGATGGGGCTCGGGCGCGGGGGACGCCGGCCCCGGCCGCACGATCTCGGTCATGCCGCGCTCAGCAGCGACCGCGCGATGACCATCCGCTGCATCTCGCTCGTCCCCTCGTAGATGGTGGTGGCACGCGCGTCGCGCGCGTACCGCTCGATACCGTAGTCGCGCATGTACCCGTAGCCGCCAAAGACCTGCAGACAGGCGTACGTCGCGCGGTTCGCGGCCTCGCTCGCGAACAGCTTCGCCTCCGCGGCCTCCTGTCCGAAGCGCAGGCCCCGGTCCTTCGCCCAGGCCGCACGCAGGACGAGCAATCGTGCCGCGTCGATGTCCGTGCGGACCCGCGCGAGGGCGAACTGGATGGCCTGGAACGACGCGATCGGCGCGCCGAACTGCCTCCGCTCCCGGGCGTAGGCCGTCGCGAGCGCGAGCGCGCCGCGGGCGATACCGACGGCCTGCGCGCCGATGCCGATGCGTCCCGAGTCGAGCCCGGCCAAGGCCACATCGCCGAATCCGCGGCCCTGCGTCCCAAGCAGCGCATCTTCGCCGACGCGCACGCCGGAGAAGGTCACGGCGCTCGTCTCCGAGGCGAGTAGCCCGTGCTTCAGCTCGGGCACCCCGATATGCACGCCCGGCGCGTCGGGCGGGACGAGGAATGCCGTGATGCCGGCGTGCGGCCGGGCCGGCTCCGCATCGCCGACGCGCGCGAGCACGATGAAGAGCGGTGCGTACGTCGCGCTCGTGACGAAGAGCTTCGTCCCGTCCACGACCCAGCCGTCCCCGTCCGCGCGCGCGGTCGCCCGAAGCGACGCCGCGTCGGAGCCCGCGCTTGGCTCGGTGAGACAGAACGCGCCGAGGCCGCGCCCGTCGGCGAGCCGTGGCAGGAAGGCGCGCTTCTGCGCGTCGGTCCCCAAACGGACGATCGAGCCCGCGACGATGCCGGTGTTCACCGACACGCCGACCGCAAGCGACGGCCAGACCGCGGCGAGCTCCTCGAGGACGAGCGCGAACGAGACCGTGCTCGCGCCGAGCCCGCCGTATGCCTCCGGCATGGTCATACCGAGGACGCCGAGATCGCCGAGCGACCGGATGACGTCCGCGGGAATGCGCCCCTGCAACTCCGCCTGCGGGATGCGACCCGGCAGCCGGGTGGCGAACGCGGCGACCGCCGCGGCAATGTCGCGCTCGTCGGCGCCCGCGAACGGGAACATTTACGAGCCGGCCTTCGCTTGCTTCACGGCTGCGGTGAACGCGGGGACGAACTCGAAGACGTCGCCGACGACGCCGTAGTCGCAGACCTTGAAGATGTCGGCGTCTGGATCCTTGTTCACCGCGACGATGACCTTGCTCGAGGTCATGCCGGCCAGGTGCTGAATCGCGCCCGAGATCCCGAGTGCGATGTAGAGATCGGGTGCCACCGTCTTGCCGGTCTGGCCGACCTGCTCCTCGTTCGGGCGCCAGCCCGCGTCGGTCACCGCGCGCGACGCGCCGAGCGCGGCGCCGAGCGCGTCCGCGAGCGATTCCACCATCGTCCAGCCCTCAGGTCCCTTGAGCCCGCGCCCGCCCGACACGATGACCCGCGCTTCGGTCAGCGGCACGCGTCCGCCGGCCGAGGCGGTCGGCTCGAACCGGACGAACTCGAGCCCGCCATTGTCGCCAGGCGCAACCTTGGTGACGCTCGGCTCGGCGGTTCCCTCCGCGAGCGGGAACGTGTTCGGCCGCACGCTGCAGATCGCGGGTAACGCGGCGCGTACGCGCGCCCGCACCTTCCCGGCGTACATCCCGCGCTGCGCCACGACCGCCTGTCCGTCGAACTCGAGCGCGGTGCACTCGGAGAGATAGGGGCGTCCGAGCTTGGCCGCGAGGCGCGCCGCGATGTCGCGGCCCGATGGCGTCGCGCCGACGAGCACGAGATCCGGCGCGTCGCTGCGCGCGCGGTCGGCGAGCGCCGTCGCTGCCGCGACTGACGCGACGTGCTCGCCGGTGATCTCGAGCACCGTCAGGGTGCCCAGCGCTGACGCGTACGCCGCAAGCTCGCGGGAGACGCGGCGCAGCGATGTTCCGCTGCGCTCGGCAATGACCCAGACGTTCACAGGACCTTTGCCTCGTCGCGCAGGAGCGTCGCGAGCTCCGTTGCGTGGGCCCGCACGTCGCCGTCCTTGAAGATCTTCCCGCCGCCGCGCGCGGGCGGCGGCTCCATCGAGAGCACCTCGATCGTCGCCGCGTCCTGAGGTGCATCGGCTGGACGCTCGGGGATCTCCTTCTTCTTCGCCTTCATGATCCCCGGAAGGGAGGGGTACCGCGGCTCCTTCTCGCTCTTCTGCACCGTGAGCAGCACCTGGCCGGGCGCCTTCCAGATCTCGTGCCCGCCCTCGGTCTCCTTCCAGATCTGCAGCCCGCCGTCGACGGCGGCGAACTTCGTCACGACGCTCACGTGCGGCCAGCCGAGCGCCTCGGCGAGCGCGGGCCCGACCGAGCCCTGGTCGTCGTCCGAGGCCTGCTTGCCGCAGAGCACGAGGTCCGGCCTAAGGTCCAGGACCGCGGAGCGCAGCGCCGCCGCGGTCCCGAGCGCGCCGAGCGACCCGACCGCGTCACCGGTAACGAGCGATGCCTCGTCGCAGCCCATCGCGAGCGCCTGGCGCAGCGCATCCTTCGAGCGCGCACCGCCGGCCGTCACCACCCCGACCACGGTGTCCCCCGCCGCGTCCTTGTGCTCGAGCGCAAGCTCGATGGCGTATTCGTCGTAGGGCGAGATCGACCAGGTGACGCCGTCGGTCACGACCGACTTCCCGTCGGGCGCGACCTTCACGCGCGTCGTCGAGTCCGGGACCTGCTTCAGGCACACGAGGATCTTCACGCGTTCGTCCGCTCCACGGTGGTGTCTCCTCCCAAGCGCGACGCGACCAGCTCGAGCACATCGACCGGCCGAAGCTGCTCCTGGATGCCCTTCGCGCCCACGCCTTCCTCCAGCATGATCAGGCAGAAGGGACAGCCGGACGCGACCTTCGCAGGCTGCGTGCCCTGTGCCTCGCCGGCCGCGAGGATCTGCTCGACCCGCCGGTGATTCACCCGCTGGCCGGGCTGCTCTTCCATCCACATCCTGCCGCCGCCGGCGCCGCAGCAGAAGCCGCGCTCGCGGTGATGCGGCTCGATCTCCATGAGCTCGACCCCTGGCAGCGCGTCCATCACGGCGCGCGGGTCCTCGTAGATGCCGTTGTGCCGGCCGAGGTAGCAGGGATCGTGATAGGCCACGGTCTCGGTCTCGCCTCCGCTGAATGCGATGCGCCCTTCGCTGATCAGGTCCTGGACCAGCTGCAAGGCGTGCACGACCTCGTACCGGCCACCCAGCTGGGGGTACTCGTTCGCGATGGTGTTGAAGCAGTGCGGGCACGACGCGATCACCTTGCGCACCTTGTACGCGGCGAAGGTCTCGATGTTCCGCTGGGCCTGCTGCTGCCAGAGGTACTCGTTCCCCATCCGGCGCGCGGGGTCGCCGTTGCAGGTCTCCTCGGTGCCGAGGATCGCGAACGACACGCCGGCAGCGCCGAGGATCCGCGCGAGCGCCTTCGCGACGCGCTGGTTGCGGCGATCGAACGACGCCGCGCAGCCCACGAAGTAGAGGTATTCCGCGTCCGGCTTCTCGGCGAACGTCGGCACGCCCCGGCCTGCGGCCCAGTCCGCGCGCGTGGACGCCGCCTCGCCCCACGGGTTGCCCGCGCGCTCGATGTTCGTCATCGCGCGCTGCGCCTCGGGTGGGGCCGCGGCTTCCTGCATCGTCAGGTACCGGCGCATGTCAACGATCTTGTCGATGTGCTCGATCGTGACCGGGCACTGCTCCACGCAAGCGGCGCAGGTTGTGCAGGCCCACAGCTCCTCGGGCTTCGTCGCGAGCTGATGCGCCGGTGGCGTGCCGGCCGCGGTCGGATCCTTTAGGAGCTGGTCGCCCTCGCGAAGCAGCAGGTCGCGGAGATCGAGGACGATCTTCTGCGGGTCCAGCGCCTTCCCCGTCGCGAGCGCCGGGCAATTGTCGGAACAGCGACCGCACTCGGTGCAGGTGTAGCCGTCGAGGTGCTGCTTCCACGAGAGGTCCCGCAGCGAAGCGGCGCCGAACGTTTCCTGATCCTCGATCTGCTCGATGAGCCGGAGCGCGCCGCGGGGCCGCTCTGACCGGAAGAACACGTTCGGCAGCGTCGTCACGATGTGCAGGTGCTTCGACTGCGGCAGGTACGCGGCGAACGCGAGCACGGTCACAACGTGGACCCACCAGGCGCCCGCGAACAGCGCCACCGCGGCGGGCCCGCCCAGGAATGGGGCGAGCAGCGCCCCGACCGGCGGCGAGGTCTGGCCACGCGCGACGAGCGCGGAGGCGACGCCCGCGCTCTCGAGGGCCACGAGCGAGACCATCAGCACCGCGATCAGCCCGAGGATCACGTACCCGTCCAGGGCGATGTGCATCCGCGGCGGCTTGAAGAAGGCACGCCGGACCCCGGCGAGCGCGATCGACGAGAGCACGAGGACCGCGAACACGTCCACCGCCCAGACGAAGACCGCGCTCTCGGTCCCAGGCACGCGCCGGCCGACGACCCCGTTCAACAACAGGTCGGCCGTGCCGATGGTGATCACGATGAAGCCCCAGAAGATGAACGCGTGCGCGAGGCCGCGCACGATGTACGGCCGCTTGAGGAGCTTCCGCTGGAGCAGATAGATGACCACCTCGTCGCGGAACCGCCGGCCGAGGCCGCCCGTGCGCTGCTCGTTCCGGCCGAGACGGAGATACCGGTACAGCTTCCCGGCGCGGTACAAGAACGCCCCGAAGCCCGCGGCCGCAAGGACCAGGAGCACGAGCGCGCCGGCGCCGCTCGTGGGTGGCGTCACTCGAGCATGTCCTGGGCGATGACGAGCTTCATGATCTCGCTCGTACCCTCGTAGATCTCGGTGATCTTCGCGTCCCGGTAGTGGCGCTCGGCGGGGAAGTCGGTGAGGTAACCATAGCCGCCGAAGATCTGGATGCAATCGCGCGCGGCCTTCATCGCAGTGTCCGACGCGAAGAGCTTCGCCATCGCGGCCTCGGCCGTGTAGCGCTCGCCGCGATCCTTCAACGTCGCGGCCCGCCAGACGAGCAATCTCGCCGCGTCGATCTCGGTTGCCATGTCGGCGAGCATCCACTGGATGGCCTGGTGCTCGGCGATCGGCTTGCCGAACGCCTCGCGCTGCTTCGCGTAGGCGAGCGCGTCCTCGAGGCAGGCGCGCGCGATGCCGACCGCCTGGGCGGCGATGCTGATGCGGCCGCCGTCGAGCGTCGCGAGCGCGATCTTGAACCCCTGCCCGACCAGGCCGAGGAGCTGGTCGCTCCCGACGCGAAGGTCTTGGAACACCAGCTGCGCGGTGTCCGAGCCGCGAATGCCGAGCTTGTGCTCGATCTTACCCACCGCGAGGCCGGCCGAGTGCTTGTCCACCACGAACGCGGCGATGCCCTTGTGCTTGAGCGCCGGGTCGGTCTGGGCGAAGACGACGACCACATCCGCCGTCGCGCCGTTGGTGATGAAGTTCTTCGTGCCGTTCAGGACCCAGGCGTCTCCGTTGCGCTTCGCGGTCGTTCGCATCGCGGCAGCATCTGATCCGGAGGCAGGTTCCGACAGGGCGAAGCAACCGAGCTTCTCCCCCGTCGCGAGCGGGCGCAGCCAGCGTCCTTTCTGCGCGTCGGTACCGAAATGCAGCAGCGGATCGCAGACGAGCGAGTTATGCGTGCTCATCACGACGCCGGTCGCGGCGCAGGCGCGGTTGATCTCCTCGGCGGCGAGCAGGTACGAGACCACGTCGGCGCCGGCCCCGCCCAGCTCCTCCGGCACGTACACGCCCATGAACCCGAGTGCGGCGAGCTCGCGCAGCACCTCGCGCGGGATCGCGCCCTCCGAGTCGATGCGGGCCGCGATCGGCAGCAGCTTCTCGGTCGCGAACTCGCGGGCGGTGCGCTGGACCAGCTCCTGGGTCTCGGTCAGCGACAGATCGAAGCGCGCGCCGGAGTCGCTGTCGGTCGTCGCGGCCGCTGGGCTGCTCATTCCGCGTACTCGTGGAAGCCGCGGCCGCTCTTCCGCCCGAGCCGGCCTGCCGCGACGTACTGGCGCAGCAGCGGCGCGGGCCGGTACTTCGGGTCGCCGAAGTCACGCTGCAGGACCTCGAGGATGGCCAGGCACACGTCGAGGCCGATGAGATCGGCGAGGGCCAGCGGGCCCATCGGGAAATTCAGCCCGCGCAACATCGTGTCGATGGCGTCGACCGTGCCGACACCCTCTGCGAGCGCGAACACCGCCTCGTTGATCATCGGCATGAGCACGCGGTTCGCGATGAAGCCCGGGCTATCGCCCGACTCGACCGCGATTTTGCCGAGCCGCGTCGCGAGCTCGCGCGCCGTCTCCATCGTCGCGTCGCTCGTTTCCAGTCCCCGGATGAGCTCGACGTGGCCCATCACCGGGACCGGATTCATGAAGTGCATCCCGACGACCTTGGCCGGTCGCTTCGTCGCCGCCGCCAGGCGGGTGATCGAGATCGAGGACGTGTTCGACGCGAGGATCGCCTCGGGCTTGCACGCACCATCGAGCTTCCTGAACAGGTCGGACTTGACCGCGAGGTCCTCGAACGCCGCCTCGATCACCAGGTCGACCCGGCCGAGGTCACTCACGCTCGTCGAGGTGTGGATCCGGCCGCTGATCTCTGTGGCCGGGCGCGGCAGCTTCTGCTTCGCCTCGAGCCGGGCGAGCGACCCGGCGATGGTCTGCTGCCCGCGCTGCAGCTGCTCGAGCCCGACGTCGACCATGACGACCTGGAGGCCGGCGGTCGCGCAGACCTGCGCGATGCCCGCACCCATCGTGCCCGCACCGACGACGCCGAGCCGCGGCTCGCTCATTCGGCCTCGATCGCGAGCGCGACCGCCTCGCCGCCGCCCAGGCAGAGGGACACGACACCGCGGGCCTTGCCTCGCGCCCTGAGGGCGTACACGAGCGTCACTAACAGCCGCGCGCCCGAGGCCCCGATCGGGTGGCCGAGCGCGACGGCGCCGCCGTTGACGTTGAAGCGATCTTCCGCGATGCCGAGCTCGCGCCGAACGGCCTCGATCCCCGAGAACGCCTCGTTCACCTCGAAGAGGTCCACCTCGGCCGTCGCCCAGCCGGCCTTCTCGAGGACGCGCGCGATCGCTCCGGCCGGAGCGAGAAGGAACAGCTCGGGCTCACCTGCGAATTGCGCTTGCGCGATGACGCGCGCGAGGGGCCGCGCGCCGAGCTCGTCCGCTCGCGCCGCCGACGCGATGACGAGCGCCGCGGCGCCGTCGTTCAGCTTCGAGGCGTTGCCCGCCGTGACGGTGCCGTCCTCCTTGAACGCCGGCTTGAGCGCGGCCAGCGCGGAAAGCGACGTTTCGCGGGGCGTCTCGTCCCGCTCGACACGCGTGACCTGGCCCTTCCGACCCTGCACCTCGACCGCGACGATCTCGGCGTCGAACGCGCCGCCCGCCTGTGCTGCGAGCGCCTTCTCGTGCGAGCGGAGCGCGAAGCGATCCTGATCCTCGCGCGTGAGGTGGGTCCGCGCCGCGGCCTTCTCGCCGCCGAGACCCATGTGTCCGCCTCCGTACGCGTCCACCAGCCCATCGGTGAGGTTCGCGTCCTCCATCATGTGCTCGCCGATCGCGAGGCCCTGTCGTGCGCCGCGAAGCAGATACGGCGCATTCGACATGCTCTCCATCCCGCCCGCGACGATGACCCCCGCCTCGCCCGCCGCGATCTGCGCGGTCGCGAGCATCACTGCCTTCAGTCCGGAGCCGCAGACCTTGTTGATCGTCGTGCACGGCACGCGCTGCGGCAGCCCCGCGCCGAGCGCCGCCTGGCGCGCGGGGGCCTGGCCGACGCCGGCCTGCACGACACTTCCCATGAACACCTCGTCGATCGCGTCGCGCGAAACGCCGCTCCGCTCCACCGCGCAACGGATGGCGATCGCGCCGAGCTCGGGCGCCTTCACTGGGGCGAGACCGCCGAGGAACGCGCCGATCGGCGTGCGGGCGGCGCCGAGGATGACCGAGCGCTCGGTCATTGCGCTTCCTCGAGGAACCGCTGCGCGACGTGCTCGCGATAGCTGCGGATCTCGTCGCGTACTGCCTGGAGCTCGGCGATGCGATCGTCCACCGTCGCAAGATGCGCGTCGAGCAGTTCGATGAGCCGTGGCAGGACGCCGCGGTTGCTCCGCCGTGCGCGGTAGAGCGCTTCGAGCTCGTGCATCTCCTGCAGTGAGAGGCCGAGCATCTTCAGCTTGCGGATGAACTTGAGTCGGCGGACGTCGTCCTCGGTGTAGACGCGCGTCCCGCCCTCGAGCCGTTTCACGGAATCGAGCAGCCCCAGCTCCTCGTAGTAGCGGATCGTCCGTTCGGTCATGCCGACCCGAGCGGCGACGTCGCCGATGCGGAGCTGCGCTGGAGCCAATTCGTCGAGTGCCGCCCGCGCCATGCGTGGTCGCCTCCCCGCCTTCGCCAGTTGACGTGAACTGGCGAGCGCCCCGGATGTCTGGATATTAGGTCGTCACGAGCTCCGCGAGGGCGTGCGCGAGGGCACGGGCGCCGAGCACCGCGTCGTCGAGCGTCGCGAGCTCGTTCGGGTTGTGGCTGCCGCCGGTCGAGCGCACGAAGAGCATGCCCGTCGGCACCCCGGCGAGCTGCGAATTCTCGGCGTCGTGGCCGGCGCCCGAGAAGAGGAGCGGCGCCGCGATGCCGACCGCCGCGGCAGACCGGAGGAACAGCTCGCGCAGCGCGGGATCGAGCGGGACCGCGGGCACGCGCGACAGCACGTCGATCGACGAACGGACGCCGCGCGCATCGGCGATGTGCCGGATCGCGGCGCGGACGTCGCGACCGAGCGCTTCGACGGTGTCCTCGCTGCGCGCCCGCAGGTCGAGCGAGAACGTGCACTCGCCGGGCACGACGTTCTTCGCGCCGGGCCGGACGGCGATCTCGCCGACCGTGCCAACCGCGTCCGGTAGCGCACAGGCGCCAGCCTCCACCGCGAGGACCATCTCGGCCGCGGCAGCGAGCGCGTCCGCGCGTGCCGTCATGACCGTCGCTCCCGCGTGGTCCTGGCGCCCCTGCACGGTCACCCGTGCGTGGAGGATCCCGACGATGTCGCTCACGACGGCGAGCGCGACGCCGGCCTCGGCCAGGCGCGGGCCCTGCTCGATGTGGAGCTCGAGGTAGGTCGCGATGTCGGTCGCGGTGCGCTTCGCCGCGCCCGGTTCACCGGCCTCGCCGAGCGCGCGCAGCGCATCGGCGATCGTGATCCCCGCGCGGTCCGCTCGCTCGGCAGCGCGATCCGGCAACCTGCCGAACGCGGCGCACGAGCCGAACAGGCCGATCCCGAAGCGCGCCCCCTCCTCGTCGCACCAGCCCACGACCTCGACCGGTCGCGCAAAGCGCAGCCCGTCATCGAGGAGCGCCTCGATCGCCTCGACCGCGCAGAGCACCCCGAGCGCGCCGTCGAATCGCCCGCCCTCCGGCACGGAGTCGAGATGCGAGCCGACGAGCACGCACGGACCATCCCCGCCGAAACGGCCGTAGAGATTTGCCGCCGGGTCGCGGCGGGTGATCGCGCCGCGCGCCCGGAGCCACCCGCCGACCGTGTCGCGCGCGCGCTGCTCGTCCGCCGTGAGCCCGAGCCGGGTGACGCTCGTCCCACTGCCGCCGATGGCGCTGAGCTCCACGATGTGCCGCTCGAGGCGCGCGCGATCGACGCTCATCGCAGATCAGCCAGATCAGCCAGATCAGCCAGATCAGCCAGATCAGCGGGCCCGAAGGGCAGACCCGCGAATAGCTCGGCCTCGATCCGTTTCGCGCTCTCAAGGTCGGCCGCGCGGGTGGCAGCCAGTTGCGGGAAACGCACGAGCTGCTCGTCGATGCGCGCTTCCAAGCTGACGACCTCCTGACCGGCGCGCCGGTCGGCGTAGTAAACGATCTTCTCTTCGAGGGTCCGCGGTCGTGTCGCCGGATCCCGTGGCGCGTACACCGGATGACGGCGTGAGAGCTCCGCGAGGGCACTCAGGCCTTCAGCCGCGAGCACCAGGGGACCGAGCGTCTCATGGGCCCGCCGGTCGCTAGAGAGCAGCGGGGACTTGCCGATGTCGTGCAGATAGGCGCCCAACGCCGCCGCGCGCACGTCGACAGCAGCGCCCCGGGCCTGCTGCGCCAGGGCGATCCGCGTGGCGATGCGGCCCACTGCGAGCGAGTGCCGGCGCAGCCAATCCGGGTAGCGGTAGCGCGCAAAGAAACCCGCGGCGATTGTGGACAACTCTGTCACTCTATTATTGACACAACTGCTGCGCGCCGATACGGTCCGCGCGGGGGAAGCGAAGAGTGGAGCAGTCCAGCGACGAGCGCATCATCGCGCACCTCGCGTTCGCGCGGTCGGTGGCCTCCCGGTCGCTTGACCCGCGGTGCCGCGGCGCCGATCGCGAGGATCTCGTGGCCTGGGGGGTCCTCGGGCTCGTGCAGGCGGCGCGCCGCTATCGCGACGACACCGGCGCCCCATTCGGCGCCTACGCCGCCCGCCGGGTGCGCGGTCAGGTCCTCGATGCGCTGCGGCAGCGCGACCCGCTCACCCGGGCGGCGCGCCGAGCGTATCGCGCGGCGCGCGAGCAGGACGCGAATCTGCCGCAGCCGGTGGTGGTGATATCGCTCGACCGCTGGACCGAGACCGACCACGATCCGAGCGGCCAGGTCGCACCGGTCTGCCGGTCGGAGCGCGATCGCCGGTGGGCCACCGTCGCCCGCGAACTGCAGCGGATGGCTCCGATCGAGCGCAAGGTGCTGGTCCTCTCGTTCGGCCGCGGCCTGACGCTGAAAGAGATCGGCGTCCTGGTCGGCCTGAGCGAGTCGGGCGTCTGCAGACTGCGCGCCCGCGTGCTCCGTCGCGTGCGGTCGCGATGCGCCTAATCGTCCGGCCGCGGGCGGTGGTCCGCTGCCCGACGCTGCTCCGCGCGGCCCGCGTCAGCGGAGCTGCACGGCCAGCCAATCGGCCATCGCCGGCCGGTACTTGTACGCGATGTTGTTGCAGACGTGGTTCCCCTCGGGATACATGAGCAGCGTTGCGTTCGGGGCCTCGCGCGCGATCCGTTCGGCCTGCTCCGCGGGAAAGAGCCCGTCCTTGGCGCCGTGGATCACGAGCAGTGGACAGGTGACCTGCGCGAGCACGCCCCGGAGGGTGAGCGCTTTCGATCTCTCGAACGCTTCGTTCAGGTCGCGCGAGTGGGTGTAGGCGACGTAACCGCCGCGAGTGAGCGGGTTGAGCGAGGGCCAGCATTCGGAAAGGTCGTATGGCGCGGCGAGCGCGACCACCGCGCGCAATCGCTTCTCTTTCGCCGCGGCGCGCGGACCGTAGATGCCGCCCATGCTGATGCCCATCAAACCGACCGATCCGAAATCGAGGCCAGGGCGCCTGTCGAGGCCGTCGAGCACGGGGGTCACGACGGTCGACCAGTCCGCCCGGATCGGGAAACGCCATTGGTTCTCGCCCTGGCCGGGACCGTCGATCGAGAATGTCGCAAGCCCGCGCTTCAGGAAGTCCTGCTCCATCGCGTAGAGCTCTTCCTTCACGGAGTCCAGACCCGGGACCATGATCACGAGTGGCGGCCGCGCGATGCCGCGCGGCTGGCGGAGGATGCCCGGGATCACCGCTCCTTCGAAGGGGATCTCGACGCGCACGCCGGGTGGATCGAGCTGTGACAGCGCTTTCGCGTAGGACTCGACGGTGAGCCGGGTCAGCTCGTCGTGCAGGCCGGCATCCTCGAACCACAGGAACTTCCCGAGGTGGTAGCACCACGCCGCCCGCTGGTAGGCCTCCGCCGCCGTGACGGCGTGACCGTCGCGCGCGGCCGCGTCGGCCTGCGCGCGGTGGCGGTCGCCCACCGTCCGCCAGGCCGGCGCCCAGGCGGCCCACTCCTCGGTCGCGCCGAGCACGCGCTCGAAATCGTTGACGTCGATCCCGTTCGCGACGAAGCGCGGCTTCCAGTGGGACGCGGCGAGCCTGACGCGGTTCTCATTCAGCGGGGCATCGGCGCGATCTGTCGTCGTCATCCGGTCGACTCCAGGTCCTGCACGAGGTCCGCGAGGAAGCGCGCGGCGTCCGCGCCGTCGGCCACGCGATGGTCCACCGAGAGCGTGAGGGTCACCGTCGGCCGGACGACCGCGACGCCGTCCCGCGCGACGACCTGGTCGCGGATCCGCCCGAGTGCCAGGATCGCCGCCTCGGGCGGATTCACGAGTGCCTGGAAGCGGTCGACGCCGAGCGGCCCGAGGTTCGACACCGAGAACGCCGCCCCGGTGAGGTCGCGCGCGGTGAGCTTGCCGGCGTGCGCCCCGGCCTCGAGGCGCTCGCGGTCCTCTGCGAGCGCCGCGAGATCCTTCCGGTCCGCGTCGCGGATGACCGGCACGATGAGCCCGTCCTCGAGCGCGATGGCGAGGCCAATGTGCACGGAGGCGCTCTCGATGATCGCATCGCCGTCGAACCGCGACCGCAGGCGCGGATGCTTGGCCAGGGCCCGCGCCGCCGCGAACACGACGACGTCCGTGTACGACGCGCCGGCGCGCTTGCGCCGCTCGTTCGCGCTACTCATATCGACGTCCCGCGCGATGGCGAATTGCGGAGCTTCGCGCGTCGACCGGCTCATCGCCGCTGCGATCGCCTTGCGCATCCGCGTGAGCGGCACGCGCTTCTCGCCGGCCTGCGCAGCCGGCGCCGCGCTCGCCGCCTCGACATCCTCGATCGAGATCCGCGGCGGCTTCGAGGCCACGACGGTCGAAAGATCGACGCCGAGCTCCGCCGCGCGCTTGCGCGCCGCCGGAGAAGCAGCGACGCGATCGGCCGAAGACGACCCTCGAGCGGGAACGGTTGTCGAAGGCGACGGCGGCTGATCATCGAGCGGGCGTTGAGCCCTCGGCGCATCCGGGGCCGAACGAGAAGCGGACGGAGAGGGCGAGTAGCGACCGAGAGGATCGGCCGTCGGCGCCGCCATTGGCGCCGCCCGCTCCGCGAACTCCTCATCCGCGGTCGACGTGATCAAAGCGATGACCGACGCCACCGGCGCCGAAGCATCGGCCGCCACGAGGATGCGCCGCAGGACGCCCGAGACCGGTGACGGCACCTCCATCGTGGCCTTGTCCGTCTCGACCTCGAAGAGGACGTCGCCCTCGCGGACGGCGTCGCCCTCCGCGTGATGCCAGGCGACGACGCGGCCCTCTTCCATGGTGAGCCCGAGCTTCGGCAGGATGACGCGGGTCAGGCTCACCCGACGAGCTCCAATGCCGCGCGGACGATGTCCTGGGCCTGCGGGACCACGCCCTTCTCGAGATGCTGCGCGTACGGGATCGGCGTCTCGAGCCCGGCGAGCCGCTTCGGCGGCGCATCGAGATCGTCGAACGCCTCCTCCGCGACGATGGACAGGATCTCGGCGCCGTAACCGCCGCGCTTGATCGCCTCGTGGACGACCAAGACCCGGCGCGTCTTCCGGACGGAGGCGAGGATCGTCACCTTGTCAAGCGGCACGAGCGACCGCAGGTCGACGACCTCGGCGCTGACGCCCTGCTCGGCGAGCGTCACGGCCGCCTCGAGCGCGAAGAGCACCTCGCGCGACCACGTCACGATCGTGAGATCGGTGCCCGCCCGCTTCACGTCGGCCTTGCCGAGAGGCACGATATGCTCGCCCTCAGGAACGGCTCCCTTCGTGCGGTACAGGAGCTTGTGCTCGATGAACATGACCGGATCGTCGTCGCGGATCGCGGCGGTGAGCAGGCCCTTCGCGTCCGCCGGAGTCGCGGGCATCACGACCTTGAGACCGGCGACGTGGGTGAACCACGCTTCCAGGGACTTGGAATGCTGCGCCGCGTTGCCGCGGCCCGATCCGCCCTGGGTGCGGACGACGAGCGGCACGCGTGCCTGGCCACCGAACATGAAGCGGTTCTGCGCGGCCTGGTTCACGATCTGATCCATCGCGAGGCCTGAGAAGTCGATGTACATGAGCTCGACCACCGGCCGTAGGCCGGTGAGCGCGGCGCCGACGCCAGTTCCGACGATGCCGATCTCGCTGATCGGCGTCTGGCGGATCCGGGTCGGTCCGAACTCGGCGAGCAGGCCCGCAGTGACCTGGAACGCGCCGCCGTGCTCGGCGATGTCCTCACCCATCACAAGCACGCGCGGATCGCGCTGCATCTCCTGACGCAGCGCTTCCTTCAGCGCCTCGGCGTAGAAGAGCTCGCGGATCGGCGGCGCGTGTTCCCCCGCCGCCGCGCTGGGCCCGGCCGCGGTCTTAAGAGGTGGCATAGATCTCCTCCGGCAGCTTGATCGGCGAGGCAGGCGGCCCCGCCTCGGCCCAGGCGATGGCGCGCTCCATCTCGGTCTCGATCTCCTGATCGATCGCGTCGAGCTCGCTCTCGCTCGCGACGGCGTCGGCAGCGAGCCAAGTCCGCGCGTCGAGCAGCGGATCGAACGTCGTCTTCCATGACTCGATCTCTTCCTTGGTGCGGTAGTGCTGCGGGTCACCGTAGTAGTGGCCCTCGTGGCGATGCGACTCGGCGACGATGAACGTCGGACCGCCGCCGCCGCGAGCGCGGGCGATGGCCTCCCCGGCCGCGTCGTACACCTTCCGGATGTCCCCGCCGTCGACGCGAACGCCGGGCATGCCGTAGCCGGCGGCGCGCAGCGCGATGTCCTCGACGGCGAACGCGAACTTCGTGGAAAAGCTCTCCGCGTACTGGTTGTTCTCGCAGACGTAGACGACCGGCAGCTTCCAGATCGCGGCGAGATTCAACGATTCGTGGAACGTGCCCTGATTCACCGCGCCGTCACCAAAGAAACACACCGCGACCTGGTCGGTGCCGAGCTGCTTCGCGGTCAGGGCGGCGCCGGTCGCGATCGGGATGCCCCCGCCGACGATGCCGTTCGCGCCGAGGTTGCCCTTGGACGTATCGGCGATGTGCATGGACCCGCCGCGGCCGCGGCAATAGCCGGTCTCACGGCCGAGGAGCTCGGCGAACATCTTGCCGAGGTCGGCGCCCTTCGCGATGCAGTGCCCGTGCCCGCGGTGGGTCGAAGTGATCCAGTCGTCGTCGCGCAGGTGGGCGCAGACGCCGGTGGCGATCGCCTCCTCGCCCGCGTAGCTGTGGATCGTCCCCCAGATCTTGTTCTCGCCGAACAGCGTCGTCGAGCGTTGCTCGAACCGGCGGATCGTCCGCATCACGCGGTAAAGCTCCAGCGCGGTCTTCTTGTCCATCAATTCCCCTCCGGAATGAGCATCACGCGGATCGCGCCGTCGCGGCGCTCGATGAAGGTCTGCCACGCGTCGGCGAATCGTTCGAGCCCGAAGCGATGTGTGACGAGCGAGCGCACGTCGATCCCGCCGCGCGCCAGGAGTGCGAGTGCACGACCGGACACGCCTTTCGGGTTCGCGACCGAGCCGAGGATATCGAGATGGCCGCGGACGATGCTCGCGAGATCGATGCCCGCGAGCTCCACGCCCTGGCCGGTCGCGCCACCGAGGACGACGCGGCCGCCACGTCGGGCCAGCCGGATCGCGTCGCGCGCCGCGTCGGCGGTCCCGGCGAACTCCACGACGAGATCCGCGGTGCCGAAGAGCGCCGTCGCGTCGCTCGCGACATCGTCGGCGAATGCCCGGGCCCGCTCGAGCCGCTCCCCTGCGCGTCCGAGGACGACGACGCATCCGGCGCCCTGGGCGCGCGCAAGCTGCGCCGCGCACAGACCGATCGCGCCGGGGCCGACCACGACGACGCGCTCGCCCGCGGCGAGCCGGCCACGCTCGAGGGCCCAGAGGGCCACGCCCAGGTTGTCGGTCCAGGCGCCGTCCTCGGTCGTCACGCTGGCGGGCAGCGGATGCAGCGCGGCGAGCGGAACGCTCGCGTAGTCGGCGAGGCCGCCGGCGATGGTGAAGCCGACATGCGCGTGGCCGGTCTCGCGCTTTCCGTA
The DNA here is from genome assembly GCA_035543375.1 of Candidatus Limnocylindria bacterium. GTDB lineage: Bacteria > Chloroflexota > Limnocylindria > P2-11E > P2-11E > UBA4735. Next base: position 185,613 of record DASZZF010000002.1, read on the forward strand.
GTTGAGGCAGAGGTTGTACAGCCCCTCGCGACAGCGCGCGCATGCGCCGCAGCCGACGTGGACCTCGACCCCGACACGCGTGCCGGGCACGGGCCCGCGCCCGTCCGGCCCCACCGCGACGACCTCGCCCGCGAACTCGTGACCGGGCACGTGCGGGAACGTCGTGCCGGCGAACGATCCCGCGAGGATCTTCCGGTCCGTGGCGCAGACCATCGCGGCCCGCACCTTCACGACCGCGTACCCCTCGAGCGCGCGTGGCGCCGGGACCGTGCGCACGGCGAATACGTCCGGGCGCTCGAAGACGACCGCCCGCATCTCGGCAGGAAGGCTCACGGGTGCGCGTCGCCCGGGAATCGATCGCGGTAGACGAGCTCGGCGAGCGGGAGACGCGTGCCGCTCGGCACATCGGCAGCGTAGCCGCAGGTGAACGTGCCGAGGAAGGTCCAGCGGAGCGGGACGTTGAGGATGCGCTTGGCCTTCTCGGTGATCCAGTGCTGCACGAACACCGCGCCGAGGCCGAGCGAGTGCGCCCGGAGCCACATCGCGTAGACGGACATCGCAGCGGCCCACTCGAAGCCGTTATCGGCATGGACGTTCGTGAGGCTTTTGCGCGGATCCGCGCAGACCGCGATGACCGCGGGCCGGACGAGATCGTTCACGAGGCCACTGGCGCCGTCCGGTCGGAACGCCGGATCCCAGTACGCCGATAGCTCCTTCGATTCGCGCGCGAGCTCCTGCAGCTCGCGCTTCACTGCCTGGTCCGTGACCCAGATGAATCGCGCGGGCTGGAGGTTCGCGGGTGACGGCGCCCACCGGCCCGCCTCGAGGATCTCCGCGATGAGCTCGTCCGGTACGGGCCGATCCTCGAACTTCCGGACGGCACGCCGCGTCCGCATGAGCTCGCCCAGATCACCCGCATCATCCATCAACGCGTGCCCCTCGGGTCCGCGACTGGACGCTGTGGCTCAACGATCACCTTGAGGGCGCCATCGACCCGCTCGTTAAAGGTCCGGAGCGCCTCGCCGAAGTCCGCGAGCTTGAAATGGTGCGTGATGAGCTTCGCGGCCGGGATCCGGCCGTCCGCGATGAGCGGGATCACCTGTTCCATCGTGTTCCGGTTTGCGCGGACGCCACAGAGGTCAATCTCCTCGAGCACGATCTTCTGGAGATCGACCTGCACTGGCTCTTTCGGGATCCCGGTGAACGCGACGCGACCGCCCTTGCGGACGACGCCGATCGATTGCCGCACCGAGTCGGGCGTGCCGGCGGAGTCGACGGCGACGTCCGCGCCACGACCGCCGGTGAGCAGGCGGACGGCCGCGACCGGATCGGCGGAGTGGTAGTCGACCGTCTCGAAGCCGAGCGCCCGGGCCCGGTCAAGCCGCTTTCCACCGCCGACGACGATGACCCGCGCCGCGCCCAGGGTCTTCGCGCACATCGCGACCAGCAGGCCCATGCCGCCGGAGCCCACGGACGCGACGATGTCGCCGGGCTCGATGCCCGGACGCTTCACGGAGTGGAGCGCGATGGACGCGGTGTCGCAGAGTGCCGCGACGTCGAATGGCATGCTGTCGGGTATCGGGAAGACGCTCTTGATCGTCTGGACGACGTACTCGGCGTATGCGCCCTGGGTGTAGTGGCCGTACTGGCGGTGGCCGAGCTCTTCGTTCCCGTAGTTGAAGCAGAGGTTATAGCGGCCGGTGCGGCACATCCGGCAGTAGCCGCAGCCGGAGTGGGACGTGCCGGCGACGCGCGTGCCGGGTGCGAATCCGTACTCGAGGGCGACCCGGCCGGCCGAGACGACCAGGCCGGACCACTCGTGACCGGGGGTGAATGGATACCCGCGCGGCCAGCGGCCCTTGAACGTGCCCTCGATGATCTCTGCGTCGGTGCCGCAGATGGCGACGGCCTGCACGCGGCAGAGCACCTCGTTCTCGCGTGGCTCCGGCTTCGGGATGTCGCCGATCTCGAACGCGTGCGGGGCGGTGAGCACGAGCGCCTGCATGCCCTACTCCTTCAGGAACGCGGCGACGCGGCAGATGCAGCCCTCGCCGTTCACCCAGCGCCAGGGGAACGCGCCGACATCCACGCGCCGTCCTGCGACCTCGGCCAGCTCGCCGCCCAGGTTCTCGACCATCGGGATGTTCGCCTTCGCCATGTGGTAGTGCACGTGCTCGAAATCCTTCATCGGGTGGGTCTCGTCGATCGGCTTGCCCGTCTCGGCCTCGTGCTCCTTGACCAGGTCGGGGCGGAAGTAGCGGATCCGCACGTGCAGCGAGTGATCCATCGAGGCGAGATCGGCGCCGATCCACTTGATCCCGCGGTCGACGAGCCAGTCGCAGACCTCAGGCTGCGGCCCCGGGTGCCGGTCGAAGTACATGACGTCGTCGCGTTCCGGCTTCGTCCAGTTGTACCGGTCCCAGCCGGTGTAGAGGATCACGATGTCGCCGCGGCGCACGTCCTCGCCCTTCGGGATGCACGAACGCACCTCGGCCAGCGTGTAGAACGACCACGGCTTCGTGATCGGTCGCAGATCGATCACCAGTGCGGTGCCGTACAGGTCGCCGATCGGGATCTCGCCGAGGCTCTTCCCCGTCGGCCAGTAGTGACTGGGCGCGTCGATATGCGTGCCGGTATGCATGTTCGTGCGGACGAGCACCGTGCTCTTGCCGTCGCGGTGATGCGTCGTGATGTCCGTGACCTGGATCGCCTCGAACTGCGGCCAGGTCGGCATCCGGTCGCCCCAGGGTTGGGTGAGATCGACGAGTCGGGTCATCTCAGTACGGGAAGTCCTTCCGCCCGAGCTGGGCCACCACGCGAGCCGCCGCCCGCAGGTCCGTGACCTGCTCGAAGGTCAGCGCCTTGTCGATCTGCTTCGACTCGAGCTGGATCGCGATCGTGCCGTCGATGTTCTTCCTCGGAACGCCTTCGTTCTGCGGCCAGGCCTTCGCGGCCACGAGCTGGGTGTACGCCTGCTGCACGATCGCAGCGTCCGCCTTCGTCTCGCGGACGGCCATCGTCATGATCTTGTCACGTAGCGACGGGTCGTACATCGCGCGGCTCGCGCGGATGATCGCCCGCATCATGCATTCGGCGAGATCGCCGTTCGCCTTCGCCGTCGGCATCGCGTACACGGCGTACTGGTAGTCGGGCAAGACCTCCCACATGTTCGCAAGCACCTTGATATTCGGGGCGGTCTTCTGGATCGTGAGCAGCTGATCGACGTGCAGGATGCCCGTGTCGACGGCACCCGCGACCATCTGCTGTACCCGGGCTGCGGTCGTGGTCGGCACGAAGTTGACGTCCTTCGCGTCGATACCGTTCTTCTTGAGATAGGCGCGGGACAGCGCGTCCGCGAACCCGCCCGGCTCCTGGATCCCGACATTCTTGCCCTTGACGTCGGCCGCCGTCTTGATGACGTCGCGGACCGCGAAGACTTGGCTGATGTTCGGCGAGTAGCTCCCCACCACCTTGACGTCGATGCCCTGGGCGATCGCCTGCAGGACAGGCTCGGTCGAGGTGCCCGCGAGGTCCACGCCACCGGCGGCCATCGCCCGCAGCGCCCCGACCCCGCCCTCGAACCGCACCAGCTCGACGGTGAGGTTCTCATCCTTGAAATAGCCGAGCTCCTGCGCGACGTATGGCGGCAGGTGCACGACGTTGGGCGGCGTGACCGGGACCGCGATCTTCACCGACGCGGCGGCGCACTTCGCGGGCGCCGGCGTGCCGCTCGCCTGCGCGGCCGGCGCGGTCGCGGAGGCCGCGGGTTGGCCCGCGCCTCCACCGCCACCGCAGGCACCGACGAGAAGCGCGAGCCCGAGTCCGATCGCGAGCGACCTGGCTGACCGCATGTTGATCCTCCCGCCTATGGTTCGCGTCGCGCCCACGGCGCGACGCGCCCTTCGATCACCTGCACGAGGCCCATGAGCGCGACGCCGATCGCGGCGACGACGATCACCGGCACGAACATCTTGTCGATCCGAAACGTGTTCTGGTAGACGATGATCAGGTAGCCGAGACCGCGTAGACCGACGAGGAATTCCGAGATGATCATCCCGATGAGCGCCCGGCCGATCGCGAGGCGGACACCCGCGAGGATGAACGGCGTCGCGGCCGGGACGACCACGTCGCGCCAGAGCCGCCGCTCGCTCGACGAGAACGCGCGAGCGACCTCGAGCAGGCCGACGTCGACGTTCCGCACGCCCTGCTGAGTGTTGATGAGGATCGGAAAGACCGCGAAGAGCGCGACGGTCGCGATCCGCGGGGCCTCGCCCTGGTAGCGGAAGGCGACCGCGATGAGCGGGACGAGCGCGACCGAGGGGACCGAGTAGAGCGCGCTCACCCAGGGATCGAGGAGGTTGAACGCGAGGCGCGAACGGCCGGTGAGGACGCCGAGGACGATGCCAGCGGCGAGCGCGATGACGAGTCCGACAGAGAACACCCGCAGGCTCTCGAACATCGCGGCCTGAAGCTCACCGGTCTCCAGCAGCTCGCCAAAAGCGGCGACGATCGCCGACGGCGGCCGGAGGATGATCGGGTTGAGCGCCGGACCGAAGAGCTCCCACACGGCGAGCACGCCCGCGACCGACGCGATCCGGATGGCCAGATCGCCGGCGCGGACGTGGCGAGCCCGGAACGGCCGCCGCGCCGGGACCCTGACACCTGTCCGCCCTTTAACGCCGACCTCAGGGAACGTCATAGCGCGGACAGGGCGTGCTCGCGCAACAGCCGCCAGCACTGGTCGCGGAGCTCGACGAACCCTGGATGCGCAACGACCGCCTCGACGGTCCGCGGCCGGGGAATGTCGACCGTGAGCGTCTCGCGGACGCGTGCCGGTCGCGCGGTCAGCACGACGATCCGGTCCCCGAGCGCGATGGCCTCTTCGATGGAATGCGTGATGAACACCATCGTCCGGGGCATGAGGGCGTAGATCCGCAGGAGCTCGTCCTGCAGGATCTCGCGCGTCTGCGCGTCCAGCGACCCGAACGGCTCGTCCATCAGGAGGACGTCCGGCTCGACCGCGAGCGCCCGGGCGAGGCCGACGCGCTGCTGCATCCCGCCGGAGAGCTGATGCGGGTAGTGCGCCTCGAATCCGTTCAGACCGACCATCTCGATGTACCCCGCCACACGCTCACGGATCGTCCCGCGCGGCATTCGGGCGAGCTCGAGGCCGTAGGCCACGTTCTCGGCCACGCGTTTCCAGGGCATCAGGCCGAAATGCTGAAAGACCATCGCGACATTGCGCCGTGGCGACGTGACGTCCGACCCGTCGATGCGGATGTGGCCGGAGTCGATGGGCAGCAGGCCGTGCATCGCCCGGAGCAGCGTCGTCTTACCGCACCCTGACGGCCCGAGGATGCACAGGGTCTCGCCCTCGCGGACCGCGAGGTCGAGCTCGTCGAAGACCGGAACATCGCGGTAGTGCTTCGTCGCGCCGGCGACCTGAATCCGATCGCTCATGCGATCCGCCACACTCGCGCGGTGGGCGCGTCGGTCGATGACCGGACGATGAGCTTGGTGGGCAAGACGATGCGCGTGGCCGGGATGGGTTCGTTCTCGAGCCGGGCGATGAGCAGGCGCGTCGCGGCGGCGCCCATCTCGAGCTGGGGCACGCGGATGGTCGTGAGCGCCGGCTCGAGCAGCTCGGCCTGCGGAATGTCGTTGAAGCCGATGAGCGAGAGGTCGCGGGGCACGGCCAGTCCGAGCTCGCGCGCCGCGCGGAGCCCGCCCAGCGTGATCAGGTCGTTCGCGCCGAAGATCGCGCTCGGTGGCTCGGGCAGCCCGAGGAGCCGGCGCGCGGCGCGGTAGCCCGCCGGCTCGGAGAAGGCGTCGGCCTCGACGATGAGATCGGGATCCGGGTCGAGCCGGAAGCGGCGGATCGCATCGCGCGCGCCGGCTGCGCGCTCCGCGCCGGTCGTCGTGGTCCGCGGCCCTGCGATGTGGGCGATGCGCCGGTGCCCGAGCGAGCGCAGGTGCGCGACCGCGTCAGCGGCTGCGCCACGGTTGTCCACGACCACCACGAGGTCGCCGGCGCCACGTGAAGCGCGATTGACGAGCGCGAACGGGAAGGCGTCGCGCCGGAGGTCGGCGATCGTGGCATCGGTCATCCGCGACGTCGCGAGCAGGACCCCGTCGACCTGCCGCTCGCGCAGCACGCCGAGGTAGGTTGACTCCCGCTCGGGGACATCCTCGGTATTGCAGAGGATGAGGTTGTACCCGCGCGCGCGAGCCGCATCTTCGGCGCCTTTGATGAGCGGCGGAAAGAATGGATTCGTGATATCCGCGACGAGCATCCCCAGCGTGAGCGTCCGCCGGAGGCGGAGGCTGCGCGCCAGCGCGGATGGCCGGTACCCGAGCCGCTGGGCTGCCGCGAGCACGCGGGCCCGCGTGTCGGAGCGGATCGTCGCGTCCCCCCGCCGATTCAGGACCCGCGAGACCGTGGAGGGATGCACCGCGGCGGCGCGGGCGACATCGGTGATCGTGGTGCGCGCGCTGCTCGTCGTTACCGCTCTCCCCGCCCACCATGGAAATCGATTGCGGAACCCGAGGGGAGCCTACGGCGACCCACGCGGCAGCGTCAATCCTTGCCCGCGCGGTGCGTCGGCGACCGGAGGGGCTCCGTAGGATGCTCCTGAGATGTCACGGCTCGAGCGCGCCCGGTTCGCGCGGCTGGTCCGTCGCGCGCTCACCGAGCTACCACCCGGCTTCCAGCAGCGGATGCGCAACGTCGAGATCGTCATCGTAGAAGAGCCCGCGCCCGGCGCCGTCGCGGACGGCCGCGAGCTGCTCGGCCTTTACGAGGGCGTCCCGCTGACCGAGCGCGGCATGTACGAGCCGTACGTGCCGGACCACATCTCCATCTTTCGCGGCCCGATCCAGCGGATGTCGAGCTCGCCCCGCCGTCAGGCGGCGATCGTGCGCGACACGGTGATCCACGAGATCGCGCACCACTTCGGCATCAGCGACGCCCGGCTCACCGAGCTCGGGCGCGGTGACGCGGACTAACCCGACCGGCCCCGGAACCGCGCGAGGGCCGCGGCGGGCCCACCCGGATCGAGGAACACGGCGGATCCTGCGACGAGCACCGACGCCCCGGCCGCCGCGATGCGCGCGGCGTTCTCCGGCTTGACGCCGCCGTCCACCTCGAGCTCGGCGACCGAGCCGCGGGCGTCGAGCGCCGCACGCAGCGTGCGGACCTTGTCGAGCGCGCTCTCGATGAATGTCTGCCCACCGAAGCCGGGGCGCACGCTCATGACGAGCACGAGGTCCACCTCTCCCAGATGCGGCAGGACGCGGGAAACGTCCGTCTCCGGGTTGAGCGTGATGCCCGGGCGGGCGCCCGCGGCGCGGATGGCGGCGATGGCGGCCGCCGGATCGCGCGTCGCTTCGACGTGGACGGTGAGGTACGAGGCCCCGGCCAAGGCGTAGCGCTCCACCCACGCGTCGGGGTCCTCGATCATCAGGTGGACGTCGAGCGGCAGCCCGGTTGCCTTCCGTAGGTCCGCGACCATCTTCGGTCCGAATGTGAGATTCGGCACGAAGTGGCCGTCCATGACGTCCAGGTGGAGCCAGTCCGCGCCACCGGCCTCGGCGGCCACCACGGCGTCGGCCAAATGGCCGAAATCGGCCGAGAGGATGGACGGCGCGAGCTTCAGCCCGCTCACCCCGTTCCCTTGTCCAGGCTGCTCCATGCTGGCATCATGACGTCCATTCCCGTTGGTTTCCGCGCCGCGACGTGAGAGGAAGTTGTCATATGTATAGGCCGCAGAACCTGCGGATCCCCGGACCGACCTTCGTCCCGCAGGCAGTGCTCAACGCCACCGCCCGGCCGATGATCAACCACCGCGGACCCGAGTTCGCGGCCCTCATGGCCGGCCTCACCCGGGCGCTCCAGGATTTTCTCCGGACCGAGGGCGACGTGCTCCTGCTCACCGCGTCGGGCTCGGGCGGGATGGAGGCTGCGGTCGCGAATACCCTTTCGAGCGGCGACAAGGTGCTGCTCTTCGTCAACGGGGCCTTCGGCGAGCGATTCGCCGCAATCTGCAAGACCTACGGCGTCGACGCGCGCCGGGTCGACGTGCCCTGGGGCCGGGCGCTCGAGCCCGACCTGGTGCGCGAGGAGCTCGCGAAGGAAAAGGGCAAGGATGCCGCGAAGGCGGTCCTCCTCACCCACAACGAGACCTCCACCGGGGTGCTGAACCCGCTGAAGGGGATCAGCGAGGTCGTGCGCGAATCGGGCAAGCTGCTCATCGTCGACAGCATCTCCGGTGCCGGCGGCGTCGAGCTCGAGGTCGACGACTGGGGCATCGACGTGCTCATCACCGCGTCGCAGAAGGCCTGGGGCGCGCCTCCTGGCGTCGCGATCGTGACGATGAGCGAGCGCGCCTGGAAGGCGTACGAGCGCTCGAACCTCCCGAAGGCCTACTTCGATCTCCAGGCCTGCCGGACGGCGCTCGAGAAGGGCGCGACACCGGCGACGCCGGCGATCACGGTGTTCATCGGCCTGCAGGAGTCGCTCCGGCTCATGGCCGAGGAAGGCCACGCCGGCATCATCAAGCGCCATCGCGATCTCGCGTACGCGACGCGACGCGGCCTCCAAGCGCTGAACCTCGGCCTCTTCGCCGACGAGCGGTACGCCTCGCCGTGCGTCACCGCGTTCCGCATGCCCGCGCGCGTCGATCCGAAGAACCTCATCCGGGTCCTCCGCGACGACTACGACACGGCCATCGGAAGCGGCCAGGGCCGCATCGAGGCGCAGATCGCGCGGGTCGGCCACATGGGCTTCGTGACGCTGCAAGACATCATCGCCTTCTTCGCGGTCCTCGAACCCGCGCTCAAGGACCTCAATCAGGCCGTCGAGCCCGGGCAGGCGATCGCCGCGGTCCTCCGCGCGCACGCCGAGACGACCGCACCGCCCGCTCGGACGGCGCGCGCGGCGGCGCGGCGCGAGACCGCCGATGCCGTCGCCGGCCGGCGCTAGCGCCGCCCGACCCCTCGTCGTCGTCGCGGACCCGCTCGCCGTGGAGGGGCTCGCGCTCCTGCGCGAGCGCTGCGAGGTCCGGACGCCCGGCAGCCCCGACGAGCTGCGCGCTGATCTGGCCGATGCGATTGGCCTCGTGGTCCGCAGCGAGACGAAGGTGACGGCGGACCTGCTCGATCAGGCGCCGAAGCTGGCCATCGTGGGACGCGCCGGCGTGGGCGTCGACAACATCGACGTGCCGGCGGCCACTGCGCGAGGGGTCTACGTCGTGAACGCGCCCACCGGGAACATCACCGCCGCGGCGGAGCACGCCCTCGCGCTCGCGCTCGCGCTCCTGCGCAACATCGTGCCCGCTGACGCGAGCGTGCGGCGCGGCGAGTGGACGCGCGGGAAGCTGATCGGTCACGAGCTCCGCGGCAAGACGCTCGGGCTCGTGGGCATCGGACGCGTCGGCAGCCTCGTCGCGAAGCGCGCCGCGGCGTTCGAGATGCGGATCGTCGCACACGACCCGTTCGCGACCGAGGGGCTCGCCCGCGCGCTCGGTGCCGAGCTCATGGACCTCGACCAGCTGCTCCGCGAGGCGGACGTCGTCTCGATCCACGCGCCGCTGACCGAAAAGACCCGAGGCCTCATCGACGCAGTAGCGCTCCGGGCGATGCGACCCACGGCGGTGCTCGTGAACTGTGCGCGCGGCGAGATCGTCGACCTCGACGCGCTGGCCGACGCGCTCGCGGGAGGCGTGATCGGCGGCGCCGCCCTGGACGTGTTCCCGGCCGAGCCGCTCCCGCCTGACGCGCGCATCCGCTCCGCGCCACACACGATCCTCACGCCGCACATCGCCGGCTCTACGGTGGAGGCGCAGCAGAACGTGGCACTCGACGTGGCCCGTCAGGTCATCGACGTGCTGGACGGGCACGCGCCGCGCGACGCCGTGAACGCGCCACGCCCGCCAGCCGACGAGGCCGGGGGCGAACGCTGGGTCCGGCTCGCCGAGCGGCTCGGCTCGCTCGGCGCGCAGCTCATCGCCCAGCGGCCCGAGGCGATGGCCCTGACCTACAGCGGCGCGCTCCTCGATCTCGACCCAGCGCCGCTCCGCGCCGCGGCCGCGAAGGGGCTGCTCGAGACGTTCAGCGAGGGTCGGGTGAACCTCGTGAACGCCATGGCCGTCGCGCAGGCCCGCGGCCTCGCGATCGTCGAACGGCGCGAGACCGATCCGACGCGCTACGCGGCGCTCCTCGAGGTCGAGGTCGGCGGCACGAGCGTCGGCGGCACGATCGTCGAGGGCGAGCCGCGCATCGTCTCGATCGACGGCTTCTGGGTGGACGTGCCCGTCGACGGCCATCTGTTGCTGACGAAGCACCAGGACAAGCCCGGTCTCGTCGGACGCGTCGGCACGCTGCTCGGCGGAAGCGATGTGAACATCTCGTCGATGCAGGTCGGCCGGCGCCACGCGCGCGGCGCCGCGCTGATGATCCTCACGCTCGACGATCCGGTGCCGGACGTCGTCCGCGATCAGATCGCGCTGTTCGCCGACGTCGACGAGGTCAAGACCGCGCGGCTCGGCGTATAGTCCGGCGCTCATGGAAGCAGCACGGTTCGAGCGCGCGGTGCGCACGGAGTCCAGTGAGATCTTCGCGATCTACGGCGGCGCGCGGCGCGTCGGTCGCGTCGATCTCCACTACGGCCGCTTCGAGGTGAACGCGACGCTCCTGCTCGAGGTGGATCTCACCGACGACGAATTGCAACAGCTCATCGATCAGCTCGACGAGGAGCTGGTGCAGACGCACGACCCGGAGCGCGAGGATTTCCTCGTCACGGTGTTCAAGTCGGAGGAGCTGGGCTTTTACTCCGACGAGTTCGAGGACGACGACGATGACGAGGACGACAGGTGACCGGCGAGACCGTCGCGTAGCGAGCGCGGCGCGTAGCCGAGCTCCGCGCGTGCCTTCGCGTCCGTAGCCCAGTACGTCACGCCATCGCCCGACCGCACGACCTCCGCGAGCTCGGGCCGCATGCGCCCGGCGAGCCGAAGGATCGCGGACGGTAGCTCGAATCGAGGGGCCGGCTTCCCGGCGAGGCGCGCCAGGATGCGCACGGCGTCGCGGAGCCGCGTCGGCTCGCCGCCAAGCACGTAGGCCTGGCCCGGTCGGCCACGGTCGAGGCAGCGCAGGATGCCGTCCGCCGCGTCGGCGACGTGCACGAGACAGAGACCGAGGTCACCGAGGGTCAGGACCGGCAGTCGGCCCGCCTGCACAAGACGGAAAATCGCGCCGACCCCCGAATGGTCGCCGGGCCCATACAGCTGGCCCGGCTGCGCGACGACGCACGGGAGACCGCGTTCGCCGAACGCGAGGGCGACCCGGTGCGCGAGCGTCTTCGTTTCGTCGTAATAGGAGGTGTACCCGGCGCCGCGCTGGAAGGTCTCGTCCACCACCTGGCCGTGCGTATCGCCGAACACGACGACGGACGAGACGTGCACCACCTTCGAGACGCCGGCTGTCTGCGCGGCGCCGAGAACGTGCTCCGTCCCGCGGACGTTCGCCTCGTACATCTCGGTGCGGCGGCCGGCTGCGATCCCGATCTCGTAGATCGCGGCCGCGTGGATCACCGCGTCGGCGCCCAGGCAGCCGCGCGCGAGGGCCTCGGGATCGGCGAGGTCGCCGACGATGACCTCGCGGCCGAGCTTGCGGAGCAGGGCGGCCTTGTCCGGATCGCGCACGAGCGCGACCACCGCGTCGCCCCGGGCGCGGAGGCGGTCCGCGATGACGCTGCCGAGGAACCCGGTCGTGCCGGTCGCGAACACTCTCAGGTGACGTCCACCTCGAGCGCGCCGCTCGCGCGGACGAGGTCCTCCGGCGCGATCGCGAACACCGCGTCGGGAAGACCCGCTGCCGCCCAGACCCTCGCGTAGCGGCGGAGCGCGCGGTCGGCGACGACACGGCAGGCAGTCGCATGGCCGAACGGTGGGATGCCGCCGATCGCGTAGCCGGTGGCGGCCTTCGCCTCATCCGCGGTCGCCTGTCTCGTGCCGGCCGTGCCGACAGCCGCGCGCAGCTTGGCCAGGTCGACACGGTCGGCGCCGGAGCAGAGGACGACGACGGGGAGACCGTCGGCCAAGAAGACCACGCTCTTGACGATCTCGGCGACGTCGCATCCGATCTCGCGCGCCGCATCCTGCGCGGTGTGCGTCGTTGCGGAGGACCGCCGGACGCTGATCTCGAGCCCGCGCTGCCGCGCCGCGTCACGCACGCGCGTGACGTTGCGGTGCTCCCCGTCTATGAGTGGATCAGGTGCGCGAGCGCGCGGACCACGCGCGTCGGCACGAGCGTGACCAGGACGCGGGCGATCCGGCGCCAGGCGGCGGAGGCAGCTGCGCGTTCGGCAGCGGTGGCGCCGCCGGGCGCGTAGCGCTCGCGGACCCGTGCGTGCGCGATCGCGCGCAGCGGCTCGCGCACGTCCGGGACCTCCCGCCCGAGCGAGTCGGCGTACTCGTACGGCGTCTGCCACGGCCGGGGCGCGTGCCCGGCGTAGGCCCCGAGCAGCCGGGTCTTGCCCCAGGCGGAGTCGATGTCGCCAAGGCCGCGGAAGCGCCACTGGAAGCGGATGAACGCGCCAATCAGCGCGGCGACGATGAGCGCGAGCACGGCGAGGCCCGGCCGCGGATCCACCGGCCGCGGGAGCGCGCCGGTCGCGTCCCCATCCTGACCCAGGTCATCGGGGCCCGGGTCAGGGAAGTTGTCGCGGTCCCGCAGGCCGCCACCTGACGCCCTGTCGCCGCGATCACCGGAGTCGGGTCCGCTGGAGCCCGCGCCCCCAATGGTCTCGGCCCGCGGGAACGGCGCCTCGGACGGCGTCGGTTCGAACTCGATCCAGCCGTACTGCGGGAAGTAGACCTCGACCCAGGCGTGGGCGTTCAGCTCGTGGACGGCATACCGGCTCCGGCTCGCGTCGAACTCACCGCTGGTGAAGCCTTCGACCACCCGGGCGGGGACGCCGACCTGGCGCAGCATCACCGCCATCGACGACGCGAAGTACTCGCAGAAGTCCGCCTTCAGATCGAACAGGAAGTAATCCACGGGGTCCCGGCCCGCCGGCACCGCCTTCACGGCGGTCGAGTACTTGTAGGTGCTCCGGAGATAGGACTCGATCGCCTCGGCCTTCTCGTACGGTGTCACCTTCGCGCCGGCGACCTTGGCCGCTAGCTCGGCCACGCGCGAGGGGACGCTCGAGGGGAGCTGCAGGTACTTGGCCTTCACCGTCGCGGAATAGACCGTCGTGGCCTTCTTGAGCTGTTCCTTCGTGGCCTTCGAGACGAGCGAACTCGTCGTGTAAGTCCCCTGGGCGTCGCCCCGATTCACGGCCCGGATGGACGTCGAGTACGCACGGTCGTCGCCGGTCTGAAATTGGTACGGCACGCTCACCTTCGTCGGCTCATTCGCTCCGAAGAGCAGGTTGGCATGCGGCACGACGATGTCGAACTTCGCGTCCAGCTTGTCGCGCTCCTGGTAATTCGGCGCCACCTTTTCGACGCGGTCCGTCTCCGTCGTGCGCCAGCCCGCGCCGGTATAGAAGTCGTAGGTGACCGCGCGCCAGAAGTGGCCGCTCGGCGCCTCGACGTAGAACACGACGCGGTCGCCAAGGTTGGGCGCCTGCCCGAGGCGGATCGAATCCGAGAAGGACACGCCCTGGAGCCGGCTCGGACCGGAGACGCCGGCGAAGAGGCGCTGCCATTCCGCCTCGAGCCGTTGATAGGGACCATCGAACGCGTTGAACGCGTTCGAAACGAGCTCCGCGGCGCCGACGCGCGGCGTGAAGAACGCCATGATCACGAGCACGAGCGTCCAGGTGAGGCCGCCGCGGAGCAGGCGCCAATCCATCTCGCCGGCCGGGACGATGTTGTTCCGCTCCCAACGCTCCTGGCAGCTCACGATGTGCAGGCGCGTGAGCAGCACGAGCGCGCAGAGCGTGAACAGGATGAGATCGAAGTAGAGCGAGGTGAGCGAGAGCGAGACGTTGACGGTGAGGCAGGTACCGCTGAACACGAGGGCATCCCATCGCCGGTGGGTCCGGGCGAGCGCGAACGCGCCGATGTACGCCCCCGCCCAGCAGGTCGCGGCCAGCAGGAGCACGAACACCGATGGGTCGTTCGCCGACTCACCGGCCAGGATCTGCGTCGTCCAGTTGTTGACGTGGATCGCAAGATCCGTGGCCTTCGCGTGAAGCGAGGGCCCGCTCGAGGCGGCGATCGTGCCGGCGACGGTGGCGACGGCGCCGGCGAGCCCGCCGAGCGTCATCGCCCGGCGCGGCCGAAGGCGTCCGTTGCCGACCAGCGTGCCGAGGATCACGCCGGCAAGCGCGGTCCAGATGAGGTGGAGATCCACGTCGACCCATCGCGCCTGCTGAAGCGAGACCGGGTAGAGCACCACCATGAGCAGGTAGATCGGCAGCGCGGACCAGCCACCGCGGAACCGGAGGCGCCGCGCGTCGATCGGCGGGAACAACGTCCGCCGGAACTGTCTCGCGCCGCGCTCAAGCGATCGCATGGATCGCCTCGTGGAACAGCTCCTCGATCGCCATCGCCGGTCGGAGATGCGCCGTGTGGACGCCCGCGACCGCGAGCTCGCCGAGCAGCGCCTGACGCCGCGCGCGATCCCGATCGTCGAGGTCGGGCGTGCCGATGAGCACCGCCTGCGTGGAGATCGACGCTTCGCGGAGGGTGCTCGCCGGCCGCACCCAGGCGCGGTCGAGCGACGGCGTGATGAGCAGCACGGCCGCGCCGCGGCGGAGGCGCGGCAGCGTCTCGACCATGACCTCGGCGAGCGTGCGAGGGCCCCCGACCGAGACCTCAGCGAGGTACTGCATCAGCTTGCCGTACTGCTTCGTCCCGCGGTCGGGCTGCAACAGTTCGGCTCGGACACCGGTCGTGACGAGACCCACGTTGCGGTGCTCGTGCAGCGCCTTCGACACGACCGACGCGGCGACCGTGACCGCGCGCTCCTCGGTGGACGCTTCCCCGTCGCCGCGATGCCAATGCCGCTCGAGATCGAGATAGATCCAGAGATCGGCCGTCTTGTCGAGCTCGAACTCCTTCACCTGCAGACCGCGGTTGCGCACCGACGACGGCCAGTGGATCCGGTTGACCGCGTCTCCGGGTTGGTACGCGCGGATACCCATGACCATCGATGTCGACTGCAGCGACCGCTGTCCAGTGAGGACGTTGCCCTCGAGGAACGAGCCCGGCAGCTGCCAGAACGGGAGCGGCAGCACCTTCGGATACACGAGCACGAGCGCGTCGGCCGGCACGCGCGCGACCGTTGCGAACAGGCCGAACGGATCACCGGACCGCAGCTCGATCGGGCCGAGGCGGAACCTGCCCCGCCGCGACGCCTTGACCACGACCTTCCATCGCCGCGTGGCGCCGCCCGCGATCGTGAGCACCCGGCCGGGGAGCGGCTCCGGCCAGTTCGATTGCTCGCTGATCTCGAGCCAGAGCTTGCCGAGGCGGTGCGCGTTGCGCAGCTCGTACCCGAGCTCGATCTGATCGCCGAGATGCGCGTACGCCTGACCGACGCTGCGCTTCACGGTCAAGCCCTCGAGCGTCAGCCGCGCCTGGATCCACATCGAGGCACCGGCGAACAGGATGAGGTACGCGAGGTAGCTGAGCAGCTCGACGCCGCTCGCCACGGCGGCGATAAAGAGCGCGAGCCAGAGGACGGCGGCATGCCAGGGGCGCACGAGCGTCAGGCCCGCAACGCCGCCGGCGGACCCACCTCCACCGGGACGCTCGCGAGGACCTCGGCGATGACCGTGGTCTGCGCGAGGTCCTTCAGCCGCGCCTGCGGCTGGAGGATCAACCGGTGGGCGAGCGTCGGGCCGGCGAGCGTCTTCACGTCATCCGGGACGACGTAATCGCGGCCGCGCACGGCCGCGTAGGCCTGCGCCGCACGCGCGAGCGCGAGGGAGCCGCGCGGCGACGCGCCGAGATATACATCGGGGTGCGAGCGAGTGGCGCCGACAACGGCCACGACGTACTCCTTCACCGCCCTTGCGATGTGCACGTCGCGTGCGCCAGCCTGCGCCTCGAGCAGCTCGGCCGCGCTCATGACCTGTGTGAGGCTATCGAGCGGATGGTGCACGCGCTGCGCGTCCAGGATGTCGACCTCTTCATTCGGCTTGGG
Source organism: Candidatus Limnocylindria bacterium (assembly GCA_035543375.1). Lineage (GTDB taxonomy): Bacteria > Chloroflexota > Limnocylindria > P2-11E > P2-11E > UBA4735. The sequence continues at coordinate 201,771 of DASZZF010000002.1, forward strand.
ATACCCGAGCTGCAGGCGAAGGAAGAACCGGTCGAGCTGGGCTTCGGGCAGCGGGAACGTGCCTTCGTACTCGATCGGGTTCTGCGTCGCCATCACGAGGAACGGCTCGGGCAGCTGATAGGTCGTGCCGTCGACCGTGACCTGCTGCTCCTCCATCGCTTCGAGGAGCGCCGATTGCGTCTTCGGGGTCGCGCGGTTGATCTCATCGGCGAGGACGATCTGGCTCATGACCGGACCGGCGCGGAACTCGAAGGTCGAGCGCTGCTGATTGAAGATGGCGACGCCGGTCACGTCGGACGGCAGGAGGTCCGGGGTGAACTGGATCCGGCGGAAGCTGCAGCCGAGGGAGCGGGCGAGCGCCTTCGCGAGGACCGTCTTCCCCGTGCCCGGGACGTCCTCCACCAGGATGTGGCCGCGGCACAGGAGCGCGACGAAGGCGAGCTCCACCTCGTGGTGCTTGCCGAAGATGACCTTTTCGACATTGTCGACGACGCTGGCGACCCGCTGGCTGAGGCCGGTTTCCACCTCGACTGGCCCTCCCCGCCCGTTCTTACCCGCCATCCTCATGGTACGGGTAGGGTCTGGTCCGTAGAGCGGCCGAGCAGCCGTCTTGGTGCAATCCATACCGCGGCCGATCCGTTTAGGTTCCCGCCGGTCGCATTTGCCCATTTCATTTGCCAAGGAACGCGCGGATGACCTGGCCGCCGATGGGCGCCGCGTCGACGCCGCCGTCGGCCGCATTCTCGATGATCACCGCGACCGCGATCTGCGGGTCCTCCGCCGGGGCGAACCCGACGAACCATCCATGCGGCGAGCCGCTCGGATTCTCCGCCGTGCCGGTCTTTCCGGCGACGTGCACGTTCGGGATCCTCGCCCCGAACGCGAACGCGCCCGGCGCCTCGACCGCGCCGACGAGCAGCTGGGTCAGCCGCGCGGCAGTCTCGGGCCTGATCACCTGGTCACCCGCCCCGCCACCGATCGTCCGGAGGATCCCGCCGCCCGGGTCGCGCACCGCCGTCGCGTAGTGCGGCTGGACCATGATCCCGTGATTCGCGACGGCCGCGGCGACGAGCGCCATCTGCACCGGCGACACCTGGAGCTCGCCCTGGCCGTATGACGTGTCCGCGGCGAGCGTCGGCCGATCGAGCGATCCGGCGTTCGAGAGCTGCCCGTGCGCGGCCGCGAGATCCAGATCGGGGAGGCGGCCGATGCCGAACTTGCGCGCGTATTCAGCGAGGTTCGCGCCGCCGATCTGCAGCCCGACCTTCGCGAAGTAGATGTTCTCGCTGCGCTGGAATGCGAGCGCCATGTCGAAGTCCCCGTGGGCTCTCGTCGCCGATCGCACGAAATAGTCGCCCCACGACTTGTCGGCCTGGAACGGATCGTCGACCCGAATGCGTTGATCGGGGCTGATGCCGCTCTCGAGCGCGGCGGCCGCCGTGATGATCTTGAACGTCGAGCCGGGCGGGTACACCCCTTGCGCCACGCGATTGAGGAGCGGCTTGTCCTTATTCCCGTTCAGCTGGCCCCACGCCACGTCCTGTTGCGCCGGGTCGACGAGCAGGTTGGGGTCGTAGTTCGGAAGGCTCACCGACGCGAGGATCCGGCCGGTCTTCGGATCGAGCGCGACGACCGCGCCGCGCCGCCCGGCGAGAGCGGCGAACGCGGCTTGCTGCACCTTGGCATCGATCCCGAGAGCGATCGAGCCCGGCGCGGTGCGCTCGTCGAGGTAACGCGCGCGCCACTGGCCCAGCAGGTCCGATGGGTCCTGGCCGATGAGCGCTTGCTGGTAGGCGCCTTCGACGCCCGACGCGCCGTACTTGAATGAGGCGTAGCCGACGACCTGCGCCAGCGAGCGATCCGGATAGCGACGGCGGTACGCATCGCCGGCGCGGAACGACGCCGCGAGGTCGCCGTTGCCCGCGTCGACGATCCGGCCCCGCGCCCGGTCGCGCACGGCGGCGATGAGTCGCGGATTGAACGGGTCGCCGTTCAGATCGCTCGCCGCCACGAATGTCCAGTAGCCGACACCGATGGACGTGAGCAGGAACAGGATCGCGATGATGAGCGTCAGGCCGCGGATGTTCGCGGCGACCGATCGTCCGGTCATCCCCGCACCCGCGCGGTGATGTCGCTGACCCGCAACAGCAGGCCGCAGAGGATGAAGTTGGTCACGAGCGATGAGCCACCGTAGGCCACGAACGGGAGCGTGATCCCGGTCAGCGGGATCAGCTTCGCGTTCCCACCGACGATGACGAGGGTCTGGAAGGCGATGATGAAGGACAGCCCTCCGGCGAGGAGCTGCAGAAAGGTCGTGGGGGCGCGCAGCGCGACGAGCATCCCGCGATACACGAACGCGAGATACAGCGCGAGAAGCGCGAGCGCGCCCGCGAAGCCGACCTCCTCGGTGAACGCGTCGAAGACGAAGTCGCTCCACACCACCGGGATCCGTTCGGGCATGCCGTTCCCGAGTCCGGCGCCGAACAGCCCGGCATTCCCGAGTGAGAACAGCCCCTGGGTCAGCTGGTATCCGGTGTCGAAGCGGAGGTCGCTCGCGAATGGCGCGAGCCATACGTCGACGCGGGCGGCCACGTGCCCGAACACGTGATACGCGACGACGCCGCCGGCGACGAGCAGTAGCAGCCCGATGACCGTGTAGAACGGCTCGCCGGTCGCGAGATAGAGCATCGCGAGGAAGATCCCGAAGAAGAGCAGCGTCGCCCCAAGATCCTTCTCGAACACCATGACGAGCATCGCGACGACCCACATGAGGACGATCGGAAGGAGATACGGCAGCGGAGGCAGCGGGATCGGCCCGAACCTGCGCGGCGGCGCGGACAGTATCTCCCGGTACTCATCGAGGTATGCCGCGAAGAACACGACGAGCGCGAGCTTCACGAGCTCCCACGGTTCGAACTGCATGACGCCCGTGATGCCGACCCAGATGCGCGCACCGTTGATCTCGCGCCCCACGACCGGCAGCAGCGGCGACACCAGGAGCGCCATCCCGAGCAGCGCCCACGTGTACTTGTAGCGCGCGAGCGCGGAGAGGTCACGTGGGATGAGGATCACGGCGACGAACGCGCCCGACGCGAGGACGAGCCAGGAGAGCTGCTTGATCAGCAGGTTGGGCGCGAGCCGCTCGACGAGCACGAATCCGAGACCGGTCAGCCCGAGCGCCAGAGGCAGCAGCAGCTGATCGCCGCGGAAGCCCACCGCCACGAGAAAGGCGTGCAGCGCGGCGAAGAGGCCGAGGACGATGACGGGCACGAGCAGCTGCGCCCACGAAAACTTGCCGGCGGCCGCGGCCACGACGACCGCGTAGCCGGCGAGGCTGAAGGCGGCGACCCAGACGAGGAGCCGGAGCTCCGCGAGGCGGGCGACCGGCCGGAGCCGGATCACTGGACGCGCTCCAAGCGTAGCGCGATCCGTCCGACCTGGACTTCGTCCCCGTAGTGAAGGCGCTCCTTGTCCCAGATGCGGGATCCGTTCACGAGCGTGCCGTTCGTACTGCCGGCGTCCTCGACCCACCACTCCCCGTCGGCGAACGAGACCACCGCGTGCTTCGCCGAGGCCGCCTCGTCGTTGAGCACCACGTCATTGCCGGCGTCGCGCCCGATGCCGCTCACCGCGCGCAACGGCATGCGTTCGCCGACGCGCGGTCCGCCGCGGTGACTCGTGGTCACGACGAGGGTCGCCAGGCCGGTCGAGCGCGCGCTCACGGCGCTCTTTTCTTCGTCAAGCGATCTGTGGAGCGCGCGGAACGCCCGGATGAGGAACAGATAAAGGAGGAGGAGGAACGCGATCCGAACGCCCCAGAGGAGGAGCGCGAAGGTGATCTCCATCAGCCCTCGAGCCGGACGGTGAGCTCCGCGCCTCCGATCGTGACGCGGTCGTCGCTCGAGAGGACCATCTCCGCGATGCGCCGGCCGTTCACGAACGTGCCATTCGTGCTCTGGAGGTCGTACAGCGTGTACCGGCCGAGGCGCAACCGGATCTCGGCGTGGCGTCGCGACACGCGCCGGTCGTCGAGGACGAGGTCGTTCTTCGGGTCGCGCCCGATCGAGAGCGGGTCGGCGCCAAGCGCCAGCTCGCGCCGCTGGGTGCCTTCGCGTGCGACGAGCGTGCCCTGTGGTGCGCGTGGCTTGGCGGAGAGGAGCTTCTCGCGATCCAGGACCATGGTGTGGCCGGCCTCCACCCCGCCGAGGCGCTCGGGCTCGTCGGACGGGACCTCCTCTCCCGACGCGTCGACGAGGGCGCACGCGATCCGCATCTCACCCGGCGCTGTGTCGGTGTCTTCCTCGAGCTCGACCGTCGGGTAGGCGAGCAGCGTGAGGCCGCGGTCCCGGGCGGCTCCGAGGATCGCTTCCGCGAGGTCGCGCTCGAGGCTGCGCTTGTACTGCTCGAACTGCGCGAAATCCGGCGCGGAGAGCGAGACGACGTAGCTGTTGGGCACGAAGGTCTTCGCCAGCGAGATCGTCTGACGGGCCTCCATCGCGCGGATGAGCCGCTTCGCGATCTGCACGGGCTGCAGCCGCGCCCGGAACAGTCGCGCGCTCCATCCTTCGATGACCCGGCTCGCGAGGGCCTCGATCCGCTCAAGCATCCCGCGTCTTCACGACCTCCGCGCCGATGAGGATGATGACGGCCGTCAGGTACGTCCACGTCAGCAGGCCGGCCGCGAACGCGAGCGCGCCGTACGCCGCGAAGATCCCCAAGCCCTTGGTGAGCAGGCCGAAGGCGACCTTGGCGACCTCCCAGAGCACGGCGGATACCAGTGCCGCCCGGCGCGCGTCCGGGCGGGCGACGGCCCGCCGAGGAGCCAGGCGGAACACCAGGTAGAAGAAGAGGTACCCCACGCCGAGGCCCACGAGCGGCGAGACGATCTGGACGGCGATCCGCACGAGGCGGAGCCCGCCGCCGAACGCGTCGGCGGCCACCTGGACGCCATAGCTCAGGGCGAACGAGCCGACCGCGAGCAGGACGAGCAGGCCGATGAACGCAAGCCCGTTCAACCGGTCGCGGACGAAGGCCCGCTTCCCCTCGCGCCCCAGGACGTGCGAGATCGCGGTGTCGATCGACCCGAGGATCGCGGTGACCGAGAGGAGGGTGCCGACGAGACCGATGCCGAGCGAGAGCGCGCGACCCTCGACGAGCTGGTGGATGATCCGGGTCTCCTGCCCGGTCGCGGACGGGTACACCCCGCGGACGATCTCGGAGAGCTCCGCCTCCGCGCGCGCCGTGCCGTACACGAAGCCGAGCAGGCCGATGAGCAGCGCCAGTAGCGGCACGAGGGCGAAGAAGATCTGGTAGGCGACGGCGCCCGCGAGGAATGGGCCGTCGTCAGCGGCGAACGAGCTGAGCACACGTCGCGCGCTCAGGAGGATGTGCTGTCGCTCTTCGCCGGGGTGGGCTCCGATTTCGCCGGCTCTGACTTCCGCGGCTCCGATCTCGACCGCTCGGAGCGGTCGGCCGCGGGTTTGGCATCCGTGGCGGCGCCCGCCTTGGCCGAGGCGCCTTCTTTCGCTGGGGCGCCTTCTTTCGCTGGGGCGCCTTCTTTCGCCGCCGCGCCCTCGCTCGGCACGATCTTCGCGCCGGACGTGTCGGGTGCCCCGCCTTCAGTGGACTTGGGGCGCGAGTCCGTCTTGTACCAGCCGCCACCCTTGAACACGATCGCGGGCATGGCCATGAGCTTGCGCGGCTTCTTGCCGCAGCTCGGACAGATCTCGAGCGTGTCGTCGGTGTAGGCCTGGACGGCCGAGAACACATGCGAGCAGTGGTCGCAGCGGTAGTCGTAGATGGGCATCGGCTCCCCTATCATCGCAGCAAGGTGAGGGTGGCCGCCATGTCGCGCCCCGCGGTGTCCGCCGCGCGCCGCCGGCGCATCGCCGGAGAGAATGTTCTCGCGTATCTGTTCCTGCTTCCCGCGTTCGTCATCCTCCTCGTGTTCCACTTCCTCCCCGGCTTCGCCGCGGTCTACATGTCGCTGTTCCGCTGGGACGTCGTGCAGGGCACGTTCCGCGGACTCGAGAACTACCAGACGGTCCTCGTCGGTAGTCGTGCGCAGGAGTTCTGGCAGTCGCTGTCCACGACGCTCACCTACACGGTCATCACGGTGCCGCTGGAGCTCGCGATCTCGCTGATCCTCGCGTACCTCCTCTTCCAGAAGATGCGCGGCCGCGGGATCTACCGGACGCTCTATTACCTGCCCTATATCACCGCGACCGTCGCGGCCGCGGTGGTCTTCACCTGGCTAATGAATCCGAATTACGGCTTCTTCAACACCGTCCTCGAGGCCATCGGCATCGGGCCGCAGAAGTGGCTCGATGAGCCGCGCGGCCTGTTCGAGCTCGTCTTCGGGGCGTTCGGCGTCGCGTTGCCGGCCTGGGCGGCCGGCCCGAGCCTCGCCCTCGTCGCGGTCGCGATCTTCACCGTTTGGCATTTCATCGGCTTCCAGGTCGTCATCTTCCTCGCGGGGCTCGGGAACATCTCGACCGAGTACTACGAGGCCGCGCGCCTCGATGGCGCGACCGAGCGTCAGCTCTTCACCAAGATCACGCTCCCGCTGCTCAGTCCAACGACGTTCTTCCTCGCCACGGTCGCGACGATCGGCGCGCTGAAGGCGTTCAATCAGGTGTACGTCCTGACGAACGGCGGGCCGCTCGACACCACGCGGGTGCTCGGATACGAGATCTTCCATGTCTTCTTCCAACAGGGCCGGATCGACCTTGGCGCCACGATGGCCGTGATCCTGACGCTCATCATCCTGCTGTTCACGTTGTTCCAGTTCCGCATCGGCGAGCGGCGGGTCCACTACTCGTGACGCCATCGGCGCTCGCGCGGCCGCCGGCATTTCCCCGAGTGCGGGGCCGAACGGTCTTCAAGCACATGGCGCTCGCCGCCGTCGCGGTCGTGATCTCATTCCCGTTCTACTGGATGATCACGACGGCGCTCAAGAGCTTCTTCGAGGCCACGCAGTTCCCGCCGACACTGTTCCCCCAAGAAGTCCACCTCGAGAACTTCGCGACCGCGTGGGGAGACGCGCCCTGGACCCGTTACTTCACGAACACCGTCATCATCGCTGTGCTCGTGACTGTCGGCGAGTTCGTGACGTCGATCCTGGCGGCGTACGCGTTCGCGCGGATGACGTTCAAGGGCAAGAACCTGATCTTCATCATCTTCCTCGCGACTCTCATGATCCCGTCCGAAGCCGAGCTCATCCCGAACTTCGTCCTGGTGACCCGGTACCTGCGGATCGCGAACACCCTGCAGGTGCAGGTCATCCCATTCCTGGCGTCGGTCTTCTCGATCTTCCTGCTGCGTCAGCACTTCCTGTCGATCCCGAGCGAGCTGTCCGACGCCGCCCGAATCGACGGTGCGGGCCACGTGCGATTCCTGCGGAGCGTCGTGCTCCCGCTCTCGGTCCCGGTCCTGGTGACGGTCGGATTGATCACATCGCTCCAGGTCTACGACAGCTTCCTCTGGCCGCTGCTGGTGACCTCGAGCGATGCGGTCCGGCCGATCCAGATCGGCATGTCGCAGTTCCGCAGCGAATTCGGGGCGCAGTACCATCTCGAAATGGCGGCGGCCACATTCGTGATCGCCCCGATCGTCATCTTGTTCCTCTTCGCGCAGCGATACATCATCCAGGGCGTCGCGCGTACGGGCATCCGGGGCTAGGCCTCGAACGCAGCTAGAAGGAACGCACCCGATCGGGTGGAGGGGTAGGGACCGAGCCATGCGACTGAAGCTTGCGATGATCGCAGCGGTCATGGTCGTCGCGTCGGCGTGCAGCGGAACCTCGAACACGCCCGCGCAGTCGACCCAGGCGGACATCGATCTGACCGGACCGGTCGCCATCACGTTGTGGCACACCCAGACCGGGGTGAACGCCAAGGCCCTGCAGGACTCGGTGGACAAGTTCAACCAGACGAACGGCAAGGGCATCACGTTGACCCTGCAGTACCAGGGCAGCTACACCCAGCTCTACCAGAAGACCCTGTCGGCCATCCAGGCCGGCGCACTCCCCGAGCTCGCCGTGGGCTACGAGAGCTTCGTCTCCGACTACCAGAAGGCCGACGTCTGCCTCAACCTCGACCCCTACGTGCAGAGCGCGAAGAACGGGCTGTCGAAGGCCTCGCAGGACGACATCTACAAAGGGTACTTCGATACGAACCGCTTCCCGCAGTTCGGCAACCAGCTCCTGTCGTTCCCGTTCACGAAGTCGCACCTCATCACCTATCAGAACGACGACATCCTGAAAGAGATCGGCAAGCCGACGCCGAAGACGTGGGACGAGTTCGAGGCCACCGCGCGCGCCGCGGTGAAGAAGGGACCCGACGGGAAGCCGATCCGCTACGGATGGTCCGCCGTCACCAGCGCCTCGATCTTCAACGGCTGGGTGCTGTCGCGCGGCGGCAAGCTCATGGCCGACGACAACAAGACCGTCGCCTGGGACGGCAAGGAGGCCGTCGAGGCGGTCAAGCTCTTCGACAAGCTGCTCAAGGACGGCGTCGCGTACGTCCCGAAGGGCTTCGACTACCAGACGGACTTCGGCTCGGGCAGGGTCCTGTTCGTCCCGGAGTCGAGCAGTGGGCGGCCCTTCTACAAGCTCAGCTTCAAGCAGCCGATCAACTGGAGCATCACGTCGATCCCGCAGACCGACCCGGCGAAGCCGCGGACGGTCCAGTACGGCGCCAACATCATCGTGTTCAAGAGCACGCCCGAGAAGCAGCTCGCGTCCTGGCTGTTCGTGAAGTGGTTCACCGAGAAGGACCAGACCGCCGACTGGGCGATCAAGTCGGGCTACATGGCGGTCCGCAAGAGCGCGGCCGAGACGGACATCCTGAAGGCCTCGTGGGGCAAGGACGACCCGCAGGGCAAGCAGGCGTTCGAGCTTATCGGCACGAGCATCCCCGAGCCGAACGCGCGTGGCCAGCAGGACATCCGCACCGTGATCGAGGACCTGCTCACCGCGGTCGCAGCCGGCAAAGTGACGGACATCGACAAGGCCGTGAAGGATGCCGGGGCCAAGGCGAACCAGATCCTCAAGGACAACCAGTAGGCAGCGGCGCGAGCACGCGGTAGCTCGAGCGGGCGGGGCACCTAGCCTCGGCCGCGCTTTGTCAGGTGCGGAACAGCCAGCCCGGCTGCCAGGCGAACGGCGCGTCGACGAGATCCTCGAGCAGGTACCCATCAAGCAGATGCGCGAGCGCCCAACGGGTCGCCGAATGCCCGATGAGCAGGACGCGCCGGCCTTCGTACGGCGCCAGGTCGCCGATGAAGTCGCGCACGCGTTCGACGACGTCGCGATAGCTCTCGCCGCCCGGGAACGGGGTCGCGATGAAACGGGACCGCGGCTCGAGCGATCCGACCGGAGCGCCATTCAGCTCGCCGTAGTCGCACTCGCGGAGCCTCGGATCGGCCTGGATCGGCAAGATCGGCAAGGGGCTCCCGTCGAACGCGATCGCCGCCGTCTCGACGGCACGGGTGAGGTCGGAGGTGAAGACGGCGACGATGCCGGCGTCCCGATGTCGCGACCCAAGCTCGCGGGCGAGCGCCCGGCCGCGCTCGGACAGCCGGCCCGGCAGCCAGCCCGTCGCAATACCGCGCTCGTTGTCCTCGCTGATCGAGTGCGTCTCGAAGACGATCTCGAGGGACATCTCGCTAGTCGACCTTGGCCAGCTCCGCGTGCAGCGACGTGACCGCCGCCTTGCGCTCCGCGAGCTTCGCCCGCTCCTTCTCGACCACAGCCGGAGGGGCGTTCGTCGCGAACGGCGAGCCGAGCAGCGACCGGGTGTGCTCGAGCAGCTCCGTCGCTTTCACCAGCTCGCGCTCGAGACGCTCCCGATCCGCCGCCGCGTCGCGTGGCACCTCGACCCAGACAATGGTCGCGCGGACGAGCGTCGGCGTAGCGGCACCGGTCCCGAAGCGCACGTCCGCGTTCGCGAGCGCGCCGATGATCCCCGCCGCGGAGCGCAGCATCTCGGCCTCGCCGGCGAGCGATACCTGCACGCGCGTCCCGGCTGCGATCGCCGATCCTTGCCGCGCCTTGCGGATGGCGCGGATCACATCGATCACCTGCCCGAATCGTTCCTCGAGGGCGGCATCGCGCGCCCCGGGCTGCGGCCAGCGGGCGACCACGAGCGAGGGGGCCGCATCGGCGCGCGTGCCGTGGGCCCAGAGCTGCAGCGCGAGCGTGTCACTGACGAAGGGGATGCTCGGATGGGCAAGGCGGAGCACGCGATCGAGGACGTAGGCCAGCGTGCGGACCGCGCTGTCCTCGGATCCGGCCGGCCGGCGCTGCGGCTTCGCGAGTTCGACATAGACGTCGGCGAGCTCGGCCCAGACGAACTGCTGGAGAGCGGTCGTGTACTCGCCGAAGAGGTAGCCCTCGAGCAGCCGGGTGAGCTCGTGGACGGTCGCTTCGGTGCGTGACAGGATCCAGCGGTCGGCCTCGGTGAGACCGGCGGAGCCCGCGGGCGACACGTCGAGCGGCCCCGCGAGCGCGCCCGGATGCGCCTCGAGCTGCGCGAGCACGAAGCGTCCGATGTTCCAGAGCTTGTTGACGAACCGCCGGCCGTTCTCGAGCTTCCCCGCCGAGAACTCGCTGTCCGCTCCGGCAGAGATGCCGTTCACGAGCGCATAGCGCAGCGCGTCGGCGCCGTGCTCCTCGATCATCGCCACCGGGCTCACCACGTTGCCCTTCGACTTGCTCATCTTGTGCGTTCCCGTCTTCACGAGGCCGTGGAGATAGACGGTGTGGAAGGGCACCTCGCCCATGTTCTCGATGCCCATCATCAGCATCCGGGCGACCCAGAAGAAGATGATGTCGTACCCGGTCTCGAGCACGGTCCCCGGGTAGAAGCGCGCGAGGTCGGGCGTCCGCTCCGGCCAGCCGAGCGTCGAGTGCGGCCAGAGGGCCGAGCTGAACCAGGTATCCAGCACGTCGGGATCGTGTTTCAGGTCAGCCGATCGGCATCGCGGGCACGCGGTCGGATCGGGACCGTCCTCCTCGGGCACGACGATCTCGTCGCAGTCCCGGCAATACCAGACCGGGATGGAGTGCCCCCACCAGATCTGGCGCGACACCGTCCAGTCGTGGATCCCTTCCATCCACTCGAAGAACACCTTCTCCTGGTACTTCGGGATCATCCGAGTGCGGCCGGAGCGGACAGCGTCGATGGCCGGCGCCGCGAGCCGGGCCATCCGCATCCACCATTGCTTCATGACAAGCGGCTCGTCGACCGTCCCACACCGGTCGTGGATGCCGACGGCGTGCGTGAGCGGCGCCTGGTTCACAAGCAGCTGCGCGTGACGGAGCCGCGTCACCATCGCGGCCCGCGCGCTGTCGCGGTCGAGGCCCGCAAGCGGGCCCGCCGCGCTGGTCATCAAGCCGCGCGTGTCGATGACGCTCAGCACCTGAAGACCGTGCCGCAGACCGATCTCGAAGTCCGTGGCGTCGTGTCCGGGCGTCACCTTGAGCGCGCCTGTGCCGAAGGCCGGATCGACGGCCACATCGGCGATGATCGTCACCCGGCGCTCCGCCACCGGCACGAGCACCGCCTTCCCGATGAGCCCGTTCCAGCGCGGGTCGTCCGGATGCACCGCGATCGCGGTATCGGCGAGGATCGTCTCCGGCCGGGTCGTCGCGATGACGACGTCAGGCGTGCCAGCCGGCATCGGATCGGCCCACGGGTACCGCACGAAAGAGAGCGCGTCGGTGCGCTCGATGTGCAGCGCCTCGAGATCGGAATAGGTCGTCTGGCAGGTGAGGCACCAGTGGACGATCCGGTCGGCCCGGTAGAGGTGACCGTTGCGGTACTGGCGGATGAAGTGGATCCGGACGCGCCGTTGCATGTCGGGGTCCATCGTGAAATGCACCCGCGACCAGTCGAGCGAACAGCCGAGCATGCGCAGCTGCCTGTAGATGCGCGGCTGGTAGTGCTCCATCCACCGCCACATCTCCGAAAGGAGCTGGTCGCGGTCGAGGCCGGAGCGCGGATCGCCTTCGCGCTTCGTCCGGTGCTCCTCCGCGAGCTCCTGCTCCACGACGATCTGGGCGATGATCCCGGCATGATCGGAGCCCGGGAGCCAGAGCGTCGGCTCACCCTTCATCCGGTGCCAGCGGGCCATGAGGTCCTCGTAGCCACCGAAGCCCAACGCGTGGCCGAGATGGAGATCGCCGGTCACGTTCGGGAGCGGCAGCATCATGACGAACGGCTGCTCTCCCGGCGTCGACTCCGCGGGGGGCGTGAAGAAGCCGGAGGCGTCCCACCAGTCGTAGAGGAACATCTCGACGGCCGACGGCTGGAAATTCTTGGCGCGGTACTGCAGGACCGCCTGCGGGGCCTCGTTCGGCGTCGCCATCGCTCGTCCTCCTCCTGACAAAAAAGACGCCGCCATCCCTCCCGGGACGACGGCGTTCGCCGCGTGGTACCACCCTTGTTCGCGCCGGACGTCCCGGCGCCTCATCCGAGCGCTAACGGGCTCTCCCGATCCAGCTCGCGGGCGACGTTCCCGATCACCGCTGCCGGGTCCGCTCTCAGCCCCGCCTTACGGGACGGACCTTCTCTCTCTCGCGGCGCTCGGTACTCTTCCCGGTCGTTGCCGGCGTCGATCGATTCTAGCCCGCCCGGGTCGCCTGGAATGCCCGGATCCGCCCGGGGAACCCGATCGTCCTCGCCCTGCATGAGCAGATTGCCGCCGTCGACGACGATCTCGCCGGTGAGATCGTCGGATGCCGGAGCCACCAGGAAGGGCGCCGGCGTCGCCACGTCGTCCGCGGTGCCGAAGCGACCGACCGGCTGGGCGGCCGCGAGCGACTCGTCCCACATCCCGCGCGTCCCCTCGGTCTCGATGCCGGCGGGCGCGATGGCGTTCGCCCGCGCGCCATCGGCCCGACGGCGCGGGCGAGCGTCTTGGCGAGCGCGACGCGGCCGCCCTTCGACGCGGCATCGGCCGCCGCCGAGGGGCCGGCGCCGGCGAGGCCGACGACGCTCGTCACGTTGAGGATCGCCCAGCCCTTGCCCGGCTTCTCGAATTGCCGGGCGACGGCCTGGCTGCAGCGGAACGCGCCGCGAAGATTCGTACCGAGGACCTTGTCCCAGAGCTCGACCGAGGCGTCGAGGCAGGGGGAGGTCGGATAGATGCCGGCGTTGTTCACCAGGATGTCGACCATGCCGAATCGCGCGACGGCCGAGTCGACGAACCGCTGCGCGCCCAGGGCGGTCGACCCGTCGGCCGTTGCCGGCTCGAGCTGCGAGTAGCCACGCCCGCGCAGCCGCGAAAGGCGGATCGCGACCGCGCCTCGTCGATGTCGTCCAGCGGACGCGCCCGCCTCAGCGAGACGGCGCGCGATGCCAAGACCGATCCCGGCACCGCACCGGTCACGATCGCGACCTGATCGGAGAGGTCGCAGAGCTGGACGATCGACTTCTCGCTCATGTCGTGCGGATCAACTGACCCAGCTCAAAAGCTTCATCCCACTTCGCCGTGGAAGCCGATCACGACCTGGTCTCCCCGGACGAACACCGGTACGGTGCGCTGTCTGGTGAGGCGGACCACCTCGGCCTGCCAGCGGGAATCCTCGTCGACGACCCGCTCCTCAAAGGGAGTGCCCTGCTCCGCGAGCTCGGCGCGCGCCGTGGCGCAGGTCGGGCAGTCGGACAGTGAATACATAACGAGCTCCCGCATCACGCGATGATAGGGAGAACGGGCGCTACAAGTCGTCCCGGGCCGGCGCCCAGACGTCGATGACCTGCGCGGGCTCCTCGAACACCCGCGCGCCATGCGACGCATTCGCCGGGACCTTGTAGCTATCGCCCGGCGTGAGGATCCGCTGCTCCCCGGCGATGACCATCACCAGGCTGCCCTTCGTCACGACGCCAATCTGCTCCATCGGATGCTTGTGCGAGTCGACGACCGTCTTCGCAGCCATGTCGGTGATCGCGACGGTCGCGCCGTCGGCTTGGATGATCTTCTGGATCATCCCAGGAATGGGGCTCTTCGTCGGAAGGTCGCGCGGCGAGGCGAAATACAGCTTTGGCACGTCGCCGAGCATGCTAGCGGGAGCTCGTGTCGCGTCCCGAACAGCCCTTGCCGGTTCGCGGCGCGTGCTAGGCGCTGCTCGCCTCGTCGCCCTCGAGCACGAGCTGCTCGTTCTTGGTGAGGAGAAGCGGCTTCGCCTTGCCGGCGATTGCCTCGGCGGTGACCACGACCTTCCGCACATCGGCCCGCGAGGGGATGTCGTACATCACGTCGAGGAGTACCTCTTCGATGATCGTCCGCAATCCGCGGGCGCCGGTCTTCCGCTTCGCCGCGCCACTGGCCGCGGCAACGAGACCATCGTCGGTGAACTGCAGCTCGACCTTGTCGATCGAGAGGAACTTTTGGTATTGCTTCACGATGGCGTTCTTCGGCTCCGTCAGGATGCGGAGCAGGTCCGCCTCGTCCAGCGCCTGCAGCGGCACCATGACCGGCATGCGGCCGACGAACTCTGGGATGAGGCCGTACTTGAGGAGATCGTCGGGCATCACCTGCTCGAGGACCGCCGTCGTCTCCTTCGTGTTCTGCGCGAGCGACGCGCCGAAGCCCATCGTCTTCTTGCCGATGCGGGCCTCGACGATCTTCTCGAGCCCCTCGAACGCGCCGCCCAGGATGAACAAGATGTTCGTCGTGTCGATCTGGATGAAATCCTGGTGGGGATGCTTGCGGCCGCCCTGTGGCGGCACGTTGGCAACGGTGCCCTCGAGGATCTTGAGCAGCGCCTGCTGCACGCCCTCGCCGGACACGTCACGCGTGATGGACGGGTTGTCGCCCTTGCGCGCGATCTTGTCGATCTCGTCGATGTAGATGATCCCGCGCTGCGCCCGGTTCAGGTCGAAGTCGGCGGCCTGGATCAGCCGGAGGAGGATGTTCTCCACGTCCTCGCCGACGTAGCCGGCCTCGGTGAGGCTCGTGGCGTCCGCGATCGAGAACGGCACGTCGAGGATCCGCGCGAGGGTCTGCGCGAGGAGCGTCTTGCCGCATCCTGTCGGGCCGATGAGCAGGACGTTCGACTTGCCCAGCTCGACGTCGTCCACCCGGTGACCGGCGCCAACACGCTTGTAATGGTTGTAGACGGCGACCGAGAGCACGCGCTTCGCCTTGTCCTGGCCGATGACGTACTGGTCGAGGATGTCGTTGATGCGCCTGGGGCTCGGCACCTTCGAGCCGCTCGCCCGCGCCTTTGGCGTCTCCATGAACTCTTCGTCGACGATCTCGCGACACAGGGTGATGCACTCGTCGCAGATGTAGACGCCCTGTCCCGCGATGAGCTTGCGGACCTGGTCCTGACTCTTCCCGCAGAACGAGCAGCGGTAGGGCTTGCCGCCCTTCGCCCCGGCGGTGGTCATTAGCGGACCCGCACCGGCTCGCCGACGTCGGTCGGGCTCTCCTCGCTCTTCGGCAGGACCGCATCGTTCGCCTTGCCGACGTAGACGTCGTCAATGAGCCCGTACACCCGGGCCTCCTCCGCGCTCATGAACCGGTCGCGGTCGGAGTCCCGGCGGATCTTGTCGCTGGGCTGGCCGGTGTGCTGCGCCAGGATCTTCGTGAGCTTGTCGACGAGGGTCTCGAGCTCCTTCACCTGGATCATCACGTCCGGGGTATTGCCGCGGAACCCGCCGGAGCCCTGGTGGATCATGATCCGCGCGTTCGGAAGGGCGAAGCGCTTGCCGGGCGCACCCGCGGCGAGCAGCACCGCGGCCATCGAAGCGGCCTGCCCGATGCACACGGTGTTGATGGGCGAACGCAGGTACTGCATGGTGTCGTAGATCGCGAGCCCCGCGGTCACCACGCCGCCGCCCGAGTTGATATAGATGTGGATGTCCTTCTCGGGATCCTCGGCATCGAGGAACAGCAGCTGCGCGATGATCAGGTTGGCCATGTTGTCCTCGATCATGTCGGTGATG
>DASZZF010000003.1:0-48752 GCA_035543375.1 Candidatus Limnocylindria bacterium
GATGAGCACGCACCGCGAGATCGAGCGCAGCGCCGCGGTCCGCGATTACTGCCCGGCCCTCGCGCTAGCCTTCGCGAGCATCGCCACGATCCGGATCAGGAACCAGGCGACGATCGGCGGAAATCTCGCGCACGCCGATCCCGCCCAGGACCCGCCGCCGATGCTCATGGCCCTCGGTGCGGTTATCGAGATCACGGGTCCGCATGGCGCACGTACGTGGCCGGTCGACGAGCTCTTCGTCGACGAAGCGCTCCTCGTCGAGGATGCGGCGTTGCGGGAGCAGGTCTGGGACCGCGTCGTCGAGTCTGAGAAGAAGCGCGACCCGGAGAAGAAGGGCGTCGCGTTTCTCCTCCGGGTCGATCGTGCTCGTCAGGGGCGTGACGTCATCCAGCAGCGCGGCTGAGCCCGGCGTTCCCCTCGGCTTGGAGGGTCGTCGCCGTCACCCGCCGCACCGTGCCGGCGGACCCATCGACCTCGACGAGCTCGCCATCTATCAGCGTGTCCAGTGCCGTCCCGGTGCCGACGACCGCGGGCACGCCGAACTCCCGGGCGACGACGGCCGCGTGGGAGAGCGCGCCGCCGACGTCCGCCACCACCGCGCTGGCGATCGTGAACAACGGGACCCAGCTCACGTGCGAGCTCCTGCAGACGAGCACGTCGCCTCGCTGGACGCGGTCAACGTGCCGCGGGTCGCGGATGAGCCGGACCGGACCGCGCGCTACGCCGGGAGATGCCGGCACGCCGGTCAGCACGTCCCCGCCGCGCTGGGCCATCCGGTAGCCGAGATCGATGATCTGGAGGTTGGTCGGCGCCGCTGTCGTCTCCGCCGCCGGCTTCCCGATGGTCCGCGGCGCCCGCAGCCGCTCGGCCCAGCGCAGCTCGCGGGCCCGTTCGCGCACGAGCGGCCGCAGGTCGCGCGGCTCCCGCAGGGCGTCGGCGACCTCGTCGACCCAGAAGTAGAAGATGTCGCTCGGCGCGTCGAGGCTTTTGTCCCGCACGAGCCGCTCGCCGAACTGCAGCGCCGCGCGCCGCACATGTGCACCGATCCGCCGGTCGATCCAGTAGTTGTGCTCCTCGGTCAACGGTCCGGCGGCGCGCGCAACCGCGAGGACCTCCTCGAATCGCGCGAGATGCTCGGGCCGATCGCGCAGGATCGAGCGAGCACGATCGGCAAGCGCGTCGGAGGCGGCGACAAGCCGGGCCTGCCGCGCGTCGGGCTCCTCGAGGTCGGCTCGCGTTCGCCGTGCCACCTCGGCGAGCAGCAGCCCCGGCTCGTCGAGCCACGCGGGATGCCGTGGATCGAGGTTCGGCTGCCCGGCGTCGCCGAATAGATCGAGGAACGAACGGATCCGATCGACGATTGACGCGCCGCCCGCCATCGTTGCCAGCGCTTCGAACGTCCGCCCGCCGGCCTCGAGGAGCCGCGCGATCTCCGGCTCGGCTCGCACCGCCAGAACGATCTGATAGAGCGCACGCTCCATCGCCTGGAGCGTTCCCGCCCGACCCTGGATGAGCATCGGTGCGTCGGTCGCCGGGCCACCGGTGAGCTCCGCGTACGTCTCGGCAAGCTCGGCCATGAGGTTGTACGCGGGGCCAGTGACACGCATGTGGATGATCCAGACTCGCTCCACGCGGCGCCAGAGCTCCGCCCACGCACCCGCCGCCTCGGGCCGACCCTGGTCCAGAGGTGCCTGCGCGCGGATCCACTCGTAGTGCTCGTGGACCGCCGGCAGGTATTCCGTGTCCCACGACTGTCGCAACGCGCGCGCGTGCCTGCGCGCGATCGCGACGCCGCGGGCCCGTCCCGCAGCCACCTCGTCAGGCGGCACGAGCAGCACCACCGTCTCGTACAGGTAGCAGTTGAACAACGCGTAGCGGACGCGGATCGGACCAGCCTGGGCTTCGAGGCGGGCGTTGATGCCTACCTGCGCGCCACGGAACGTGTACTCGGCCGAAAGGTATGGACACGCTTCCGCCGTATGCGCGTCTTCCTGGGTCCACGTGAGCAGGGCGTCGGCCGGGTCGGCCCAGCGAACCGGGAACGCGCCGCTCTCGAGCGCGGTGATCGGCCGCGATTGCAGTAGATAGAGCTGTCCTCGGCTGAACGCGCACTCCACATCGACCGGCAGACCGCTCTCGGCCTCGAGCGCGATCGCCAGCCGCGCGACCTCCACCGCACGCTCGTCATCGAGGGCCGCGACACGCCGTCGTTCAGCGCGGACGGGACGCTCCTCCGTTCCGGTCGCCGTACGGACGGTCTCGACCGCCTTGTCGGAGATCCGGCGATGGAGGATGGTGAGGCCGGTCTTGCTGACCTCGTATTCGTCCGGCGTGACCGCCCCTGACGCCAGGCTCTCGCCGAGCCCCCAGCTCGCGTTGACGAGCACGACGTTCCGATCGTGGGTGACCGGATGCGCGCTGAACGCGATCGCGGCGACGTCGGCCTCAACGAGCTCCTGCACTAGGACGCCGGCGCGCGGCGGACCAGCGATGCCGCGCTCGGCGCGATACGCGATCGCGCGCTCCGAGCCGACGGATCTCCAGCAGCGCAGGACCGCGTCGACGATCGCCTCGGGGCCGTGGACGTTCAGGATCGTCTCGTGTTGACCGGCAAAGGAGGTCTCCGCGCCGTCCTCGCCGATCGCCGACGAGCGGACCGCGACCGCGGGGTCGGGGCGCCCCGTTCTCCGGCGGAGCTCGGTGTGACCCTCGGTGACGAGCGCGCGGAGGGTGGCGACCGCCGTCGCGTCGCCGTCGAGCGCGGCGCCAAGATCCTCATGAACGCTTGCGTCCAGGCAGAAGCCCGCGGGGACGCGGAACCGATCGGCGAGCCGCGACAGCGTCGCGGCCTTCGCGCCGACGCGATCTGCGTCGTGGGCAGCGGGCTCCCCAAGGAACGTGGTGGTCATGGAAGCGGCAGTTTAGGCTGCGCTCTCGTGTCGAAGGTCACTGTCCGGCTGCATGGCGCGTTCAGCGAGTTCGCCGGCGGCGCGCGCAGCGCCGCCGTCGAGGCGAGCGACGTCGCGGGCGCCCTGGCCGGGCTCGTCGTGCGTCACCCGGGTCTCGCCGAGCGCCTGCGCGACGAACACGGCAAGATACGCGCACACGTGAACATCTTCGCGAACGACGAAGAGATCGGGTATCTCGGAGGCGAGGCGACGCCCCTGCGCGACGGGGACGTCGTCCACATCGTGCCGGCCGTATCCGGCGGGGAGAGGTAGTCATGGCGCGGTCGGTGCTCGTCCTTCTGGGGACGAAAAAGGGCGCGTACGTCTTCCGCGGCGGCGCGGCGCGGGAGCGCTGGCGGCTCGAGGGCTCGCATTTCCCAGGGCAGGTCACCTACCACGTCGCGTTCGATCCGCGCGACGGCGAGTCGCTCTACGCCGCGATCAACAACACCTGGGGCGGACCGCGCATCGAGATCTCGCGCGACCTCGGCAAGAGCTGGAGCACCGCCAAGAATCCCGCGTTCCCGGCGGACTCAGCGCTCACGTTCAGCCGCACGTGGCACATCGAGCCCGGGCACGCGAGCGAGCCGGGCGTCGTGTGGGCCGGAGTCGAGCCGGCCGCGCTCTTCAAGAGCACCGATCGCGGCCTGAGCTGGCAGCCGGTGACGAGCCTGAACGAGCACGCCGAGCGCAAGTACTGGAATCCCGGCGGCGGCGGGCTCGGGCTGCACTCGATCGCCGTCGATGCCGGTGACGCGAAGACCCTCTCGATCGGGATCAGCGCCGCGGGGGTCTACGAGACGGGCGATGGCGGACGCAGCTGGACACGTTCCAACGAGGGCACAGGGTCACCGCTGCCGCCGCAGGCCGAGGGCAACTACGGGTGTGTCCATCATCTCGTCGGGCATCCGACCGTCCCGGGGGCGCGATTCCAGCAGAACCACGTCGGGGCGTACTTCAAGGATGCCGGCGACAAGAAATGGACGAACGTCACGAAAGGCCTTCCGACCGACTTCGGATTCGCGTCGGCGATCCACCCGCGCGACCCGAAGACGGCGTACGTCTTCCCGCTCGAGTTCCCGATGCGGATGAGCCGCGCGGACGCGACAGGCGTGCACCGGACGCGCGACCGGGGGAAGACCTGGACGAAGCTCGCGAACGGCCTTCCGCGCGGCGCGCGCTATGAGGTCATGCGTGAGGGGATGGCCACGGACCGGATGGATCCGGCCGGGGTCTACTTCGGGACGACGAGCGGTGAGCTCTGGGGGAGCGCCGATGAGGGCCGGACGTGGTCGCTCATCGCGCAACACCTCCCGCCGATCCTGTCGGTCGAGACGGCGTCCCTCTAGACGGCGCATCCGGACCCTCGGCCCCATCGACCGAGGAACGCCGGGCGGCGCGGCCGCGATCGGCGAAGCAGTGGGCGCAGACGGAGTCCTCCGTGCCCGCAAGCCGGATGTACGC
The DNA here is from genome assembly GCA_035543375.1 of Candidatus Limnocylindria bacterium. GTDB lineage: Bacteria > Chloroflexota > Limnocylindria > P2-11E > P2-11E > UBA4735. The sequence goes on from DASZZF010000003.1 coordinate 4,413, forward strand.
GTCCTGGCCGCAGTCGACGCACTGGCGCGGGTTGACGTCATTCGTGCTCATGGCGGGCGCCCCCTTACATGAGCCAACCATGTGCACGACGTCGGCCAGAACGCCCGTTCCGCGGACCGTGCGAGGACTTGACGCTGACTCGACATCTCCCTATGTTATAGAACATCCGTTCGAACGGAGGCCAGACCGGGTCGGACAGGTAGGGGAGCGTGGCGTGGCAACGACCCTCGCGGAGGCCATTGCCAGCGTCGAGGGCCGCTTTGGCACGCATGTGCTGGCGCGCGGCGCCGCGGTCGAGCGGCGGAGCGCGGAGCGGCGCATCCAGACCGGCACGTCGCTGGATGCCATGACTCCGGTCCTTGCGTCGGGTGCCCCGCTCGCGTTCATCGGCCCGGGGAGCACGGGCGTGACCACGCTCGCGCATCACGCCGTGGCCGGTGCGCAGCGCGACGGCGGCACGGTCCTCTGGGTGGACCCGAGCGCGACATTCGATCCGCTCGTCGCCCTTCGCGCGGGCGTCGACCTCGCCCGCCTGGTCGTCGTGCGCGCGCACACCCGCGACGATGTCCTCCTCGCGGCGAGGGCCGCGTTGCGCAGCGACGGCTTCCGCCTCGCGGTCGTCGATATCGGCCTGCGCTTCGCGGCCGTGCAGCGTGTGGGCATCGACGATCTTGCGCCGCTCCTGGCGATCGTCCGGTCGTCACCGGCCGCGCTGCTCGTGGTGTCCGAGACGCGACCAGTACGAGTCGCGATCCCGACCCTCGCGTTCGCGCGCGTCGCTTGGGAGCGTCGCTTCGGGCGCACGACCGGATGGGTGTCGTCGGTCGGGGAGCGCGCGGTCTTCCATTTCGGCGCGCTCGGCCGCGAGCTGCACGACGTCGGCACGCGCGGTGAATTACTGGAGCAGACCGGATGAAGAACGAGCAAGGAGCAGCTGTGCCGCTGGATCCATGAAAGCGTTCCTCGCGCTCGTCGTGCCCGAGGCGGCGCCCCGCGGGCGCGTCCTTGCCGCGCTCTGCGCGATGCTGCCGCGCGTCGGCGTTGCCGACGACGGCGCCTTCGTCTGCGATCTCCGGGGCACCGAACGGCTGCTCGGCGCGCCGGCCCGCGTCGCGCGGAACGCGATCGCCGCGTGCGGCGCCGCGGGTGCGGGTATCGCACCGGGCGCCGGCATCGGTACGACGCCGTTCGTAGCGCGTATCGCCGCGTCGCAGGTACCCGCGGGCACCGTGTGCGAGATCGCCGCCGGCGGCGAGCGCGCGTTCCTCGACGTGCTGCCGCTCGACGTGCTGCCGCTCCAGCCAAGGCTCATCGACGAGCTCGCACTGCTCGGCATCAGGCGCATCGGCGAATTCCTGGCCCTGCCCCGCGGCGCGGTCTCCGATCGCTTCGGCCAGGCGGCCGCGATCGCCTATGGCCTCGCGTCCGGCGAGGCGATCGAGGACGTGCGGGGCGCAGTACCGCGCCGGCGGATCCGCGCGAAGCGGATGTGGGACGCTCCGGTGGATTCACGCGAGCGGCTCGTCTTCGCGTTGCGCGGCGCGGCCGACGAGCTGTCGGAGGCGCTCCGTCATGACGGGCTCGCCGCGCTGCGGATCCGGCTCGTCCTCGAGCGCGACGACCTCTTGCCGCTCCGCCTCGAGCGCTCGCTGCTGCCGCCGTCCGGCGAGTCGAGCGCCATCGTCCGTTCGCTCCGCTGGGGCCTTGAAGAGCTCCCGGCGCTCGGCGCGGTGATCTCGGCATCGCTCGAGATCACCGCGGTCGAGCCCGCCCGCGGCCGCCAGATCGGGCTGTTCGCACCGGACGGCGCGCACGCCGAAGAGGCGATTGCCGTCACCCAATTCCTGCGCACGCGCCTCGGCCCGAACGCCGTATTGCAGCCGCGGGTCGTCGACGCGGACGCGCGCCTGCCCGAGCGCGTCGCGGAGTGGGAAGAGGTGGTCCGGTAATGAGCCGCCTCTTCGCCGATCCGCTACCGGCGCACATGGAGTGGCACGAGGGTGAGCCGGGCGCGCTCCGTGTCGGGCACCGGCGCCTCGTCGTCGTCGAAGTGGTGCGCCGGTGGCGCGTCGACGGCGAGTGGTGGGCCGATGGCCTCGCACGCGAATACCTGACCTTGCGCACCGCCGACGGCCTGCTCTGCGATGTCTTCGGGGACCGCCGGACCGGCGCCTGGTTCCTGCAACGAGTGATGGATTGATGCGCGCGTAGGCCGGCCGTGAGCGGATTCGTCCACCTGCATACGCACTCGCCTTACTCGTTCCTGGATGGTGCGTCGACCGTCGACGATCTCGTCGCGGCGACGGTCGCGCAGGGGCAGGACGCGCTCGCGCTCACCGATACGAACGGCCTGTACGGCGCGGTGCGCTTTTGGAACGCCGCGCGCGAGCGTGGGATCAAGCCGATCTTCGGCACCGAACTGCGGCCCATCGACGCCGATCCGATGGTCCTGCTCGCGCTCGACCGCAGCGGCTGGACGAGCCTCTGTCGGATCGTGTCCGCGGCCCAGCTCGCCGGCGAGAAGACGAAGCCGCGCGCGACCCTCGGGCTCGTCTTTGAGCACGCGGCGGGGCTCATCGCCCTGTCCGAGAGCGACGACGCCGAGACGCTCGCGCGGCTGCGCGAGGTCTTCGGCGACCGGCTCTTCGTCGAGCTCGTCGATCGCTGGGGGCCGGATGACATCGGGCGCTGCGATGCACGCGCGGAGCTCGCGCTCGAGCTCGGCCTCGCCACGGTCGTGACGAACGACGTCCATTACGCGCGGCCCGATGCGCGCCGGCTCCACGATGTGCTGCGCTGCATCGATCTCGGCCTGACCGTCGATGAGGCCGGCAGACAGCTTGCGGCGAACGGCGAGCGGTGGCTGAAGAGCGAGACTGAGCTCCGCGTGCGGCTGGGGCACCATCCGGCTGCATTCGCGAACGCGCGGGCGATCGCCGATCGCTGCGCGCTCGACCTCGGCTTCGGCTACCAGCGGCTACCCGGGTTCCCGGTCCCCGACGGCTACACCCCGTTCTCGTTCCTCTACGCGCTCTGCCAAGACGGTGCGCGGGCGAAGTACGGCGGGATGACCCCCGCGGTGTCGAAGCAGCTCGCGCACGAGCTCGACGTCATCAATCGGTGCGGCCTCGCGGAGTTCTTCCTCATCAATTGGGACATCGTCCGGTTCTGCAACGAGCGGCGCATCCCGGCCCAGGGGCGCGGCTCGGCGGCGGACTCGATCGTCGCGTACGTCCTCGATATCACGAAGGTCGATCCGATCCGGCACGACCTTCTCTTCGAGCGCTTCCTCACCGAGGACTCGCACACCATGCCGGACATCGACCTCGACATCGCGACGAACGACCGCGAGGAGGTCATCCAGTACGTCTACACGAAGTATGGGGAGCACTTCGCCGCCATGGTCTGCAACGTCGTGACATACCGCTCGCGGTCATCGTCACGTGAGGTCGCGAAGGCGCTCGGCTTCCGCGATCTGGTCATCGACCGGATGGCGAAGTCGATCGACGCGCCCCGATTCGCGTCCCGCGGCCCGGAAGGGGTCCCGTTCATCGGCGAGCCGGAGGTGACAGCGCCGCCGGCACGGACCGTGGCCGACATGCTCGACGCGCGCGAACGCGAGCGCTGGCCGCTGTTCCGGAAGATCGTCGAGGAGATCGCGGACTTTCCGCGGCATCTCTCGATCCACAACGGTGGGATGCTCATCACCGCGCTGCCGCTCGTCGACACGGTCCCCATCGAGCGCGCCACGATGCCGGGCCGCAACGTCGTGCAGTTCGACAAGCGGGACATCGAGGATCTCGGGCTCATCAAGATGGACCTCCTCGGCCTGCGGACCCTCTCGCTGATCAAGGACGCGGTCGCGATGATCGACGACCTTCACGGCGTCCGGTTGGATCTGGGGACCCTGCCGCTCGAGGATCCCGCCGTCTACGACCTCCTCTGCGAGGTCGACACCATCGGTATCTTCCAGGTGGAGAGCCGCGCGCAGGCCCAGGCGCTGCCGCGCGTGCGACCGCGGTGCTTCGCGGACATCGTGGTCGAGGTCGCGATCATCCGCCCCGGCCCGCTCCAGGGGAACATGGTCAACCCGTACATCCATCGCCGGCAGGGCCGCGAGCCGGTGGCCTACGCGCACCCGCTGCTCGAGCCGATCCTCAAGGAGACGCTCGGCGTGATCCTATTCCAGGAGCAGATCCTCCGCGTCTCGATGGCCGTGGCCGGCTTCACCCCGTCGGAGGCGGACAAGCTGCGCCGGGCGATGAGTCGCGCGCGCTCGAGCGAGGACATGGAGCGGCTACGCGCGCCGTTCCTGCGCGGTACGGCGGCGAAGGGCGTTCCGAACGACGTCGCGAACACGATCTTCGGGCAGATCGCGGCATTCGCCGAGTTCGGCTTCTGCAAGAGCCATGCGGCCGCGTTCGCGCTCACGGCGTATCACACGGCGCACCTGAAGCTGTACTACCCAGCCGAGTTCTACATCGGGCTGTTGAACAACCAGCCGATGGGCTTTTACTCGCCGGCGGTCATTGCCGGGGATGCCAAGCGCCATGGCATCCGCATGCTGCCGGTCGACGTGAACCGCTCCATCGCGAAGGCGGTCATCGAAGAGCGTGCCCCGGCAAGCGGGACGACGTTCCCGGACGACGTCGTCGATCGCTCTCGAACGATCGCGACACATCGGGTGTGCCGGACGCACGATGTGCGACTCGGGCTCGGCGATGTCCGCGCGCTCGGCGCGGATGAAGCGGCGGCGATCGTGACCGAGCGCGAGCGCGGCGCATTCAGGTCCTTTGACGACTTCGCGGGCCGGGTGGGCCTGAAGGAGGAGGCGCTCCGCAATCTCGCGCTCGTGGGTGCGTTCGACGCCTTCGGCGAGGCCCGGCGGGCGCTGCTGTGGCGGGCCCGCGACGCGCATCGGGCCGCACCGGCATTCGCGCGACCGGTGCTCGCGTTCCCCACGACCATCGCGCCCGATCTCCCGGCGCTGAGCGAGCAGGAGCGCGCGGCCCTCGACTACCGGATCACCGGCATCCCGGTCGGCTCACAGGTCATGCGCTTCTATCGCGAGCGCCTGCGCGCGCGTGGGGTGCGCTCATCGGCCGAGATCCGCGACGGGACCCACGGGGCGGCCGTGCGCGTCGCCGGCGCGATCGTCGTGAAGCAGCACCCTGAGACCGCGAAGGGCCACGTCTTCCTGTCGCTCGAGGACGAGTATGGCCTCGTGAACATCATCGTCCGTCCCGCGACGTACGCTCGCTACAAGCCGGTCGTGGACACGGGCGGAGCCGTCGTCGTCGAGGGGGCGCTCCAGCACGTCGACGGTGTCGTGTCCGTGCTGGCGCGCCGGCTCGATGCGCTCACGCTGTTCGTGAAGGTCGCCTCACGCGACTGGCAATGACGCTACTTGACGACGACCGTCGCGCTCATCGAGCTGTGGATCGAGCAGAAAGTAGGCGTACTTGCCCACGGGACGGCGGCTTGAACGCGAAGCCCTGGATCTCGACGCCCGAGGCCGCCGCCGCGGTCGCCGGGGCCCTGAAGCCGGCGCGGCTGCCGAGCTGCAGGCACCCAGGGTCGCGAGGATCGCGCCGGCGGCCAGGAGCGCTGCCGCGAGGCGGATCGGCGAGGTCATTGGTCCTCTCGAATCATTTGGTGTTCGCTCCGCATACGGTGCGGGACGCCCCGGGGATGATGCCCCGGGGCGCCCGCTAGGAGGAGGGGGATGGATCGACGAGTTTCAGCGCACCGTGAACGCATAGAGCCCGCGGCCCTCGTCGCCCACGGCGATGGTCAGCAGCCACGGGCCCGGCCCGACCGCGCGGAGGTCGAGCACGTAGCGCCCGGGCTGGTCCTCGCGACTGATGAGGATGTCGTGGTGCTCGTGGCCGGTCCCGGTGCCTTCGTAGGCGATCAGCCCGGTGAGCGGCTTGCCCCCGACCGGCTGGCCGGAAACATCGGTGAGGAATATGACGGCCCGTTGGCCATCCTCGGTCTGCTGGATGCCGACCGCTGCGTTGTAGGGTCCGGCCTCGACCCTCACTGCGCCGGGTGTTCGGGCTGGTCGCCGGCCCTCGTACCCCGGCCCGCTCGTGTGGGCGACGCCGATCACAATCGCGATCGCCGCCAGCATCAGCACGAGGGGCCGGGTCATCGAGGAGGTCACTAGTTGCCCGGGAACTTCGCGGGCATCTGCTTGACGATCGCTTCCGCGAGCGGGTCAGAGATCTTCTGGCTGTGGTTCGATGCGATCTCGATGTCGTCGAAGGCCTTCGTGTCTTTCGCGGCTTCGTCGGCGATGAAGGCCGAGATGCCGGTGACGTGCGAGACGAGGAGGTCCGCGACGGCGCCCTTCGGGAGGTTCGGGTTGGCGCCGGTGATGAACGCGTCGAAGTCCTTGCGGTAGCCGTCGAGGTCGGCCTTCGCCTTGTCGATGCCGGCCTGGTCCTTCGCGGCGGTCGACTTCGTCATGTTGACGAAGAAGCCGATGTGCTTCCGCCAGAGCTCGAGGAACGTCGTCTTGGCGCTGTCGCCGTAGACGGAGCCGATCGCGGTGCCGAGGCCGACCGTGTTCTTGTCGAGGGTCGCCGCGGCCTGGTCGAAGCCGGCGTTGTTGAAGCCGAGTGCCGCGCCGGTCGCGTAGGAGGTGAGCTGGACGTGCGCGTCGAGGAGGAGGTTGAGCGCGACCCGAAGGTCAGCGGCCTTGGAGGCCGAGTCGCCCGGGAACTTGTCAGGGAACTGCTTGGCGATCGCGCCCGAGAGCGGGTCCGCGATCTTCTGGCTGTGGTCCGCGGCGACCATGGCCTTGTCCGGCCAGGTCGGGTCCTTGGCGGCCTGCGCGTCGATGAGCGCCTCGAGGCCTTTCACGTGATTCACGAGAAGGTCCGCGACCGCACCCTTCGGGAGGTTCGGGTTCGCGCCGGTGATGAAGGCGTCGAAGTCCTTGCGGTACCCGTCGAGGTCCGCGTCGGCCTTCGCCTTGCCCGCGGCGTCGCCCTTGGCGGCGGCCTGCGTGTAGGCGACGAAAAAGCCGATGTGCTTCCGCCAGAGCTCGAGGAAGGTCGTCTTAGCGGCGTCGCCGTACGCGGCGCCGATCGCGCTGCCGAGGCCGACCGTGTTCTTGTCGAGGGTCGCCGCCGCGGCCTTGAAGCCCGCGTCGTTCCCGATGAGGGCTTGATCCGTGGCCTGCGCGGTAATGTAGACATGGTCGAGGAGCAGCAGGTTCAACACGACCCGGAGGTCCGCTGCCTTCGTCACCGAGGTGGCGGCGGCTGCGCTCGGGCTCGCGATCACCGTGACGGTGTTCCGCGTGGCGCTCGGGCTCGGGGTCGTTGCCCCGGAAGTGCTCGCCGGTCCGCAGGCCGCTGCCGCGATCGAAAAGACGATCGCGCCGGCGGAAAGTCGTAGGAATGCTCGCTTCATTGATGCGTCTCCCTGTGTTTTTCTGGTCGCGTGGTCCGCGTGGTCGTCCAATGGCGGTCAGCGCACGACGACCGATGCGGTCATGTTGTTGTGCCGCGAGCAGAAGTACGTGTACGTGCCCGCGGTCGTGAAGGTGAACGTGAAGCCCTTGCCCTGATCGGGCATCGAGCCATCGAAGCGGCCGTCCGGCTTGATGTCGTAGTTGCCGAAGTCGTCCTTCTTCACCGATGTGCCCGAGGTGACCGTGTGAAGGATCGCGTCCTTGTTGGTCCAAGTGACGGACGTGCCGCGCGAGATCTCGAGGACGTCGGGCTGGAAGCGGAACGCACTGACGACGATGGCCGTGGACTGTGCCGGTACGGCGCTGTTGCTATCGCCCGCTGCGCCGCTGGGCGTCGTGCCGCAGCTTGCGACGAGGGCGCAACAGGCGAAGAGGGTGGCCGTGGAGAAGTGCCTCACGGCGACTCATACGCGAGGACGCCGCCCATTGGATTTCTGTGGATGCCTGCCGACGTGACGACTGCGTAACGAAGAGCCCCGGCACGAACGTGCCGGGGCTCAGGGGTCGTCGCGGGGACGAGTGCTAGGTCGTGGCCAAGGCGCCCCGCGGCGTCATGAAGCCGATGTAGAGCGCGAGGATCGCGGTTCCCAGGTGGAGGAAGTTGTCCGCCGTGTTGATCACCAGAAGCTGGTCCATCAGCGCCGGGAGGACGAAGCCGAGGATCGCGACGAGCAGGTAGACGATGCCGATGACCTGCGAGATCTTCCGGGCCGAGTCGGGCCCCATCGGGGCAGCGAAGGCCGCGACAAGCCAGAGTCCGCCGATCGCGAGGTGCACGACGTTGTGCGGGGGGTTGACGCCGAAGAGCCCAAGGAGCGGACTCTGGAGGGCGAAGCCGAGCACGCCGACGATGACGTAGACGGCGCCAAAGACGATCGCAAAGGTACGTGCCATACGTAAGTTCTCCTTTCCGCGAAGACTTGGCTGGACCGCGTGCCCGCGGGAAGGCCCCGCCGGCCGTTGAGCGGGGTTTACGAACGGTGTCGCGCACCGGATGACCGCCTTTCGACCACCCCGGACGGTGGCCTACGATTCGAGCCGTGACCGACGCTTCGCCGGGTCATCCGTGAGCGCCTCCGATGTCGTAAGCAGTGATGAGGAAGTTGACGATGGACGGCTGCTGGACCGCGTCGCGCGGCGGGATCCGACCGCGCTCGGCGCGCTTTATGACCGGCATGGCCGGGTCGTCTTCGGCATCCTCTACCGAATGCTGGGCAGCCCCGAGGCGGCCGAGGAGGTCGTCCAGGACGCCTTCCATTCCGTCTGGCAGCGGGCGTCCACCTACCGGGCCGACCGCGGCTCGGTGCGGACTTGGCTCATGGCGATCGCCCGGAACGCGGCGATCGATTGGCGGCGGACCAAGGGCAAGCGCCTGGAGCGGGAGACCGTGATCGAAGAGGCGGTCGAGCTCGCTGACGAGGATCGCGTCGATGACCGCGCCATCGCGAGCCTGCGGGCGGAGCGCGTGCGATCGGCCGTCGCCTCGCTGCCGGCCGAACAGCGCGACGTGTTGAGCCTGTCGTTCTGGTCCGGACTCTCGCAGAGCGAGATCTCGGAACGGACCGGGACCCCTCGGCACGGTGAAGAGCCGCGTCCGGCTCGGCATGGCGAAGCTCCGGGAGCGCCTCGCGATCGAGATGGAGCCGTCATGACCGGCCATCCGTACGACGATCTCGCCGCGTACGCTATCGGCGTCCTGGATGGCGACGACCAGCGCGCGGTGACCGCGCACCTCGCAGACTGCACCGGCTGCCGCGCGGACGTGCGCGCGTTCGGGGAGACCGCCTGGGCCATCGCCGAGTCCGCCGCGCGCGACGCCCCGCCGTCGTTACGCGCGGCGATCGTCGACCGCGCACGCTCGAGCGGTGCGGCCCCGGCCGCTCCTGCGCTTCCGGCCTGGCTCGCGTCCCTGCTGGATGCGCTGCGCCACCCCGTCCCGTTCGCGGTGCCGCTCGCCCTGGGCCTCGCACTCGTGGTCTCGCTCGTCGGCTTCGGGAGCGCGCGCCGCGATGCGGACCGCTACGCTGCCGCGGTGGCGGGCACCGCGGGCGCTCGTGTCGTCACGTTGGCATCCACCGGAGAGCTGCAGGGAGTGCGCGGTTCGGTCGTCACCCCCGCGAACGGAGCCGCCCCGTTCCTCGTCCTCGACCTGCCTGCCGCGCCGTCCGGGAAGACCTGGGAAGCCTGGGTCGTCCGTGGCGAGACGCCGATCGCCGCCGGGATCACCGACGGTCACGGCGTCACGACGCTGCTGCTCACCGTACCGCTCGGGGCGGGCGACGGCGTGGCCATCACCCTCGAACCGGCCGGTGGCGTCGACCACGTCACCGGTACGCCGATCCTCGCCGGCAAGACCTAGTGATTTAAGCCCACTTGACCGGCGGCCCTGGGTGCTCGCGAAGCCCTAGCTTCGTCGCGCCAGTCGTCCTGGGGCCGAACAGATACCGAACGGTCATGGCCTCGCTCGGGTGGTGAACGGACACTCAGGCGGCGGCGGGGGAACCTTTGGCGGGAGGCGGCGTGGACAGCGTCAGCGCGCGGGGCGGGCCAGGGCTCGCCCAGGACCTGTTGGACTCCATTTTTCGCGTGACGACCGAGCTTGTCCGGGGGGAGCGCGCCTCGCTCCTGCTGCGTGACGACGCATCGGCCGACTTCGTCATGGCCCACGCCATCGGCATCACCGACGAGGTCAAGCGGCATGTCCGTGTGCGCGAAGGCGAAGGCGTCGTCGGCGCGGTGGCAGCCTCCAAACGCTCCGTGCTCGTGCGCTCCGGCGTCGGTCCGGCCCGACCCCGCGATGGCCAGTCGGCGGAACAGGCGGGTCGCTACCGGACCGAGTCGTTCCTGTCGGTACCGATCGTGGTGGACGACGAGTCGCGCGGCGTGCTGAACGTCGCCGATCCGGTCGACGGACGATCGTTCGAGGAGACCGACCTCGAGACGCTCGAGCTGCTCGCGAGTCACATCGGCGCCTGCCTCCTCCAGCGCGAGCAGGGGGAGGCGATGCAGCGGCTCGCCGAGACCGATCCGCTGACCTGGCTGTTCAATCGCCGGCACTTCGACCGCCGCCTGGAAGCCGAGCTCAACCGCGCGCTGCGGTCCGAGCACCTGATTGCGCTGCTGATGATCGATGTGGACCATTTCAAGTCGATCAACGATCGGTTCGGGCATCGCGTCGGCGATCAGGTCTTGCGCGCCGTCGCGACCGGGATCAAGCAGGCGGTCCGGCTGTACGACGTCCCGACGCGCTACGGAGGGGATGAGTTCGCCGTCATCCTTCCGGAGTCCGATACCGAATCAGCGTCGCGCGTCGCGCTCCGGGTCTTCGAGCGGACAGCGGCCCAGGCGCTTCCCGTCGAGCTCAGCGCCGCAGGAGCGACGATCGCCCTGTCGATCGGGATCGCCACCTTCCCCCGCCCGGCGAGCGACGGTGCGAGCCTGATTGAGCTCGCGGACACCGCGATGTATCGCGCGAAAGAGGCGGGTGGTGGCCTCCGGGTGTGGGAACACAGCTTCGCCCAGGGTCCCCGTGGCTCGCTGCGCACCCGGGCCCTGTCCAGCCCGCCCGCCCCGTACCTCGCCGAGCCGGCGCGCCTCGCGACGCCGGAGCTGCAGGCGGTGCTGCCGCGCGCGCTCGCGGCCGAATGGAACGCCGTGGTGGTCGGCCGCGAGGGCCAGGTCCTCACGGTCGCGCTCCCGGATCCGAACAGCGCCGCCGTCGACGCGATCTCAAAGGCGTCCGGCTACGCGGTGTATCCCGTCTACAGCAATGCCGCGGATCTGGAAGCGACCCGGCGGCGGCTGTCAGAGGCTGCCACCTAGCCAGCAGCTCCCCCTAGCCCCTATCTGGGCCTGGCTTCCGCGCGCGCGACCCCGCCCTCGGCGCCCTTGAACAGATAGCCCACACCCGGGACGGTCTGGATCACATCGCGGGTCTGCCCGTCCTGGCCGAGCTTGCGCCGCAGGCGGCTCACGTTCAGCTTCACGAGATCGCCGCCGACGTCTGCGTCGTAGCCCCACACGCCTTCGAGGATCTCCTCCTGGGTCAGGACGCGCCCGGGGTTCGCCATGAAATGCCGCAGGAGCTTGAACTCGGTCGGTGAGAGATGCACCGGCACCTCCGCGGTGCGGACCTCGTGCGTCGCTTCGTCCAACAGGATGTCGCCGGTCCGATAGATCGAGGGCGCCGGCCGCCCGCCGGTCGACGCCGCGCGGCGGAGGATCGCTTTCACTCGGGCCACGAGCTCCTTCGGCCGGAATGGCTTCGTGATGTAGTCGTCGGCGCCAAGCTGCAGGCCGCGGAGAATGTCCTGCTCGTCCTGTCGCGCCGACAGCAGCAGCACGGCGACGTGCTCGTCGACGTGACGAATGCGTTCGAGCACGACGAAACCGGCGAGCTTCGGGAGGTTTACGTCGAGGACCACGAGATCGGGCCGCTCGCGATTGAGGGTCTCGAGGGCGGCCTCGCCGTCATAAGCGCGGACGACCTCGTAGCCTTCGCGCCGGAGCGCGTAGTCGAGGAGCTCCACGAGGTCGCGGTCGTCGTCGACGACCATGAGCTTCATGAGGATCGAGCCTCCTGTACCAGATGGCGGGCCATCGGGAGGGTGAAGTGTACCGACGTTCCCCGCTCGGGCGCGCTCGCGACCCCGATCTCGCCGCCCTGGGCCTGCACGATTGCGCGGCAGATGGTCAGGCCGAGTCCAAGACCGCCGGCCTCGCCGCGGACGGTGCGCGAGCGGAAGAAGCGCTGGAACAGCCGGGCGAGCTCGTCGTCCGGGATCGCCTCTCCGTCATTGTGGACGGTGACGCGGACGAATCCCCCATCCGTTTCCGCGCGGAGCGTGATCGCCGACCCGGCGGTCCCATATTTCCCCGCGTTGCCGAGCAGGTTCGCGAACACCTGCCCGGTCCGCCTCGGGTCCGCGACGACGCGATCGGTCCCGCGCGCGAAGTGGGTGACGAGCTCCTGATCCTTCGAGTCGAAGATCGAGCGAATGAACACGAGGCTGTCCTCGAGGATCTCCCGCAGGCTCGTCGGCACCGCACGGACCTCGAACGTCCCGGCCTCGATGCTCCCGGCGTCGAGCAGGTTCTCGACCAGATGCTCGAGCCGCAGGGAGCTCCGGCGTAGCGTCGTCATCATCGAGCGCAGCTCCGCGCGCGGCATCGAGAGCGCGTCCTGGTGCAAGAGGTCGAGCGATGCGGACAGCGCGGCGATCGGGGTGCGCAGCTCGTGCGCCACCTCCAGCAGGAACTCTTCCTTCAATCGCAGCAGCTCCGTGCTCGCGGTGACGTCACGTACGGTGTGGATCGTCGCTCGCGGCGTCGCTCCGCCGAGCGGCGTGGAGACGATCTCGAGGACGCCCATGCGCTCCTCGCGCGGGAACCAGGCCCGCCGGATCGCGTGCCCATCCGGGTTCTGGACGGTGGTCGCCCCGCTCACCAGCAGAAGCTCCTCGAAACGCATGCCGACGAGCACGTCCTCGCCGAGCACGCGAAAGGCCGCCGGGTTCGCGGACAGGATCAAGCCAGCCTGATCCGTGATGAGGATGCCGTCGGTGAGCGCGACGAATGCGTCCTCGAACGCGACGTTCCCGATCGCGTCGGCCGTACGCCGGCCCGAACGGCTCCGCCGCTCCTCGCTCACGCCGGCACCCGCAACCGCACGCGGGTGCCGCTGCCGGGGCTCGAGTCGATCGAGAGCTGGGCCCCGATGAGCCGCGCGGACTCGCGCATCTGGAGCAGGCCCAGGCTGCCGCGGGTGGCATAGCCCGCGAGCGTGGCGGCGACGTCGAAGCCCTTCCCATCGTCCTCGACGACGGCGACCACCGCACCGTCCTCGTCGACGACATCGAGCGCGACGTTGGGCGCGCGGCCCGTCTTCACGGCATTATTCGCGGCCTCGCGGAGCACGGTGAACGCGCCTGCTTCGATCTCGGCGCCGACCCGGCGGACCGAGGTGACGTTCCGTGCGACGACGCGCGACCCGTTCGTCCCGTCCATCCGCTCAGCGAGGGCTCGGACCGCGGCCGCGAGGCCGTCTTCGGTGAGGGCGACCGGACGGAGCGCGAAGAGGATGTCGCGTAGCCCCTGCTGGGCCTCGACGAGCCGGACCCGCAGCGCGTCGAGCTCGCCGAGCGCCGCGGGCACGTCGGTCCGTGCCCGCCGCTGCGCGATCTCGATGCCGATGGCCGCGTTCGCGAGGGTCTGCGCGACGCCATCGTGGAGATCGCGCGCGAGCCGATGGCGTGTCTCCTCGCTCACCTTCACGACCCGCAGCCGCTCCTGCGCGAGCTGCGTGTTGAGCGCGACGTACTCGAGCGCGATGCCGGCGGATCCCGCGAGCGACGTGGCGACCGCTTCGTCCGCCGGGCCGAACGCGCCGTCCTTCTTGTTGACGACCTGCAGCACGCCGAGCCGGGTCCGGTCGCGGGCGTCGATCGGCGCGACGAGGGCGCTGCGGGTGCGGTAGCCGGTCCGGGCGTCGACGCTCGCGTCGAATCGCGGGTCGCCGTAGGGGTCGTCGATCCGAAGGGCCGCGCCGCCGCGCGCGACGTCCGTCGCGAGGCCGCGACCGTCGAGCGGCAGGCGGATCTCGCGGATCTCGCTTTCGGTCAGGATCCGCGACCACAGCTCCGCACGCTCATGGTCGATGACGAAGACCGTGGCCCGCTCAGCGTCGAGCAGCACGACGGCCACGTCCGCGATCCGCCGGAGGACGGTGTCGATGTCGCTTTCGAGCGCCAGCTCGCGCTGCAGCGAGAGCAGGAGCGCGAGCTGTTCGGCCTGACCCGGAGCCGTCATCCGTCGCCAGTATCGGGCCCGGCGATGGCCCGGACCGCCTCCAAGGTGTCGATCTCGCTGGCCGGCTTGTCGGGGCGCAGGCGCACGATGCGCGGGAACCGGAGCGCGTACCCTGAGTCGTGCCGGTCGCTCCGCTGCACGGCGTCGAAGGCGACCTCGATGACGGTATCGGGCACGACCATGCGTACGCGGCCGAGGTCGCGGACGGTGTGCGCTTGGAAGTACTCAGTCATCTCGGCGATCTCCTGGTCCGTGAGCCCCGAATACGCCTTGCCGACGTTGCGTAGTCGTTGCCCGTCCCGCACGGCGAACGTGTAGTCGGAGAGGACGCCCCGCCGCCTGCCATGGCCCCACTCGACTGCCGTCACCACGACATCCAGGGTGCGCAGCGGGCGCTTCACCTTCAGCCACTCCATGCCGCGCCGGCCGGGCCGGTAGGGCGAACGGGGATCTTTCACCACCAGACCTTCGTTGCCTCGCTCGCGTGCCGCCGCGAATTCGGCGTCGAGCGCCGGCATGAGGTCATCGCCCGCCGCGCCGGTCTCCACCGAACGCGCGAAGACCAGGGGGAAGCGCAGCGGCAGCGCGGCCAGCGCGCGCCGGCGGTCGACGAGCGGCGCATCGAGCAGCACGATGCCGTCGCGCTCGAGGATGTCGAACACGACGAGCGCCACCGGCAGCTCGCGCTGCAGCTCGTCGCTCGCCGCCTTGCGGCCAAGCCGGCGCTGGAAGCGCACGAACGACACGGCCCGCCCCGCAGGATCGAGCGCGAGCACCTCGGCGTCGAGCACGAAGGTCCCTGGGATCGCGCGCAGCGGCGCGACGAGCTCCGGGAAGCGATCGGTGACACGGTCGAACGTGCGCGAGTACAGCTCCACCCGCTCGCCCTCCTTGTGCACCTGCGCGCGGACCCCGTCGTACTTGTCCTCGACGACGTACGGCGGCGGGAAACGCCTCCCGACCTCCGCGAGATCGCGGACCGGCGTCGCCAGCATCATGCCGATGGGCGCGAAGTGGACGAACCGTGCGTCGGCCAGCGTGTCAGCCTTCGCCCGTACCGCCGCGACGCCGATGTCGCCGCCCAGCATGTGTGCGCGACCGACGGCCTCCCGGTCGCGGCCGAACGCCCGCGCGATCGCGTCCTCGAGGAGCCCCTCGCGGAGGCCGATGCGCGTTTCACCGCTCATCACCTTGACCAGGTAGCGGACCTCGCCCGCCGTGGCCCGTGTCAGGAGCGCGACCAGCAGTAAGCGCTTGGGACGTGTGCCGCGGGACAGGGCGATCCGCTCGAACGCGTCGGCGACGTCGCGGAGGGTCAGCTCGGGCAACAGCGCCGCGATTCCCGACCGTTCGACGAGCTCCGCACCGACGTCGCCCAGGTCCGCATGCGTCTGATACGACGCCCCGATCGCGTCGCCGCTCGCTGCGGAACGGCCGACCACGGCAGCGACGAGGGCGCTCCAACCGACCGAGAGGATGCGCTCGTCCGTCCGCGGGAATGGCGTGCCGGCGAAGAGCCGTGCCGCGATCGCCAAGTCCGGGTCGTCGAGGCCAGCGAAATACGCCCCGAGAACGGCCAGTTTCGCGAGCTTTTTCGACGTGGCGCGCACGGCATCGGCCGTGCTTACCCAATCGGTGAAGCGGCTGCTCATCGAACGGGCGGCCGTGTGGAGGTACGCATGGGGCTGCTCGAGCTCATCATCGTCATCCTGCTATTGCTCTGGCTGTTCGGCTACTTCGGCCGGGGACGCATGTACGCGCGCGGACCGGCGCTGTCGACCACCACTGCTCCGCCCTGGGGCGGCAGCTGGGTGCACACACTGCTCGTCATCGTCGTGATCCTCATCGTGCTCCGCCTCCTTCACGTGCTCTAACACCTAGAGTCCGGGGGTGCAGAAGGCGCCCCCGGGGGGCGAGCGCATGCTTCGGGTCCCGTATGGCCACGACGAGCTGGAGTTCATGGTCCAGCCGTGGTTCGACGTGGACATCTTGACGAGCGCGTTCGCGGATCCACTGCCCGACCTCGCGGCAGCCGCGCGCGCGAGCCTGGGCGCGCCGCTGGGCTCGCCACCGCTGCGCGCGCTCGGCGCGGACGCCTGCGCCCGCGCCCGCGCCGGATCGCGCCGACCGCGCGTGGTCATCGCCGTCACCGATCTCACCCGGTCCTGCCCGGATGACGTCCTGGTCCCGCCGCTGCTCGATGAGCTGAACGCCGGCGGCGTCGCCGACGCGGAGATCACGATCGTCGTCGCCGTTGGGCTGCACCGGGCGACGACAGACGCCGAGAAGCGGGAGAAGCTCGGCGCGGCCATCGTCGCGCGCGTGCGCGTCATCGACTCGGATGGCAACGATCCCGCGAAATGGGCGGACCTCGGGCCGATCCCGCCGTACGACGTCCCCGGCTTCACGCAGCAGATCGTGAAGGACGCCGACCTCGTGCTCGCGACCGGCATCGTCGAGCCGCACCAGTACGCCGGTTATTCGGGCGGCCGGAAGACGGTGGCCATCGGCTGCTGCGGCGAGCCGGTCATCACCGCGACCCACGGGATGCGCTTCCTGGAAGATCCGGGCGTCCGTCTCGGTCGGATCGACGGCAACCCGTTCCACGAGACGATCTGCGAGATCGCGCGCCGAGCCGGCCTGCGGTTCTGCATCAACGTCGTGACTGACGATCAGGAGCGCGTCGTCGCGGTGGCGGCAGGCGATCCGGATGCCGTGCTCGCGGAGCTCGTGCGGCAGGCCGCGGCGATCTACACCCGGCCCATCTCCAAGCAGTACGACATCGCGATCGCCGGTGTCGGCGCACCGAAGGACGTCAACCTCTACCAGGCCTCGCGCGCAGCGACGTATCTGCGCTTCGCGCCGACACCGGTGGTCCGCGAAGGCGGATCGATCATCATCGCGGCCAAGCTCGACGAGGGCGCGGGCGAAGGGGCGGGTGAGCAGCGGTTCCTGCACGCCCTCGAGTCGGCCGAATCGCCGGCGGCGGTCGTCGATGCCGCGCGCCGACATTTCGCGGGCGGGGAGCAGCGCGCGGTCATGGTCGCGCTCACGCTCCAGCACTGTCAGATCGTGGTCGCCGCATCGGAAGCGCCTGAGGTGGTGCGGCTCGCCAAGCTGCGCGCGGCGGTCGACGTGGAGGAGGCCCTCGACATCGCCTACGAGCACATCGGCAGGCCGCAGCGGGCCTCGGTCCTGCTCGTGCCCAAGGCGATCCACACCCTACCGGTCGTTACGACGGACGCCGTGGCATGAGACACGCATGGAATGGGCGGGAGTGAAAGTCAGGTAGATGGGCTGTTGCTTAGGCGGATGTTTCCGCCTCCTGTTCTTCACGCTCTGGCGGGTGGCCCTCGCCGCGCTCACGGCGGTCGTGTTCGCGCGCGTGGACAACTACGTCGAGGGCTCGCCGCATCGTGACGCGGTGTCCGGCCGTGCCTGGCGGATGTACCGGAGCAGGACCGGAAAGGTTCCCCGCCGCGGCACGCCGCCTGACGCCGGATCGGCCATCGATACGCAGGGCAAGCCCAAAACCTAAACTCGCGCCCGTGCCCGGCCGCATCGACGTGTTCCGCATTCCCACCCGCATCCAGATCGGACGCGGCGTCGCGCTGACCCTCGCGGAGCCGCTCCGTCAAGTGGGCGCGACCAAGGTCCTCCTCGTGACCGATCCCGGGGTCATGCGGGCCGGCCTCGTCGGCCCCCTTGAAGAGAAGCTCCGCGAAGCGAAGATCGCGTACGAGATCTACGACCAGGTGGTCCCCGATCCCGGCGTCGGCGAGGTCCAGCGCTGTTATGAACGCGCCGTCGAGTGCGGCGCCGACGCGTTCGTCGCGATCGGCGGCGGATCGTCGATCGACACGGCGAAGATGGCGGCGGTGCTCCTTTCGAACGGCGGCACGGTGCTCGACTACATCGGGCTCGACAAGGTCCCCAAGCCGGCCGCGCCGGTCGTCGCGATCCCGACCACCGCCGGGACCGGCGCCGAGCTCACGATCAACTCGGTCATCGCCGATCCGGAGCAGCACAAGAAGCTCGTGATCATCAGCCCGAACGCGACCGCGCTGTTCGCCCTCGAGGATCCCGAGCTCACCGTGGGCCTGCCGCCGTTCCTGACCGCGATCACCGGCATGGATACGCTCGTGCACGCCATCGAGTCGTTCACGTCGAAGAACTCCTACCGGATGACCGAGCTGCTCGCGCTGGAAGCGATTCGCGACGCCGCATGGGCGCTCCCGCGAGCGGTGAAGGACGGCAAGGACATCGACGCCCGCGAGGCGATGCTCCGCGCCGTGGTGACCGCGAGCCTCGCGTTCAGCAACACGCGGCTCGGGAATGTGCACGCGATGGCGCTGCCACTCGGCGGCTGGTGCCATGTCGCTCATGGGACCGCAGTGGCGGTCCTGCTGCCGCACGTCATGGAGTTCAACCGCTCGGCCGCGCCGGACCGCTACGCGACGGTGGCGGAGACGATGGGGACGAAGAAGGACGCGAAGTCCGCCGTCGAGCACGTCTTCCGCTTGAACGAGACGATCGGGATCCCCAGCCACCTCGGCCCGCTCGGGGTCGATGCGGGCGCGATCCCGAACATGGCGGAAGATGCGATGCTCTCGGGCAACATCCTGGTCAACCCGCGCACGACCACCAAGCCGGACGTCGAAGCACTGTACCGAGCGGCGCTGTAGGGGCCGCGGTGCCCGTCGCGATCTTCGATATGGACGGCGTGCTCTATCGCGGGAGCGTCGTCATGCCGCACGCCCGGGAGACGGTGGACCGGCTGCGCGGCGCCGGGTGGCAGGTCTTCTTCGCCACGAACAACTCGACGGCGTCGCGGGCCGATTACGTGAAACGGCTCACGGGGCTCGCCCTCGGTAGCGATGAGGAGCACGTGATCACGAGCGCGTACGCGACGGCGCACTACCTCGCGCGACTCGACCCCAAGCCGCGCGATGTGTTCGTCGTCGGCGCGGACGGTCTGCGCGCCGAGATTGCGGCGGTCGGCATCAGCGCGCGGCCCGCCGGCGCGTTGCCCGGTGCGCACCCGCCAGCGAACGCGGCGGCCGATGGCGTGAGCGCCGCTGCCATGCGCGAATACCTGACGCATCTCGATCTGCCGCCCATTCCCGACGCGGTCGTCGTGGGGCTCGATCTGCACCTCACGTATGCGCGGCTCGCGGAGGCGCAGCGCTGCATCATCGGGGGAGCCCGCTTCGTTGCGTCGAACAAGGACCGCGCCTATCCCGTCGAGGGCCGATTGCTTCCGGGCGCCGGGAGCATCGTGCAGGCGCTCGAGGTCGCCACGGGACAACAGGCGGTCTGCATCGGGAAGCCGGAGCCGTTCTTGTTCGAAGAGGCGATTCGCCGGGCCGGAGCCGGTCCGACCGAGCCGGCTGATCCGGGGCCGGTCGTCGTGATTGGCGACGCCCCTGAATACGATATCGTCGCCGCGCACAAGGTCGGTGCGACCGGCGTGCTTATCACGACCGGCCTCACCGACCGCGCCGCGGCCGCAGCCGCGACGGGGGATGCAGTCCCGGACCACGTGATCGGCTCGCTCGACGAGCTGTTCCGGCTTCCGGAGTTCGTCGCGGCTTAGGCAGCGCCGAGCGGCACGCGCAGCGGCAGGACGTTAGACGTGGATCCCGATTGCGTGCATCAGCGCGGCCGCGGCCCACCCGAGGATGAAACAGCCGGGGATCGTCATGACCCACGCGGAGACGATGCGTCCGGCGATCCCCCAGCGGACTGCCGAGAGGCGTCGGGTAGCGCCGACGCCGAGGATCGCGCCGGAGATCGCGTGCGTCGTCGAGATCGGGATGCCGAGCCGTGTTGCCAGCTCGATGACTGCGCCGGCGGTGGTCTCGGCCGCGAATCCGTTGATCGGCTTGAGCAGCGTGATCCGCATCCCCATCGTCTTGATGATCCGGAAGCCGCCGGTGAAGGTGCCGAGGCCGATGGCGAGCGCGCACGCGACCTTCACCCAGTCGGGGATGTCACCAGCCGTCGCGACGAAGCCACCCCCGGCCAGCGCCAGCGAGATGATGCCCATCGTCTTCTGGCCGTCGTTGCCGCCATGGGTGAACGCCATCCACGCGCTGGAGGCGATCTGCGCCTTGCCGAAGAAACGGTTCACTCCGGAGAACGTCGCCCGGCGAAGGGTCCAGTACAAGCTGAGCATCAAGGCGTATCCGACGACGAATGTGAGCGTCGGCGACACGACAATCGCGCCGCTCGTCTTCTCGAGCCCCGGGACGACGACGACGCCCCAGCCGTGCACCGAGACCGACGCGCCGATCATCCCGAAAATGAGTGCGTGGCTCGACGATGTGGGGAGGGCGGCGTAGAACGTGATCAGGTCCCACACGATCGCCGCGACGAGCGCCGCGAGCACGAGATCCTGAGTGACCTTCGTGCTGTCCACGATGCCCTTCGCGACGGTGACGGCCACCGCAGTACCCACGAGCGCCCCGACGAGGTTGAGCGTTCCCGCCATGAGCAGTGCCTGCAGCGGCGTCAGCACGCGGGTCGCGACGACCGTCGCGATCGCGTTCGCCGCGTCGTGGAAGCCGTTCACGAACTCGAAAACGAGTCCGAGCACGACGACCGCGATGACGATCAGGGTCCCACTCTCCATTACTTGTGCTTCACCACGATCGTTTCGACGATGTTCGCGACGTCCTCACAGCGGTCGATCGCGACCTCGATCAGGCCGTGAAGATCCTTCCACTTGATGATCTCGACCGGGTCGGTCGACTTCGCGAAGAGGTCGGCGACGGCCGTGCGGAAGAGCGCGTCGCCCTCGTTCTCGAGCGTGTGGACCTTGATCCAGTGCGGCTCGAGGCCCTCGAGCTTCTCCAGGTTCTTGAGCGCCACGACCAGCTCGGCTGCGGCCGACACCAGGACTTTGGCCTGCTGGATCGCGAGCGGGCGAATGCTCGTGACCTTGTAGAGGACCACCATCTCGGACACGTCGTGACACACGTCCGTTACGTCATCGAGACGCGAGGCCAGCCCGACGATGTCCTCGCGGTCGAGGGGCGTCACGAACGTGCCGTTGAGCTCCCGCATGATCTGGTGGGTCAGCTTGTCGCCGTAATGCTCGATCGCGTGGATCTCACGGGCCTGGTTCTCCACGTCCGTGAAATTGGCCAAAAGCTTTGCCAGGGCCTCGGCCGCTTCGAGCGCGTTCTGCGCGTGCTGGCTAAACAGCGTGAAGAAGATGCTCTTCTTGGGCATCAGCGAGAGTCGCATCGGTCCCTCCGTTCGCGATCTTGGCCGAGGACATCGCCCGCCGCAGGCAACAAAAAGGCCGCGCCAAGGGCGCGGCCACGTGTCGCATGCGTCGGCGGACCGCCTCGGCGGACCGGGACCCCGCAGGGTCCGTACCCATTCCTCAACCTGCGGTCAGTTTAGCCAGCCGTCGCGGTGGCCCGCGCTCCCCCGAAAGGGGGGACTCCCCCGGGACCTTGCCGTCGCCCCTGGCAGCGGGCGACCTTGGCACGTCGGTTGCATTCGGAGGTCCCGAAGTAAGAGCCGCGCGGCGGAACGCGGAAAGGCGGCGGTCATGCTGGTGTTCGCCCTGGGTCTTATGGTCGGGGTCGCGGTCGGTCTGGTCGTCGTCGGATTCCTCGCGATTCGCGCCTACGACCGCGGGTATGACGAGGCGCTCGAGCGCCGCAAGGCCTGGCGTGGCGAGCTACAGGCCCGTCAGGTGGTCGCCGGCCGCATGCGCACCGGTCTCAAGCGCGCGAGCTAAGGACAAGGCGCTCTCCCATTGGTCGTCACGGGGCGCCGAATGCGCCCCGTTTCGTTTGCGTCGTTTGCCTAGGGCCCGAAGAAGCGGCGCTTGAGCTCCTCGATGCCGCGCTGGAGCTGGTCGATGACGCCCGGGATGCCGGTGGGCACGAGCTCGACGTTCCCGTCGCGCCCGATGCGAAGCTCGTCCCCGGGCTTGACCGATGCCCGCACGGCCGCCCGCGGCGCCGTGACCGCGAAGACCACCAGGTCCTTGTCGTCGACGACCGAACCGACGCGCAGCTTGCCGTCGGGCATCGACCGGATCATCGCCTTGAGCTGCGCATCATCGCGGAGATCGGGTCGCGGCTGAGGTGCGAGCCGCGTGACCGTCTTGCCGAGCTCATCGAAGAAAGCGGTCGGCCCGCGGACCGCCGTGCCGACGAGCGCCGCGAAGGCCGCGACGGCGATGAGCACGATGGCCATACCGACGCCGAATTGGACAGCCCAGCCGGGGACGTGGCGGCGCACCCACCGATGCTACGCAGGCTGCGTACCTGGGTGGAGCAGCCGCCCGCATATGGCCGCTTCCGTGCATATCTGCCAAGATTCGCGCGATGAAGGTCGTGTGCGTGGGTGGCGGACTCGGCGCGCCCACCGTTATGGCCGGGATGCGCGCCCATACGGACGACATCACCGGGATCATCGCGGTCACCGATTCCGGCCGGTCGACCGGCAAGGTGCGGATCGCGCTCGATGTGCCGGCTCCCGGCGACATCCGTAACGCGATCTCGGTGCTCGCCGAGGGCGACCCGGTCCTCCGGCGGCTCTTCGGCCACCGCTTCGAGACCGAGAGGAGCGACGAGCTGAACGGCATGGCTTTCGGCAACCTCTTCCTCGCGGCGCTCACCCAGCAGGAGGGCTCGTTCCTCCGGGCGGTCGAAGAGGCGGCGCGGCTGCTCGGCGTTCGCGGGCGGGTCCTGCCGGTGACCCTCTACAACACGCACCTCTGCGCGAAGCTCGCCGACGGGACGGTCGTCGAAGAAGAGGTGAACGTCCGCGCGCCGGGCAAGGCCCGGATCGAGCGGATCTTCCTGAGCCATCCCGACGCGATGGCCGCGGAGGGCGCCTGCGAGGCGATCGAGGCCGCCGACCTCATCACGATCGGGCCGGGCTCCCTTTACACGACCGTGTGCGCCTGCCTGCTCGTCCCGGAGATCGCTCGCGCGATCAGCGAGGCCCGCGGCCTTGTCGTCTACGTCGCGAACACGACGACCCAGCCGGGTCAGACCGATGACCTCGCGCTCTCGGGCCACGTCGCCGCGGTCGGCGACTATCTCGGAGGGAGCGGCCTGGACGTCGCGCTCCTGAACGATGATCCGCCACCCGCGCACCTGCGCGACCACTACGCGGACGAAGGCCTCCGCTACCTCGAAGCAACCGAGGCCGAGCTCCGGGCGATCGAGCATCTTGGCGTGCGCCCGGTGAAGGCGCCGGTCATCGACAAGTGGAGCGGGCCTCGGGATCTCTGGAACAAGGCCGACACGCTGCGCCACGACCCGGCGCGCGTCGCGAGCGCGCTCGTCAGACTCCTCGCCGAGCAGCGGCCACGGCTACAGGCCGTCCGATGAGCGGCGTCGCCACCCGCGTGCGGCATTTCCTCTCGCTCGCTGACCTCACGGGTGCCGAGATTGTCGCGCTGCTCGACGACGCCGAGGCGTTGAAGCGCGACCCGATCCCGGCGTCCGCGCCCCTGCGCGGGCGCGCGCTCGCGATGATCTTCGAGAAGCCGAGTCTCCGGACGCGGTTGTCATTCGATGTCGCGATGCGCGATCTTGGCGGTCACAGCTCGTACCTGTCACCCGCCGAGGTCGGTCTCGGTCGCCGCGAGAGCGTGTCAGACGTCGCGCGCGTCGTCAGTCGCTACGTCGACATCGTCGTCCTGCGGACCTTCGCGCACGAAACGCTCGAGGAGTTCGCCCGCCATTCGTCCGTCCCGGTGATCAATGGCCTGTCGGAGCTCTCGCATCCGTGCCAGGGCCTCGCGGACGTCTTCACGATCCGCGAGCGCAAGGGCCCGCTCCGCGATGTCGTCGCTGCCTACGTCGGCGATGGCAACAACGTCGCCCACTCGCTCATTCTTGCGGCGGCCAAGACCGGCCTGACCTTGCGCGTCGCGACACCCGTTGGCTTCGAGCCGCTGGCGCGCTTCCGCGACCTCGCCAGCGAGTGCGCGCGGGAATCCGGTGCGACCATCACCTACGGCTCGGACCCGCTAGCCGCTGTGCGCGATGCCGACGCGGTGTACACCGATGTCTGGACGAGCATGGGTCAAGAGCAGGAGTACGAGCGCCGCCGCCGCGCCTTCCAGGGGTTCCAGGTGAACGCCGAGCTGCTGGTGCGCGCGAAGCCCGATGCGATCGTGTTGCACGATCTACCGGCGCACCGCGGCGAGGAGGTCACCGATGATGTGATCGACGGTCCCCAGAGCGCCGTCTTCGACCAGGCCGAAAATCGGCTGCACGTGCAAAAGGCGGTGTTGCGTTGGATCGCGTGATCCTTGCCGATTGTTGCGAGGACTGGATCATCGAGTGGGGCGGTTTCTACGAAGACGGCGCCGCCTTCGCCTGCCCGGAGTGCGGGACCGAATGGACCAAGACCGGTCCTTCCGCGTTCCAGCGGGCGGACCGCCGCGCGTTCGTGCGTCGCGAGCGAAAAGGACCGGAAGCGTCGTTTCCCTATCTCGCGGCGAAGGACGGCGACGAGCCGAACGTCGAGCGTTGCTGCGCGAAGCTCCTGCTCCATCACGGCGAGCGGCTCCGCGACGGTCCGTTCGCCTGCCCGGTCTGTGGATCCAGATGGGAGCGCCGCACCGAGCGCCTGCACGGGCTCCGCGTCGCCGTATTCGCGAAGCCGGGCCTGGCCGAAGCACTGACCGTTCAGCCTGGACGCACCCGCCCGTTCCTCGTGTCGGTCTCGGAGTATTCGCCACCACGCGAATGACCCGCCTGGGAGGCGTGCGAGAGTTGAACTCGCGACAACAGATCCACATTCTGTGGTGTTACCGCTACACCAACGCCTCCGTGACCCGCGGCCTCAAGTTTAGCCCGGTCTAGCCCGATCGCGCGTGAGATGCGGCGAGCAGCTTCTGGCCCAGTGCTGAGCGGATGCACTCGACCAAACTGGGCCGCGATCGCGGGCGCCATCTCCGTCGCATCCTTGGGATAGACCAGCTAGAGCAGCCATCTGATCGGACACCGCCGATCTCGCGAATGTGGCTTACCGGACTGCTCAAGGCTGGCGAAGGCACGCGCGCCGGGACTCGCGGGTTACTGGTACTGCGCGATGATCGACTGGCCCTCTGGGCTTTGGACGAAGTCGAGGAACGCACGGATCGTCGGCTTCAAGCCGGTGCTCTTGAACAGCAGGTACAACGGCCGCCGCGCCCCGTACGCTCCCGATCGGAGGTTGTCCACGGAGGGGCCGACACCGTCGATCTTCAGCAACCGGATTGAGGCATCCGCGCGTGTCGTGCCGTTCGTTGTCACGACACCGATCGCGACGCTTAGGCTCTTGACCGCCTTGACGGTCTCGGTCAGATCGCCGGCGAACGTCGCCCCCGGCTTCAGCGATGTGTTCGCGTCGAAGAAGAATGCCTTGAAGTTGGTCCAGATCGCCGTGTCAGGCGACCGGACGACCAGCGCGATCTTCCCCGGCGTGCCACCAACGGCCGACCAGTCTGTGACCACGCCGGAGAAGATGTCTCGGACCTGATCGCGGGTGAGGCCGGTCACGGGATTCGCGGCCGCAACGACGATCCCCGTGCCGCTGACGCCGATGGAACGCTGTTCGACCCTGCCCGCGTACTCGGGCAGCAGGTCGATGCTGGCCGTCCCGAGGTCGGCCTCGCCGTTGTCGACCGCGGCCATCCCGCCCCTCGACCCGAGGTCCTCGAAGTCCCACGTCACCCGTGGATGCACCTTCGTGAACGCCGCGGTGAGCGGCTGCGTGATCTCGAAGGCCGCGCCGCCGCCCTTCACCAGGAAACGGCCCGCGTAGGGGTCTGGTTGAGCGGCGGGCGCACAAGCTGCGGCCATGATCGCGATCGCGAGAGCCGCGAAATAGATCGGCCGCGCGGCGCCCGACACCCTCGTTCGCACGTGCCGATTGTCCAGGCTCGGATGCCTGCCGGCATCCGCCGAATGGACTAGACCCGCCAAGTCCTGCTCGACTGGTGTACGCAAATCGGCCGCCGCGATTCGTCCCAATCCCCCCGTGGAGGGATTCCCGGCCTCCACCAATTGACTGAGCATCGGCCGGCATTCCCGCGTAGTCGCGTCACACGAATGAGGGAGGCCTGTTACGTCCGTCTTTCGGCAGTTGTTCTCACCCAGCCTCCTTCGGACGCTCGTGTTCCGGACGATCGCCGTCAGCGTGCTGAGCATCGTCGTGCTTGCCGCCGTTGCCCTGGTCATCTCGAACGATCTCCTCCAGCGCCGCTTCGAGGACGAGGCGATGGTGATCGCTAGCAACGCCGAGGTGACGCTGCAGGAGCGGGTCAGCGCCGCGACGAACGCGGCCCGCCTCGTGGCCGGACTCCCCACGCCTCGGACGCTGTTGGCCTCGATCACCAGAGGCGGCCCGACCACCGAGCTACAGGCCTTCCTGCTGTCGATGAAGCCCAGCACGGGCGTTGACGCGATCACCATGGCCGACCTCACTGGCAAACGTCTGGTCGGCGCGCAAGACAGCGACCTGAGCCGGGCCATCGATAGTCGGCTCATCCGCCGCTCGTTTTCGAACCCGGACCAGGCGTTCATCCTGTTCGACGAGCCGGCCGGCGTTACTGTCCGGACGCTCGCGATCGTCCGTGACGATCAATCGGCGCCGATCGGGTATGTCGAAGCGGCGACCGTGCTCGACGCGCGGTTCCTGAAAACCAGTGCGCAGGCGCAGCTCCTCCTCATCTGGAACGGTCGGCTCAAGGGGAGCACCGTGCCAGTCAGTGCCGCGGACTTCGCGGCGTTGCCGACGGTCGCGCAGGTTGACGCCGCGAACGCCGACTTCGTGAACCGCACCGTGACCATCGGCGGGCATTCGTATTTCGGCATCTTCAGCCTCGAGCGCACCCACGACCCCGAACCGCTCCTGTTCGCCGTGCTCGTCGAGACTGCCCCGGTGGACGCGTCTCAACGGACACTCTTGGCTGCGCTCGTGGCGCTCGCGTCAGTGATCGTCGTCGCAGTGCTCGTCTCGACGTACCGCTCGGTGCACGGCATCACCGCACCGCTCGAGAAGCTCGCGACCGCCGCGAAGCGGATCCAGGACGGTGACCTCGGGGTCCGCATCGTCCGCCGGTCGCCGCATGAGGTCGGCACGCTCGAGAGCGCATTCGACACGATGGCCCGCTCGCTCCAGGAGCGGGAACGCGAGCAGAAGGAATACCTCGACGAGGTCAGGACAGTGAACGCGGTCTCGGATGCGGTCGTCGGCGTGACGGACCGCGAGCGGATTTTCGCGGAGTCGTTGCAGCGGCTCATCGGGCTGCTCAGCGCCGACGGGGCCGCCATCGTGCTGCGCGACGCGGATCAGACCGTGCCTCTGTCGGTGGGGGGGGCGCTGCAGATCGATCCCGACACGGCGATCCGGATCGCCGAACCGGTCCTCGCGTCGCGTAACCTCGATGGCGACATCGTCCAGCGGTCCGAGATTGCTGACGGTGGCTTTCGGACCGCGGCGCACATTGCGCTTACGACAAGCGCCGGCGTAAGCGGACTGCTCTCGGTCTACTTCACCAATGTGGCAGAGCTGACCGAGTCCGAGGCTCGGACCCTACGGACGGTCGGCCGGCTGATCTCGGTCGCGAAGCAGAACGCTGACCTGGTCGGCGAGCTCCGTGACAACAACTTCCAGCTCGAGCGTGCCAACCGCCTGAAAAGCGAGTTCCTGGCGAACGTATCCCACGAGCTACGCACACCGATGAACGCGATCATCGGCTACTCGAGGCTTATGCTCGACCGGCTCGACGGCGAGCTCAACCCACAGCAGGAAGCCGATCTTGAGCGGGTCGCGACGGCTGCGGACAACCTGCTCGGGCTCATCAATGGCCTGCTGGACCTGTCGAAGATCGAGGCCGGTCGGATGGAGCTCTCGCTTGAGGAGGTCGACGTGCGGCCGCTTGCTGACGAGGTCCTGGCGCTCCTGCAGCCGCAGGCCGCTGCCCGCGGGCTCACGTTGCGATCCGAGATCGCCGCGACGCTCCCGGCGGTGTACGCGGATCGCGGCCGGACCCGTCAGGTGCTCGTGAACCTCATGTCGAATGCGGTCAAGTTCACTGAGGTCGGTTGGGTGAAGCTGTCGGCGTTCAGCGCCGACGGCTGGGTCACGCTCTCCGTCGCCGACTCTGGGATCGGCATCACTCCCGCGGCCCAGGCCTACATCTTCGACGAATTCCGGCAGGCGGACGCGTCGACGACGCGCCGCTTCGGCGGCACCGGCCTCGGGCTCGCGATCAGCAAGCGGTTGGTGGCGTTGCAGGGCGGGCGGATCTGGGTCGAGAGCGCAACTGATGGCGGAAGCGTGTTTAGCTTCACCCTGCCGGTGCACGTCCGCACGGCCGTGCCTGCGGGAGGAAACTGATGGCCAGGATCCTGATCGTCGAAGATGAGGCGAACAACCTCGACGTCGCCTGTCGCATCGTCGCCGCGGCAGGCCACGAAGCCCTCGTCGCACAGGACGGCCAGAGTGGGCTCGAGGTCGCTCGCCGTGAGCGGCCGGACGCCGTGCTCGTTGATCTCCTCTTGCCGAAGCTCGACGGCTGGGCGCTGACTCGTGCGATTCGCGAGGAGCCGTGGGCGGCACGCATTCCGATCATCGCTGTTTCAGCGTTGGCGATGCAGAGCGATCAGGATCGCGCTCGCGACGCGGGCTGCGACGCGTTCATTACCAAGCCGTACGCGCCGGCCGAGCTCCGCGCCGTGCTGCAGCGTTACTTCGCCGTCGATGCGCCCCCGCGGCCGAGCGGTGCCGCAGAGCCGGTGCCGGACGCGATCCCCCCGGCCGAACGTCTCGGCAAGGTCCTTGTCGTCGACGACGAGCCGGCGAACGTCGAACTCATCGAGCGCCGGCTCCGCGGAAATGGATACGAGACGCTCAGCGCGAACAACGGCCACGACGCGATCGCGCTCGCTGCTCGCGAGCAGCCAGACCTCATCCTGATGGACGTGATGATGCCGGGGCTCGACGGATGGCAGGCGACACAGCTCTTGAAGGGCGACCCGAAGACCGCGAACATCCCGGTCGTCTTCGTCACCGCGCGTGACCGGCCGGAGGATGTCGCCAAGGGCTTCGAGACCGGCGGGATCATGTATGTCGCCAAGCCGGTCGAGCCGGTCGAGCTCTTCGCTCGCGTGCGCACCGCGATCTACATGAAGCGGCTGCAGGATGACCTGAGAACGAAGAACGAGGGCCTCCAGAAGCTCGAGCAGGCGCGGCAGGAGCTCATCGGCATGCTCGGGCACGACATCCGCAATCTCGCGAACAGCGTTGTCGCATTCCTACAGCTCGCCCGGATGGGCGAGCTCACGCCGGATCGGCCCGAGTTCGCGCAGCTCCTCGGCCTCTCGGAGGCGAACATCGCCGAGCTCCTGCGGATGGTGAATGCGCTGCTTGACGTCTACAAGATGGAGGAGGGCCGGCTCGAGGCCGTGGCCCAGGCGCATCAGCTCGGCGACATCGTGCGCCGCAGCTTCGCCCAACTGATCCCTGAGGCGCTCGCGAAGGGCATCAAGCTCGTCGACGATGTCCCCGCGGATACCGGCGTCTTCGTCGATTCGGCGCTGATCGTGCGCGTGCTCACGAACCTGCTCTCGAATTCGATCAAGCACACGCCGGACGGCGGCACCGTGACGGTCGAGGCTGCGCCGAAGTCCGACGCGCCGGATAGCGTCGTCGTGCGCGTCCGGGACACTGGCCCGGGGATCCCCGAGGCCGACGCGGCGCACGTCTT
Organism: Candidatus Limnocylindria bacterium; assembly: GCA_035543375.1. Classification (GTDB taxonomy): domain Bacteria; phylum Chloroflexota; class Limnocylindria; order P2-11E; family P2-11E; genus UBA4735. Next base: position 34,445 of record DASZZF010000003.1, read on the forward strand.
CGATCGCTTCTACCAGACCGAGGGCGGCCGCAGCCGCGGCGGCACCGGGCTCGGCCTCGCGTTCTGCAAGCTCGCGATCGAGCTGCACGGAGGCGCGATCGGCGTGGCGAACAGCGGCCAGCCGGGAGCGGTCATCGAGTTCACCATCCCCGCCGCCGCGCAGGTCGTCGCCGCGGAGCCGGTGTCGGCGTGATCGGTTACTTGCGCGGGCTCATGCCGGTCCGGCGCGACGAGCGGGCGACCGTGCTGCTCCTCTACGGGCTGCTCGTCGTGATGGTCCTGGCCGACTGGGTCGGCAAGGTCGGCGCCGACGCGATCTTCATCAAGCGCGTCGGCGTGACCTACCTGCCGGTGATGTACATCCTCACGCCGCTGGTGATGCTCGCGGCGTCGGGAGTGCTATTCGCGCTTGTTGACCGGATGTCCACTCGGCGACTGCTGGTCCTGTATATCGCCGGCACGATGGTCCTCTCGGTCGTTACCCAGCTCGCGCTGGTCGTCGGGTCCGTCGACTACTGGTGGGCGTACATCTTCGCCCACGTGGTGAAAGAAACGATCTACCTGGTCTTCTGGGTCTATGCCGGCAACCTATTCGACAGCGAGCAGAGCAAACGGATCTTTCCGCTCTTCGCTGGCGCGCTGCTCGTCGGGAAGATCGGCGCCGGGATCGCCGCCGGCGCGCTCCAGCCCGTTCTCCACTCGGAGAACTTCATGACCGTGCAGGCGGTCGGCTTCGCGTTGGCCCTCGCGCTGGTCGCGCTGTTCCGGCGGCGCCTGCCCGAGCCCGCCCGCTCGGCGGCGACGAGCCGTGGCAGCGGCCTTCGCGCCGGCGTCCGAGACCTGCGTGACGGCTACCGTGCGGTCGCGATGGATCGGCTTTTGCGGCCTGCCGGTGTCGGGATCTTCTTCTGGTACCTCCTCATGCAGATCGCGAACTACCTCTATATCGCCGGCCTGGACTCCGCGAGCACCTCGGCCACGGCCCAGGGGGCGGAGGACTCTTTCGCGCTGCTCTACGCCTCGGTGTACACGAGCGGCTCCATCATCGCGCTCGTGATCCAGACCCTGATCACCGGATCGCTGCTCCGCCGTTTCGGCGTGGCGGCGGTGCTCTTCGTGTTCCCGCTCTGGTACCTCGCGACGTTCAGCGCAGCATGGGTGGCCCTCACGCTCGTGACCGCGGTCCTGCTCCAGGTGGGCGAGCGCATCATCGTGCCGGCGATCCATCTGCCGGCCACTCAGGTCATCTACAGCCAGATCGCCGCAGAGCTGCGGCCCCGGGCACGGGCGTTCTTCTCCGGCGGCGTGAACGCGACCGGCAACATCGCCGCCGCGGTGATTCTGCTCGCAGGCGGGATCGGCCCCGACCCGCGCGCCCTGCTGCTGTTCTGCACGGCGTGTTCCGCCGGATTCGTCGGGAACATCGTGCTCGTCCGCCGGGCGCTTGGCCGACGCATCGCCGAGAACCTGCGCTCGGAGGATCCCGAGCTCCGCCGCAATGCGACGCAGATGCTCCATGGCGAGGCGAGCGCGGTGCCGACCGAACACCTCCGCGCCGTGCTCGGACAGGCCAGCGCCGACATCGAGGCCGCCGTGCGGCTCGCCCTCACCCGGCGCGGTGCGCTGGCGGCGGCGGTGGAGGCGAACGCCGAGTGACCGAGCAGATCGTCCTGCCGCGCTCGCGGCACGAAGAGCGGTTCATCGCCAGCGAGCAGCTGGTGCGGCTCGTCATGCGCACCGCCAGCGCGCATCTCCAGCTCGCTCGCGACGACCTCCCCTACCAGTGGCTCACCACGTGCTACTGCGACACGGTCGACTGGAACGTGTACCGGGCGGCCGAGGAGGGCGCCGCGGTCCGCCTGCGCTTCCGCGAGTACCACCGCACCCGGCCGGAGCAGATCTTCGGCAGCGAGCAGCTGTTCCTCGAGGTCAAGGAGGACATCGGCGACCGCTGGCGGAAAGAGCGCGTGGCGATCCGCAGCGCCGAGATCCCGGCCTACCTCCGTGGGGAGAGCCCGATGCGGATAGAGTCGCGTGACCTGCAGCGGGCCGCGCAGGGACTCGTGACGGCCGGCGCGCGGCCGGTCGTCGTAACGCAATACAACCGTCTCGCGTACGCGGCGCCGGACGATCGGATGCGGGTGACCGCGGACCACAACCTCAGCTACCTGGCCGTCCCGTGGACCAACAATAATGACGACGCGATCCCGGGCCGGATCGGGCCGGTCCTCGCCCGCGAGCGTGACGTCATCGTCGAGATGAAATGGTTCGACGAGCTCCCGCTGTGGGCGGAAGAGCTCCACGGATTCCTGAAGCAGCGTGCCCCGCTCGACCGTCCATCGAAGTTCATCATGGCGATGCGCCACCTGCTCGGGAAGGGTTAACGTGAGCGCTATTCGGAATGAGCCGAGCATCGTGGTCGTCGAGGACGACGCCGCGTCGGCAGACGTTCTCCAGCGCCGGCTCCAAGCGAATGGCATGACGGTCGCGGTTGGGCGGACCGGTGCTGACGGGCTCGCGCTCATCCGCGACCTTCATCCCGACCTGGTGCTCCTCGATGTCGGGCTGCCCGACACTGACGGCTACGACGTCTGCCTGCAGGTGAAGAGCGACGGTGCGACCTCCGACATCCCGGTCATCTTCCTGTCGGCCCGCGGCGACGTCTTCGACAAAGTGCGCGGGCTCTCCTGCGGCGCGTCCGACTACCTCACGAAGCCGTTCCATCCCGCCGAGCTCCTCGCCCGGGTGGATGCCGTCCTCAGCCAGTCGCGGCGAGTGCGCCGCCCGCGCCTCACCAAGCCCGCCGACACCGCGCGCACCGGCCGACCGACGGCGATCGTCGCTTTGGCCGATCAGGCCCGGCGCGAGCGCGCGGAGCTCATCCTCGGCGCGATGTTCGAGATCATCCAGGTTGGCAGCGAAGGCCGAGTCGTGGATCTCCTCGTCGTCGACGCCGACGCGAGCATCACCGCCCAGACCGGCACAGAGGGTCCCACCGTCCTGCGCGTTGCGCCGCCGGGCGCGCCCGCGAACCCGAGCACGGTCGCGCTGAGCGACGAGCTCGTCCGCATCGCCAACCTCGAGGTCCGCGAGCGGGAGCTCGCTCGTGACGTGGACGCTGCCGCAGAGGCGCTCGTCGCGCTCGCGATGGCGTTCGAGTCGCACGACCGCGCGACGGCGGGGCATAGCGAGCGCGTCGCGGACCGCGCCGTCGTGATCGCGACGGCCATCGGCCTGGATGCAGCGAGCTGCCAGACGATCCGCGTGGGCGCGCTCCTGCGCGACATCGGCAATACGAAGCTGCCGCTCGGGCTCGTCCGCAGCGCGAGCGAGCTCACGCCCGGCGAGCGCAAGCAGATCGAGCGCCACCCGGCGCTCGGCGAGGAGCTTCTCGCCCCGTTCCGGCCGCTCTCGCGGCTCCTGCCGATCGTGCGCTCGCACCACGAGCACCTCGACGGGAGCGGCTACCCGGACGGGCTCAAGGCACCGCAGATCCCGCTCGAGGTCCGTATCGTCGCCGCAGCCGACCGGTACGAGGCGTTGCGCATTGACCGTCCGGACCGGCCCGCGATGTCGGCCGACGCCGCGGTCAGCATCCTTCAGCAGTCGGTGCAGCGTGGCGAGCTCGACGCGGCGGTCGTCGCCGCGCTCGCGACGAGCATTCGTAGTGATCGCGGGGAGGCAACAGGCACATGACCATCGAGACGAAGACCGACACCATCCGCGTGCTTGTCGTGGACGACGAGCGACTCTTCGCCGAGCTCCTTCGGGTGGCCCTCAAGAGCGCCGATGGGATCGACGTCGTCGACGTCGTCCACGACGTCGCGACGGCCGTGCGGCGCATGGCCGAGCTGCGGCCGGACGTCGTCCTCGCCGACTACCACCTCCCCGACGGCACAGGGTCGGACATCGCCCGGACCGTGCGGGCCACGCTGCCGAACACGTCGGTGCTCATCCTCACCGGCGACGCCTCGGTCGCGATCCTCTCGGACGTCGCGCGCTCGGGCGCGGTCGGGCACCTCACGAAGGACCGGCCGTTCGACGCCGTCGTCGAGGGTGTCCGCGCCGCCGCGCTCGGCGAGATCCTCTTCGCCCCGAGCGAGCTGCAGCGGCTCCTTCTCGAGCGCGAATCGCGGCCCCGGCCGCTCGAGCCGCTCACCGCGCGAGAGCTTGAGGTCCTCCAGCTCCTCGCCGAGGGTGCCTCGACTGCCCAGGCGTCGGATCGGCTGGGCATCTCGAGCGCGACGCTCCGAGCGCACGTCCAGGCGATCCTACGCAAGCTCGGAGCCCACTCCCGTCTCGAGGCGGTCGCGGAAGCCGCCCGTTCGGGGCTGATTACGCTCGACGCGTGGACCAGAGACCGGACGGCGGTCACTCGGTCGAAGGAAGTCGTATGAGCTTCCCCCGCCGGGGGGTCACGGTCTGCCTGGCGTTCCCGCATCCTGTGCGTTATGGCCACATAGGAAGGTGTTCAGGACATGTCCAAGCTCCTCATCGCTGACGATCTCGTGCCGATTCGGCAGATGGTCCGGATCACACTGTCGACGCAGGGCTGGACCATCCTCGAGGCAGAGAACGGCGTGAAGGCCCTCGAGCTCGCGCGCTCGGAGCATCCGGACCTGGTGCTGCTCGACGTCGACATGGGCTCCGGCCCAAACGGGTTCGACGTCTGTCGCGAGCTGAAGTCCAGCGACGACACAAAGTCGATCCCGATCGTCATGCTCACGGCGCACGACAGCGAGAGCGACCGGGCGGTCGGATTCGCGGCCGGCGCAGCGCAGTACCTCACCAAGCCGTTCGGTCCGCTCGAGCTCATCGACACGATCCGCACGCTGCTCGCTCCCGCCTCATAGCCCTCGTGGAAGCCGAGCGTTCGACCGCGCTGCACAGCGGCCTTGGCCGGAGCGTCGAGCTCATCGAGCTCGGGCCGACCTTGTCGGCACCTGCCGATGAGGCCGACGTGAAAGGCCGGGAGATCTTCCGTCAGCTGCTGCAGCAGGCGATCCGCGTTTCGGAGCAGGCGAACGCCCAGGCCCTCCGGATGGCGCAGGACTTCGCCGCGGTCTACGCGCGGGAGCAGCGCCTAGCGAAGGACTTCGAACTGAAGCTCGGCGAGCTCGCCCTCCTCGAGCGCCAGGCCACCCGCTACGCGGAGGATCTCGCGACGCTGCTGCGCGCTGAGCGCGAGCGCCGTCGCGAGCTCGAGCGCTCGCTCGTCGCAGAGCAGAACGCGAACGTCGAGCTCCGGCGCACTGGCCTGCAGGGCGTCAGTCACATCCTCATGGCCGTCTCGCTCAAGGACATGACGACCGGGCAGCACCTCATGCGCGTCCGGAAATACGTGGAGGCGATCGCCTCGCAGCTCGGCTTGCCGCCCGCCACCATCGAGGAGTTCGCCTACTCGAGCGTCCTGCACGACGTGGGCAAGATCCAGACGCCGGACGACATCCTGGGTGCGCCCCACGAGCTCTCGACGGACCAGTACGACGTCATCAAGCAGCACTGCATCGACGGCGAGGCAATGCTCGGCGACGCCAAGTTCTTCTCGACCGGTCGCGCCGTCGCCCGAGAGCATCATGAGCGGTGGGACGGCAGCGGTTACCCGGACGGTAAGCATGGCAAGGAGATCTCGCTCGCGGCCCGGATCGTCTCGGTCGCCGACGTGTTCGACGCGCTCACCTCGAAGCGCCCGTACAAGGAGGCCTGGAGCGCGGAACGCGGCATTGGCGCGATCGAGGCTGGCTCCGGAGGACAGTTCGACCCGGGCATCGTGGCCGCATTCGTCCAGCTCTATCGCGACGGCGTCATCGAGCGCATCCGCGGCGAGGTCGCCGACTAGCGGCTAGTTGCCGGCCTTCGCTTTCGCCAGCGCATCCGCGTAGAGCGAACGCACCATCGGCGCGGCTGGATGGAACTCGCCGACATCGAGATACACGCCCCAGACGTTGACCGCTCCCGCGTAGTCCTGCGCCTGATAGAGCAACAGGCCTTTCAAGAAGAGCGCGTCCGGGTCCTTCGGCCGCAGGGCGAGGACCCGGTCCACCGCAAGCGTCGCGCCGTCGGGCTGCTTCGCCTGGATCAGGATGAGGGCGAGCCCATTGAGCGCCGTGACGTTGTCGCGGTCGATGCCGAGGACGGTCTGGTATGTCGTCACCGCATCGCTGGTGCGGTCGCTCTGACGGTACGCGTCGGCGAGCGCCAGGAGCGTCGGCACATCGTGCGGCGCCGCCTTCACGCGTGCCTCGAGCTCGGCCGCGGTCGGCGCCGAACGCCCGACCGTGCCCGTGATCGGCACACCAGGTGCCCGGTCGCCGGCCTCCTGCGGCAGGTTCTGGGCGACGAGGATCGCGGCGATGCCCGCAACGAGCGCCGCGATCGTGAGCGTGCGCAGCGGCGCTGGTGCCGGCGGCGTCAGTGGTTCGCGCGCGAACGCGCTCCGTTCGAGCGTCGCTCGCAGGCGGGCCGCATCGGCCGGGTCGATCGTCCCGGCCGCTTCCGCGAAACGCAGGTCGCGGAGCGATGAGACCGCCCTCGCGATGTCGTCGCTGCCGCTCGGTGCTTCCGCCGGCCAGGACCCGTCGGCTGTCCCCGCGGCGCTGAGGAAGGGCCAGACCGCGGCGAGCGCTCCCGCCGCGATGGCGACTCCGAAGACGACCGCGGTCGCCATCACGCCCCGTCGTCCCGCGCGACCTGCGCCCGGAGGCCGGCGATCTCGGCGGCCGTCGGCTCCGCGGCCGCGCCGCCCACCGGCGCGCGCGTCTTTCTGAGAGCCCGAAGAGCCAAGAGCGCGCCGAAGAGGACCGCGGCGACCGGCCCGATCCAGACGAGCCCGCTCGGCGAGAGCAGCGGGGGAGAGAGGAGTATCCAATCGCCGTAGCTCCGCCGGAACTCGTCGCGGATCTGCTCATCGGTCCGACCCGCGGCGACGCGCGCCTCCACGAGGTCGCGCATGTTCCGCGCGGTTTCCGAGGGCGAGTCCTGCACCGAGAGACCTTGGCAGACGGGGCAGCGGAGTTCGGCGCTGATGCGATCGACGCGCTCCGACGCGGTGAGCGGCTGGGGGCGCGCGCTCCAGCCCAGCGCGGCAAGCGTGACGAGCGCGGCAAGCAGGACCAGCCAGCGCCGGCTCACTTCCGCGCCGCCGGGCGCAACGTCTCGATCGCGGTGATGAGGGTGTCCGCGTCGATGGGCCCGAGATGCCTGCCGGCGATGATCCCATCCGGTCCGATGAAGAACGTCTCGGGCGGACCGACGACCCCGTACGACAGCGCGATGCGGCCATCGGGGTCAAGCGCGCTCGGCCACGTGTTACCGAGGTGGGCCGTGTACGCACGTGCAGCGTCGGGCAGGTCTTGGAAGACCACCCCGAGCAGCACGACGTCGGACCCGCGATAGCGCTCCCAGACCTGCGTGAGCGCCGGGTTCTCCTCCTTGCAGGGGACACACCACGACGCCCAGAAATTGAGGACGATCACCTTGCCTCGGTACCCATCGAGCGAGATCCGGACCGGGCCCGCGAGGGCCGGAGCGTCGAATGCGGGCGCGCTCTTTCCCACGGTCCCGGTCCGGATGTCGTGCGGGTCGTGCTTGAACGACAGCGTGAGGACGACCATCAATCCGACGATGCACAGGACCGCGGCGTACCGCGCGAGGCGGGTCATTCGGCGCCCACCGCGTCGGGGAGCGGCGCCACCACCGGGACGCCGCGCCGCCTCCGTGGGGGCAGCGCCGCGATCAGCGCGCCGAGGCCCACGACCGCGCCCCCGGCCCACAGCCACGAGACGAGCGGGATGATCCGCACGCGGATCGTCGCCCACGCGTGAGCGCGGCCGTCGTATGCGGCGAGGATCGTGTAGATGTCATCGCGCGAGCCGGCGGCGATGCCCGGCGCGCCGATGGCCGCTTCGGTGTTCGGGTACTGCACGAGACCAGGGCGCAGATGCTCGCTCGCGCCATTGCCGGTGATCACCAGGTCGGCCACCGTCGAGCTGCGCTGCGGCTCACTCACAGCGCGGAGCCCGGTGAAGATGACGTGATAGCCGGCAACGTCCATCGCGTCGCCTGGGGCGAGCGTGCGCTCAAGCTCCGTCGTCCTGGCCTGGCTGGTCGCGATCGCCACAATCGCGAGAACGATGCCGAGGTGCACGACGTAGCCGCCGTAACGGCGGCCATTGCGCGTGAACAGCGCGACGAACGCCCCGAGCGCAGTCTCGCCGTGCAACGCGATCCGCGCGCGGACCCCTCGCGCGTACTCCTGGATCACGGTGGTGGTCACGAACGCTGCAAGCGCATAGGTGAGCACCGGCGCGATGCCGGTGAAGCCGGCGAGCACCGCGACGACCGCGCCTACCGCCGCGGCAATGACCGGGGTGGTGAATTGACGCTCGAGGGTCGCCCGCGACGATCCGTGCCACGGCAGCTGCGGGCCGATGCCCATGAGGAAGAGGAGCGCCAGGCCGATCGGCACCTCGACGCGGTCGAAGTACGGGCTGCCGATCGAGAGCTGGGCGCCGCTCATGGCCTCCGCGATCAGCGGGTACAGCGTCCCGAGCAAGATCGTGAGCGTCGCGGCGACGAAGAGGACGTTCTGGAACAAAAAGATCGCCTCGCGCGAGAGAGGCGCGCCGACGGTGCCCCGGTCAGCGAGATCGTTCATCCGGTAGAGCAGTAGTCCGCCGCCGAGCACGACGATCGCGACGAAGTACCCAAGGAGCAGCGGACCGATCGCCGACTGGGTGAACGAGTGCACGGAGTTCACGACCCCGCTGCGGGTGAGGAATGTCCCGAGGATCGTGAGCGCGAAGGTCGCGATGACGAGCGCGATGTTCCAGACGCGCAGAAGTCGTCGCTTCTCTTCGACCATCACCGAGTGCAGGTACGCAGTGGCGGTGAGCCACGGCATGATCGCGGCGTTCTCCACCGGGTCCCACGCCCAGTAGCCGCCCCACCCGAGGACGGCATAGCTCCACCAGGCGCCCACGACGATGCCGACGCCGAGGAGGGCCCACGAGGCGAGCGCGGCCTTGCGCGTCTCGGTGAGCCAGCGGTCGCTCGTCCCGCCGAGAACGAGCGCCGCGATCGCGTAGGCGAACGGGATGCTCGTGAGGACGTATCCGAGATAGAGCAGGGGCGGGTGCAGCGCCATGAACGGATGGTTCTGGAGCAGCGCGTTCGGTCCGCGACCGTTCGGCGGGGTGAAGCCGAGCTGAACGAACGGGTCCGCCGCCGTCGTCACGAGCACGAGGAAGAAGGCGAGCATCGCGAACAGCACGGCGAGCGCGACCGTCGCGAGCCGGGGGATCGAGCGTGTGCCTCGCCAGGCCACCCACACGACGGCGCCGGCGAGGATCGCGGTCCACAGCAGGATCGAGCCCTCGAGCGCGGCCCAAAGCGAGATCGCGCTGTAGAAGAGCGGCGTCTCGCGGGCGTTGTTGTTCGCGACGTAGCGCAGGCTGAAGTCATGCGTCACGAGCGCACCCACCATCGCGAGGTCAGCGACCACGACGAGCACGAACGCCACGAGCGCCGCGTAGCGCGCACTCGATAGTGCCCGCCCATCGCGCTTCCGTGCGGCATAAGCCGCGGCGCTGATGCCCCAGAGGGCCAGCGGCAGTGCCGCGCGGAGGGCGCCCGCCCCGATGTCACCCCAGCTCATCGGAGCGTCACGGCGCGGGGGTCTGGTGCGCCGGCACCGCTGATCCGGTGGGGGCGCTATAGACCTCGTCGTGCTTCGCCAGGACCTGCGTCGCGCGGAACGTTCCGTCCGGCGCGAACGCGCCCTCGACGACGGCGCCGGAACCCTCACGGAGCAGGCCGGGCGGTACGCCATTCCCGATCACGCTCACGGCGGTCACGCCGTCGCCGATCCGGAACTGGAGCGCTCGCGACGCGGGGTCGTAGGTGAGCGTTCCGGCCAGGACCTGGCCGCCGAGCCGCGCGGTCTGGCCAGCCGCGACGCCGCGCTGCTTCGCCTCGGTCGGGGTCAGGTAGTAGATCGCCGAGCTCTGCAGGCCCTGAGCGGCTACGTATCCGATGATCACGGCCGTCGCGAGCGCAGCGACCAGAAGCACGCGCCTCCCGCCGATCCGGCTAGGTGCTCCGGTCACGATCGTTGCCGCGCGCGAACAGGGAGGCCACGTAGAGACCGAGGGCCGCAAAGCAGATGACGTAGGCCGCGACGACGAAGCCCAGGTCGCCGGTCATTGGCGCGCCGCGAGCGCACGCGCCTGACGCGCGAGCTCGAGCTCGACCCGCGCCGTCATCACGTACGCGTACAGGATGGTGAACGCCGCGACCATCACGACGAGTGCCGTCAACATCGATCGATCGAGCGTGGGCGAGAGATCGGGTCGCAGAACGCTCGGCAACTGGTGCAGCGCGTTCATCCAAGTGACGGAGAGGTGCACGATCGGAACATCCACCACGAGCACGATGCCGAGCACGGCGGCGCGCGTGGCGCGTCGCTCGAGATCGGTCGAGAGGCTGCGCACCAGGAGGTAACCGACGTACATCACGAACATGACCGCCGTTGTGATGAGCCGAGGCTCCCACGTCCACCACACGCCCCAGGTCGGCCGGGCCCAGATGGATCCGAGCACCAGGGTGAGACCCGTGAAGAGGACGCCGATCTCGGCCGACGACACCGCGATCGCATCCAGGAGCGGCCGCTTCGTCCAGAGGTACCCGACGCTCGCGAGGAACACCACGACGAACGAGAGATACGCGAGCCAGGCGTTCGGGACGTGGACGTAGAGGATCCGCACGACCTCGCCCATCGCCGCATCCCGCGGCGACCAGAAGAGCGCCAGCCATGTGGCGATCGCGAGCGCGATAACCGACGCGACACCGAGCAAGCGGCGCACGCGGATGCCGTAAGCAGGTCTCGAAATCGTGGTCGTCGTCATCGTGAGGCACCTTCGATGGTAGCGCCGCATGTCGCGGACGGGGCCGCGGCGATCAGTCGATGGCCGCCGGGCCAAGGGCCAGGCCGAGCACCGCGTACAAGATGCCGAACGCGAGGAGCAGCCCGGACCAGGCGAGCGCCCCGGTCGCATCACCGGTGAGCGCGGCGGCGGTGCCGTTCGACGCGGCAACGAGCTGGGGCACGAGCACCGGCAGGGCCAGGATGGGCACGAGGGCCGCGCGAGCGCGCAGCCGCAGGGCCAACACGATGTCCAGGACGATGACCGGCGGCAGCGCGAAGACGCCGAGGAGCGTCACCAGTGCGAGGTGCAGCGGTAACGAGACATCGAGCGAGAGCAGCACGAGTGACAGCGCTCCCCCGACAGCTGCGACGACGGCGACGGTCGCCGCGAGCGCGAGCGCCTTTCCGGCAAAGAGCGCGTCACGTCCGCCGGGGAGCACGAGGACCGCGTCGATCGCGTCGTCCTCGAGGTCGCGGTCGAACGAGCGCGCAGCCGCGAGGATCGCCGCGAAGCTCATCGCGATCCAGAACAGCGCGGCCGCGATCGCAGGCTGCCGCGCGGTCAGCGGGCCGACCACGAGGCTCTCGAGCAATATGAGGACCGCGGTAAAGGTCACCGCCGCGATCAGGCCGTCAGGTTGACCGCGCTCGGCGCGCAGATCCCGCGCCGCGACCAGAATGATCCGACCGATCGTCATGCGAGCCGCACCACCTCGTTCGCGAAGTCATCGAGCTGCGGCCGCCCGTGCGTTGCGATCACGATCCGTCGCCGCTCGCCGGCGAGGACGCGGATCGCGCGCAGCAGGTGCGCGCCGCCGTCCTCGTCGAGATCGCCGAACGGCTCGTCGAGCAATACGAGATCGCCGCGCTCGACGTCGATCCTCGCAAGCGCGGCCCGGCGTCGCTGGCCGGCCGACAGCGTCTCGACCGGCCGGGCTGCAGTGCGTGCGTCGAGCCCCCACACAGCGAGCGCCGGACCCACACCGTCCTTCGGCACGCCACGGAATGCCGCGAGGAACCGCAGGTTGTCCCGTGCCGATAGTCCGCGTAGGAGCTGGGGCCGCTGCCCGATGAAGAGGCTCGCCTCCGGCACTTCGCGCGTGCCCGCTGCGAGCGGGACGAGTCCGGCAAGCGCCCGAAGGAGCGTTGTCTTACCGGCGCCGTTTGGACCGCGCACCACCGTCACGCCCGGCGTGATCTCGAGGTCGAACGCGCGGAGGATCGGCCGGTCGTCGAGGACGACCGTCGCGCCGCGAAGACCGGCCGTACTGTTCACCCGAGGATGATGCGGCTTTTGGCCCTCTGTCTCGCGCTGCTCCTCGCAGCCTGCGGCGAGCCGCGGGCCAGCGGTCCGATCGGGCGAGGCCGGCAGGTCTATCAGGACAAGAACTGCGCCGCGTGCCACTGGATCGACTCCACCGGGAGCACCGCCGGTCCGGACCTCACCCACATCGCGACTGTCGCTGCAGCTCGCCGTGCCGATCAAAGCGCGGAGGCTTATATCCGCGAATCGATCACCGACCCCGGCGCCTACATCGTCCCCGGCTACCCCGACACGATGGGCCGCGGCCTGGCGAGATCCCTCTCAGAAGAAGATCTCGCCGCCCTGATCGCCTACCTCCTCACGCTCAAGTAAGCCCACCGCAACCATGGCCGCGCGAGGAGGACCAGCCATTGATCGGGGCAGCGGGCGCGCGGCGAGGGAAGCCGCGTCCGGTAGTGAACGGTCTCCCTATTCGACGCACGCGTCGCGCGAGCGAGTGGAATGCCCGCCGCCCCGCGCACAACCCCGTCCCCGGTCCCCCGCGCCCGCCGTGCGGTAGATTGGTAGGCGACCGCACAGCGGTCTGCTGGGGGTGCGCGCAAGCGCTGAGAGGGGCCACCGGGCTCCAACCCCTTGAACCTGATCCGGTTCGTACCGGCGGAATCGTCGCGATCGCCTTGGCCCTGACGATCCTCGCTGCAGGAGCGCTCGGAGGCTGACTTGAGCTCTCGAACGGCCGCTTCTCGGCGGCCTGCCCGCGGATTGCCTCGCGCCCCACGTCATCGCTCCTTCGAGCGGGGGGGCAGCGAAACAGCGTTGCAACTCCTGTCCAGTAACGTTTGCCCACAGTGAGCGAGCTCCCTAACGGCCCCGCGGAGGGCCCCGTTAAGCCGAACGAGAGGTCGCAGGACGACGACGCAACGCTTGCCCGCCGCGCCGCGAAGGGCGAGGCCGAGGCGTTCGGGATCCTGTACGACCGCTACGTGGATGCGGTGTACCGGTACGTGTTCTACCGGGTCCGGAACGAGGCAGAGGCGGAAGACATGACGAGCGATGTGTTCATGCGGGCGCTTCGGGCGATGCCCAAGTACGAGCCGCGCCAAGCGTATCTCGCGTGGCTGTACCGGATCGCGCGCAACGCGGTCATCGACCGCGGCCGCCGTCGGGCCGGCCGGACCCAGGTCACCTTCGAGGATGCGCTCGCGCACCCGCAGGGGGATCGCGTTGTGCACCCGGACGAAAGTCTCCTCGCGGGGTCCGACGCCACGGTGGTCCGCGCCGCGATGCAGCGGCTCACGCCGTTGCAGCAGGAGGTCCTGGTCCTCCGGTACGTCGAGGGCCTCGACACGAAGGAGATCTCTCGCCTTGTGAACCGTCGCGACGGCACCGTCCGCGGCATCGAGTTCCGCGCGCTCACCGCGCTGCGCGCGCTCATCCCGTCGCGGGAGCAGCTCTAAATGAGCGACCGGCTGCCGCGGCCGGAGCCGCGTGACGCGTTCCGGCGTTCGCTTCGCTCTCGTCTGATGGCGGAGGCCGCGGTCACGCTGCAGCCGCGCGAGACCTCGTGGGCCGCAGTGCGGCGCGGCTGGCCGCGTCCGGCGCTCGCAGCCGCCGCGGTCGTGCTCGTCGTCGCGCTTGGCGCCGGCAGCGCTGCCGCGGACAGCCTGCCCGGTGACTTCGCCTTCGGACTGAAGCGCGCGACCGAGGAGCTCCAGCTGTCGCTGGCCCTCGACGACTCGACGAAGCTCAAGACGCTCGCCGACCAGGCCGACCACCGCCTCGCTGAGCTCGCGCGGGCCAGCTCGGATCGGCCCGCAGCCGCCCGGCCCGCGTCGGCGGCATTCACCGCGGCGGTCCAGCGTTTTACTGCCGCCGTCGTGGCGCTGCGCGGCAAGCCCGGCGCGAGCGAGGACAAGCGAGCCGAGGCGCAGGACGTCGCCGACGCGGCCAGCGCGAAGCACGAGGCCGTGCTCGTCGAGCTCGAGCGGCGCGCGTCGCCCGAGACGAAGCCCGACATCGAGCGCGCGAAGAATGAGGTCGACGAGCACCGCCCGTCGGACCGTCCCATCAACACGCCGGAGTCGACCCGCACCCCAGCGTCGACCCGCACCCCAGAGTCG
>DASZZF010000004.1:0-75400 GCA_035543375.1 Candidatus Limnocylindria bacterium
GGCCCGGTGCGCCAGGGCCGAGCGGGGCGACCGCCACAAGCAGACTGACCACCAATACCAGTGGCAGCTTGCGCAACGCAGTCCTCCGATCGCCACGAGCACTCAATGCAGTTCGCTCCCCCTGACCGGATCGGCAGTGCAGGCCCACGTCGCCACGTCCAGTCAGAGCGTCAATCTCACTTGCGAGCCCGCTGTCGTCCATGACGCGTTGGTCCCGCGACCCCCGGTACTACCGCGTACATAAGGGCACCATTCTTCCCAACGCGCCAATCGCCGAGGTCGTTACGTCCCAACCGACACTACATCGTTCAGCCTGGACGCGGTCACGTTCGCTTTAGTGAGGGAACTTTGGGTGCAGGCAGAGGGGATTGGCGCAGGTGGAAAGATAGTGGGTCATGCCGAGCGCCGCAGAATGCGCCGGGCGCGCTCGACGTACAGCGGGAGCGGGCGAGCGGGTGATTCTCGTCGCGACGAGGCGGACATGGGGGCCGTCCACTCGTTTTCATTCGGGATCGCGAGACCGGCCACTTCGACGTGGCCGTGTGCTTAAGAGTCCCCTGCTCTACCGCTGAGCTGCTGACCCGAAGAAAAAAGGTAACGAAAACAGGTCGCAGTCGGGATCGAAGCGATTAACCCGCCGACGCCTCGGAGGCGCCGATCTTGAAGATCTTCGTCCCGCAGACCGGGCAGGTGCCCTGCGTCGCGGGCCGTCCGTTCTTCATCGTGATCGCCTTCGCGTCCTTGATCTCCCGCGAGGCCTTGCATTTCACGCAATAGCCGGTAGCCACCGGTCACCTCCACGCTCGCATCGCTGACGCGACCCACACCGGAACGCATCCCGGGCGGAGCGGCAGGTATCGTACCCCACGCCCTCGTTCGCGTCTGAAACCAGAGAACCCCGCCACAGGGGCGGGGTTCTTGGTGAGGAAGGGAAGGGTTGGGAAGTTGTGTTCAGTCGACTGCTGACGATGCAACTTGCGTGCCAATGGACCATAGAGGGAGGCCCCGGTGCGCGCTGAGCTGCTGTCCATCGGGACCGAGCTCCTGCTCGGTCAGATCGTCGACACGAACTCCGCCTATCTGGCGGGGCGGCTAGCAACGCTCGGCATCGACTTGCTGCACATGTCGACCGTAGGGGACAACCTCGTCCGCGCCACCCAGACGGTCCGGCAGGCCGTTGCGCGGAGCGATCTCGTGGTGTGCACGGGCGGGCTCGGTCCGACCGAGGACGACCTGACTCGCGAGGCGATCGCGGCGGCCTTCGGGGAGACCCCGGCCATCGACCCATCGCTTGAGGCCGAGCTCCGCGACTGGTTCGCCGGCCGAGGCGCGCCGATGCCGGAGCGGAACCAAAAGCAGGCCTGGCTCATTCCATCGGCGCGGGCCTTGCCGAATCCGCTCGGCACGGCGCCCGGCTGGGACGTACGGAGGGAAGGTACCCGCATCGTCGCGATGCCCGGTGTGCCACGGGAGATGACTCGGATGTGGGAGGTCGAGGTCGAGCCGACGCTCATCGCCGGCGCCGTGCTCCGATCACGCACGCTGAAGCTGCTCGGGATCGGCGAGTCGAGCGTCGAGCAGGATCTCGATGAGCTCGTGCGCTCCACGGGACCGACGGTCGCCACGTACGCGAAGAATGACGGCGTCCACGTCCGCATCACCGACAAGGTGAGCGCGGCCGACGCCGGGGCCACAGCGGCCTTGGACGCGCGAATCGCCCAAATGGAGCGGACGATCCGGGAGCGGATCGGCGAGCACATCTGGGGCGTCGACGACGACACCCTCGGGACGGTCATCGGTCGCGGCCTGACCGCGCGCGGCTGGCGGCTCGCGATCGCCGAGTCGCTCACCGGGGGCGATGTGGCGGCGGCCCTGACCAGCACGACTAGCGCGCCCGCGTGGCTCGCCGGCGCGGTCGTGGTCCCCGGCGCGGATGCGCGGACGCTCGCCGGGTGGGGCGCCCCCTTCGCCGCCGACATGCTGTGCGTGGTCCCCGACGGCGCCGAGGAAACGGTGCTTTCGGTAGGCACGCCTGACCGGGAGCAGCGCCGGGCGACCGTTCGGTACCGCTCGCGCGCCGAGGGCCGGCGCCGCGCGGCGTTGGTCGCGCTCGACCTCATCCGTCGCGCCCTGAGCTAGACACCCTCCGTCAATCGGCGCCTCATGCCGCCCAGCGGATGTTCGCGGCGTGGACCGCTTCGTCGTACCACGGGCCGCGCCGCCGCATCGAAAGTGCGCGTGCTGAGGATGGCGCGGTGGTTCTCACACACCACGCCCGTGGACGTAACTGCGGACCGACCCCTCCGCATCGACGATGCAGACATCGTGGTGGTCGCTGGCCCAATCGACGCCGCAGCAGAGCATCGCTGCTCACCGTCCCTTCGACCCGCCTGCGACGGCCTGATGGACGAGCCCTCGTGGGGCGACACTCTCCCGGTGCGAAGCGGGTCAGATCTAGAGCGGGAGCGGGACGGTCTAACTAAAGCCCTTGTCCGGGTCTGGCGACTACGTCCTCGCCCCGCGACGGCAACTATTCGTCATCAGGCGGTCCTAGCGGCCCCGTCGGATCGGGGGTCGGGGTCCGCGACGCTGCCCGCTTCGCTTTCTCGGCCGATCTCTTCGCCTCTTCGGCCGCCCGTTTCGCGTGCTCGGCGGCCTGATGCGCGGCGTTCGGATCCGGGGGCGGCGTCGCGCCGGTCGCGTGCGGGACGGGAGACGCCTCGCTGCGGTTCGGGTTCGCCGTTCCTCTTGGCGTGACGATGCGCGGCGCCTCAGGCGTCTCTGTCGCGCGCGCGCCGCCCGGGGCCACGCGCGGCTCGGTCGGGCGGGGTCCCTCGGTGCGGGGGCGATCGGCCTGCCGCGCACGCTCGTCGGCGACGGCCGAGAGCCGGGACGTCACCGCCGCCGCTTGATCCGCGATGCGCGTCGCCTCGGACCTCTTGCCCGGCGCAGCGGTGGCGCTGACCGTCTCGAGGACCGCTGCCGTGGCCGCCGTGCGCGGGTCGGTCGCCAGTCGGGCGGCGGTGGCCGCGATGCGCTGCTGCCCGACCGTGAGGCTGGCCTGCATCTGCTCGACCAGGGCCGCCGTCCGCGGGTCGAGCGTCTCGACCGACGCGAGCTCGGCCGCCGCGTTCGCGAGCGACTCGCCGTAATTCGCGGTCGCGATGATCGCTTCATCTGCCCGCCCGGCTTCCGCGAGCCGCTCGGCCTCGTCGAGCCGGTGCCCAGCGATCGAGAGCCGGACGGTGGCCCGGTCCTCGGGGCTCGCAGCGATGGCGAGGCGGACCTGCTCGCCCGCCACCTTCAGCGCGTAGAAGGGTTCGTCGGGCAGTGAGTCGGCGCTCGCCACAGTCGCGCCCGCGACGAGGCCCGCGACGACCACGGCCACGACAAGGCCGCGGACGAGGAGCGGGGCCGGTTTGGCCAGGATGGCGCACGCGGCGTACACCCGGTCGGAGAGGCGGGGCGCCCGCGGCGCGACCGAGGCAAGGACCGTGCGGCGCATCCTGGCACGGCCGGCCGGGTCGAGCCGTGGCTCCCGGTCGCGGAGCCGGAGGGCGGCGACGACCGCCTCCCGCAGGATCGGGTCGCGGATCTCGTCGAGGCGCCGGACCCCCCGGGAAACGGCCTCCAGGTTCTCCGTGAAATCAGTGCGCGCTCGAACACCCACCAGGCGTACTAACGGCCTGACCTGGCAGGTCGTTGCGGTCGGCCCGGTCGCGGCCGCTGCAGCCCGCTAGCGGGCTGGGCCGCCCCAAACGGGCACGTAGTAGCTCCAGAATGTGTCGGCATGGACCACCCGGTCGCCCTCGTAGACCGTCCGGGTTCGGACGACGTTCCGGCCCTGGACGACCGCGCCGGGCGGATAGGCCGGGTCCGCTGGCTGGTCCAGGGCCGGGCTGGTGAGCCTGGACTCGACGGAATCACCGACGACGACCCGACGCCCGGTCGGGAGGCTGTACAGGTCGAATTGGACGCTTGCCGCGTAACCGTAAGAGCGGATGAGGACCGGATATGCGGTGTCGTTCCGCCAGCGGAAGTCGACGCCGGGATCGAAGACCGCGGCGTCGAAGCCGAGCGGGTAGCGATCGATGTAGTACCCGTGCTCGTGCCGCTCGAGGATGTCGTAGCCAGCCCGCGCGACCGCGTTGAACAGGGTCGTCGAGACCTGGCAGAGCCCCCCACCGATCACGTTCTCGTCCGACCGGTTGTTGATGATGGCCCCCGCGTACGCGTAGCCGCGCTCCGTGGTGACCGGCCCGAGCACGTCCCAGAACGAGAAGGTCGCGCCGGGCGCGATGACGACGTCGTTGAACTGCGCCGCGCCGGTCGTGATGTTCGCGTGCCGCGACGCGTTCGCCGGATAGGTCGTCGTGTAGCTCGAGATCCGGACCATCGCGCCCGCGTAGCGCTGCGCCTGCTCGGTGCTGAACACGGGCGTGTCGTTGACGAACGCGGGCGCGAACGTCCGGGCCCCGGCCGCGGGCTCGAAGAACCGCCTGGTCACGTCCGCGAGGAGACCCGCTTGATCGATGCGCACGCCGTTCGCGGCCGACACGACCGCGAACGACCCATCCGCCCGGACGGTGTAGGTCGCATTCTTCGCCGGACGATCGAGCATGACCGCGACCGCGACGATCCAGGCTTTCACCCGCTCGTCGTCGAGGCGGACGCGATATAGGTAGCGGCTCGGCGGTGCGACCGCCCCGCTCGGGATCGCGTCCAGGTCGCCCGGGGCCGCGGAGACCTTCTCGATGACCAAGAGGCTCGCGAGGCCGGCCGCGTCCTCCTGGACGCCCCGGTCGCCTGCGCTCACGGTGAGGGCAGCGGTCGCGACACGGACCATCGCTGCCGCGCGGCGTATCCCGCTCTCGTCGACCGCCGGGTACGTCTCGCGCACGGTCAGCGACAGTTCGCGATCGCCCAATGTCGCCGGCGCGAGGAGCGCCACGCGGAGCGCGCCGCGATCGACGTCGCGGCCGATGATCGGATCGGTGATCAAGGCGCCGCGATCGGTGGTCACGATGGAGCCGTCGGCGGCCGGGCGGTCCACGCCGCCCGCGGCGCGTGCGATCCACGCGTCAAGCGTCCGATCGCCGGCGCGCATCGCCAATGGGACGATCACCTGCCCGCCGAGTGCGCGGACCCACGCGCCGAGTCGATCGGCCAGGGAGCCGGTCCGGCCGTACGCGAGGGCGTCATCGACCGCGCGGTCGACATCGGGCAGCACCGCGAGCGCGCCGTTCGTCGTGACCCACCGCGCGCCGTCCGGGCCGGTCAGCGTGACCGCCGCGGCGGCCCACGGCCGCGCGACCTCTTGCTCGAGGCGCCGACCGACCTCCGCCCCGGACGCCCCGCCCACGTCAATCCCGGCCACGGTCACGCGTGGCAGCACCCGGCCGGCGAAGGCCATATCGACGGCGACCGCGAGCAGCAACAGCAGGCCGAGCATCAGCAGAGGCGCGCGGGCCGGCCGCAACCGTATTCGGTTGCGAGAGCCGCGCGTCGCCGTGCTCGCCGCGTCTTTCGCGATGACTGCCACGGTCACTCCTCGAGCTCATCGTCGGCCCAGTCGATTGTCGAGCCAGCTCGCTCGCTCTGAATACGCTCTAGAGACCGGCATGTTCCGGGCCAGAGCATCCGAGTCGGGTTCCGCCAACTCGTACGCCCGCCCAGCGTCGTCCAGGCTCGCTCGCGACG
Source organism: Candidatus Limnocylindria bacterium (assembly GCA_035543375.1). Classification (GTDB taxonomy): domain Bacteria; phylum Chloroflexota; class Limnocylindria; order P2-11E; family P2-11E; genus UBA4735. The sequence continues at coordinate 5,701 of DASZZF010000004.1, forward strand.
GGCACAAGCGCCTGGTTCGCGCTGAACGGCACCGGCAGTAGGCGGTGCGCCGGCGCGAACAGCGCGCTTGCCTGCGAACTACGGCACCCAAACGAAGAACGGGGCCACGGGGGCCGCGACCCTCGGGATCCAGCTGAAAGCCACGGGCAACTACACCCTGACCGTCCAGACCGGAACCGGACCGGCGAACCTGACGACGATCGTAGCCGCCTTCTTCCGATCGACACATACGACGACGGCGACGCTCGCCGCCGGATCCGCCGACACCATCGAGCTGGACCTCAAGCTGAAAGGCGGCACCCCACTCGGGACATACGGCGCAACCCTGCTCGTCACAAAGACCGCGTCCGGGAGCACCGCCACGATCCCGATCTCGCTGATCCGCGGTTGGCGGGGCCTGAGGCGAAGCAGAAGGCACGAGATGCGTAAGAAAGAACGGGCCGGTGGTCCAGGGGAGCAGGAACCACCGGCCCGCAAGGCGTACTGGCCGACGGGCGGGCCGGCCAGGGCCTGACTAGAGGAAGGGGGTGTCTAGCTACACCCCGTCGTCTCGCCACAGTTCTCGCACTTGTGGCAGGTGCCGTTACGAACGGTCAGCCAGCCGCAGCGCGGGCAGGGCGGTGCGTCGGGAGTCGAATTCATCCGCCGGGGGGCGGCGCCATTGGGGTGCGCCGGCTCGGTCCAAGACGTTTGTGGGTGGGACGTGCCGGCGATCGGGGCCGCCATCGAGATCGCCTTGCTGAGCAGCTCGAGCTGCGGCGTGGGGTCGACGATCTCGCTCGTGCGGACGAGGCCAATGGCGAGCTTGTCCTCGGTCGAGAGGAAGCGGTAGCCGAGCCAGCGGAAGACGTAGTCGACGATGGACTTCGCGAACCCCAGCTCGGGGTTCCCGGTCCAGCCTGAGGGTTCGAAGCGCATGTGCGCGAACTTCTCGACGAGGTGCGGCAGCGGGACGCCGTACTGCAGCGACAGGGAGATGCTGGTCGCGAAGGCATCCATCATCCCGGAGAGCGTCGAGCCTTCCTTCGCCATGGTGACGAAGATCTCGCCCGGCGTGTTGTCCTCGAACAATCCAACGGTGATGTAGCCCTCGTGGCCTTCAATCGTGAACTTGTGGGTCAGCGAGGCGCGCGTGTCCGGAAGCCGGCGGCGGGGGCGCGCGACGACGATGGTCTCGGCGACCCCCGCGACGGCCTTCTTGGTGTTCGAGGTCTCCTTGCCCGTGGAGAGCGGCTGGACCTTCTTGCTGCCGTCGCGGTAAATGGCGATCGCCTTCACGCCGTGCCTCCAGGCCTCGACGTACGCGTCAGTGACATCCTCGACGGTCGCCGTCTCGGGAAAATTGACTGTCTTGCTGATCGCGCCGGAAATGAACGGCTGCACTGATCCCATCATCTTGATGTGGCCCATGTGGGAGATGGACCGCGTGCCGTTCTGCGGCTTGAATGCGCAGTCGAAGATCGCGAGGTGCCGCTCGGCGAGCTCGGGCGCGCCCTCGATCGTGCCGGTGGACTCGATGTGCGCCGTGATCGCCGAGACCTGCGATTCGCTGTAGCCGAGCTTCGCAAGCGCGGGCGGGACGGTCTGGTTGACGAGCTTCAGCATCCCGCCGCCTACGAGCTTCTTGTACTTCACGAGCGCGATGTCCGGCTCCACGCCGGTGGTGTCACAATCGAGCATGAAAGAAATTGTTCCAGTCGGCGCGAGGACACTGGCTTGGGCGTTGCGGTATCCATGCATTTTACCGATGGCCGCCGCGTCGTCCCAGGACTGGCGCGCCGCCGCGAGCAGGTCTGCAGGCACGATCTCGTCGCGGATCCGGTAGGCGTGCAAGCGATGCATCTCCATCACCCGGTCGTGCGCTGCGCGGTTCTTCGGGTAGTTCTGGTACGCGCCGACGACCGCGGCCATCCGCGCGGACTGGGCATACGCCTCTCCGGTCAGGAGCGCCGTGATCGCGGCGGCGTAGCCGCGACCGTCGTCGGAGTCGTACGCGAGGCCGCGATCCATGAGCAGGGCGCCCAGGTTGGCGTAGCCGATGCCGAGCTCGCGGTTCGCACGCGCGTTCGCGGTGATCTTCTCGGTCGGGTAGTCACTGAAGCCCACAAGGATCTCCTGCGCGGTAAACACGAGATCCACGGCGCGCGTGAAGCGTTCGGTGTCGAACTCGCCATCCTCACGACGGAACCGCATGAGGTTGAGGCTCGCGAGGTTGCAGGCGGTGTCATCCAGGCTGAGGAATTCCGAACAGGGGTTAGATGCGTTGATCCGGCCACTCTCTGGCCGCGTGTGCCAGTCATTGATGGTCGTGTCGAACTGCATCCCCGGATCGCCACAGGCCCACGTCGCTTCGGAGATCTCTTTCAGCAGCGCTCGGGCTCGCACTGTCTCGACGACCTCGCCCGAGCTCACGGCCCTGAGCTTCCACTCCTCGTCGGCCATTGCGGCCCGCATGAAGTCGTCGGTCGCACGGACCGAGTTGTTCGCGTTCTGGAACTGGATCGACTGCCAGGCCTCGCCGTTCAGGCCCATGTTGTAGCCCTGCTCGCCGAGTGCCCAGGCCTTCTGCTCTTCTTTCGCCTTGCACCAGATGAACTCGCGTACGTCCGGGTGGTCGGTGTTGAGCACGACCATCTTCGCGGCGCGTCGTGTCGTGCCCCCGGACTTGATCGAGCCGGCGACGGAGTCCGCGCCGCGCATGAACGACACCGGGCCGGAGGCGAGCCCGCCACCGGACAGGTATTCCTTGCTCGAACGGATCGTCGAGACGTTGACACCGGAGCCGGAGCCGCCCTTGAAGATGACTCCTTCGGTCTTGAACCAGTCGAGGATCGAATTCATCGAGTCCTCGACCGACACGATGAAACATGCCGACGCTTGTTGAGGCACGCCGGGGACGCCGATGTTGAACCAGACCGGTGAGTTGAACGACGCGTGCTGATGGACCATGAGGTAGCGCAGCTCGTCGGCGAAGACGGCGGCGTCCTCGCTCGTGGCGAAGTACCCGCCCTCGACGCCCCACCGCGCGATCGTGTCGACCACCCGGTCCACCATCTGCCGGACGCTCGTCTCGCGGGCCGGGGTGCCGAGCTTGCCGCGGAAGTACTTCGAGGCAACGACGTTCGTCGCGGTCATCGACCATAACTTGGGGACCTCGACGCCCTGCTGCTCGAAGACGTTGCCGCCCTCGCCCGGGATCACCGCATCGCGGCGCTCCCATTCGATCTCGTCGTAGGGGTGGACACCCTCGTGCGTGAAGTGACGCGGGAACCGCAGACCCCGGGGGTCTGAGTGGTCCTGGGAGTCGCGGTCGCGCTGGACGGACTGCGGCGGTAGTTCGGCAATGGCCATATCGGGCTCCCTACGAGTTCAGAAAGATGTCGCTGGCGGCGGACGGGCGGTCGATCAATAGAAGGAGGAGTGCTGGCTTGCTGTGCGTGGTGGCATGCGCTGGAGCGTGCGACATGACCCTCTCCTCCAATTACTGCGCTGTGGCGTTACTACGCTGTGGCGCGTTCAAGGCTCTTCCTGATAATGAGCCACCAGATGTAGTCCGGATCGGTCGTCCGGCACAACATCTAGTGGCGCAGAGGGCGAACGATGCGCCGCGCACCGCCTGCTGTCAAGAGCCGCGGGCGATCGATTTCGCGGGTCAGCCAAGGAGAGGGCGGCGGGTGCTGCCGGCAGAACGCCGCGGCGCCGGGAACGCTAGGCGGGCGCGGCCACCAAGCTCGCCTGGGCCGCGGCGACGAAGGCCCGGACGCCCGCGCGCAGGTCGTCCTCGGCAATGTTGAGGGCCGGGATGAAGCGGACGACCTGGTCGTGCAATCCGCAGGTGATGAGCAAGACGTCGCGCGCGAGGGCCCCCGCGATCGCTGCCTTGGCGGACACCTTGTCGGCGAACTCGATCGCCGCCATCGCCCCGTACGTGCGGATCTCCCGCACCCGCGGATCGCGCCGGAGCGGTGCCAGCTCTTCGACGATGATCCTGCCCACGAGGTCGGCCCGCGCGACGAGCCCCTCGTCACGGATGACCTCGAGCGTCGCGAGGCCGGACGCACACGAGACCGGGTTGCCACCGAAGGTCGAGCCGTGGGTCGAGGTCTTCCACCGCTCGTGGAGAGCGCGCGGCGCGACGATCGCGCCGAGCGGCAGGCCCCCGCCCAGGGCCTTCGCGAGAACCATGACGTCGGGCGTGACCCCGCTGCGCTGCGCGGCAAACCAGGCACCGGTGCGGCCGAAGCCGGTCTGCACCTCGTCGAACACCAGGAGCGCCCCGATCCGCGTCGCGAGGTCGCGCAGGCCCCGGAGGAAGGACACCGGCGCGGCCACGTAGCCACCCTCCCCGAGCACGGGCTCGATGAGGATCGCCGCGACCTGCTCCGCCGGTACGTCGTGTTCGAGCATCGTCTCGATGATCGCGAGTGAGTGCTGGCCGCACGTCTCCGCATCGTGGGCCGGCGTGATCGGGCAATCGAGCGGATACGGATAGGGCGCGACGTGGACCTCTGGGAGCAGCGCGCCGTAGCCCTTGCGGTAGAGCGCCTTCGACGTCGTGACCGAGGCCGCCCCGACGGTCCGGCCGTGGAAGCCACCGCGGAACACGACGATCGAGTCGCGACCGGTGGCCTGGCGGGTCAGCTTGATGCTCGCCTCGATCGCCTCGGCGCCGGAATTGCCGAAGAACACCATGTCGAGACCGCTGGGCGCGATCGTGACGAGCGCCTCCGCGAGCGCGATGTTCGGCTCGTAGGCCGCGACGCCGGCACAAATGTGCGAGAGCTTCGCGACCTGTGCCTGCACGGCCGCAACCACCTTCGGATGCGCATGGCCGACCGGCGTCACGGCGATCCCGCACGTCAGGTCCAGGACCCGCCGGCCGTCCGTCGTGTGGAGCCAGCTCCCCTCCCCGCGCTCGATCTCGAGCCAGGTGTAGTGGCCGAGGACCGGAGAGATCACGCGCGCGGCGCGCTGTTCGAGGCTGGCGGCTGGGGCGGAATGCGGCTGCTTCATGGAGCGAGTCTAGCGAGCGCGGCTATGCAGTCGGCTATTCAGTTCCAGTGCCCGCCTCGTGGACGAGCGCGCCCACGGACACAGGACGGAGCGGCAGGCGCACGTCGACGCTGGTGCCTTCGCCGATACGGCTCGTCAGGCTTACCGAGCCGCCGTGGGCCTCCACGACGCGGCGCACGATAGCGAGGCCAAGACCACTGCCCTCGCCGAGGGTTCGCGCGCCGGCACCGCGGAAGAAGCAGTCGAACACCCGGGCTTGCTCATGGTGCGGGATACCGACGCCGGTGTCGCTCACGGCGAGCCTCGCTTCGTCGCCGACGACCTCCACGCGCACCTCGATCCGGCCACGCTCGGTGTAGGCGGTCGCGTTCGCGACTAGGTCGCCGGCGACCGCGGCGAGGAGCTCGGCTGACACCGGCACCTCCACCGTCGCGGGCGCCAGGAGCGCCACCGTCACACCGGCACGGGGTGTCGCCCGTACCACCGCTTCGCGCGCGGCGTCGGCCAGATCGCCCGCGGTGCCTGCAGTCGAGGGTGCGGCCGAACGGGACAGCGCGAGGAGCCGCTCGGTCAGCCGCCGCAGGCCCGCCGCGACCCGCTGAGCGTCGGCGACTGCGTCGGCCGCGAGCGGATCGAGGGCCTCGCGACGGACGGAGTCGAGGTTCCCGATGAGCGCCGTGAGCGGGGTCCGTAGCTCGTGCGCAGCGTCCTCGGTGAACCGGCGCTGGGTCTCGTGGGCCTCCTCGAGCGCGGTCATCATCGCGCGCTGGCGTGCCGCGGCGCGCAGACCGAGCTCGAGCGACACCAGCGGCGCGATCAGAAGCGCGACGGTGATGGGGTCGAGCCGCCACAGGAGGGCGGCAATCCCGCCGAGCGCCACGAGCGTCGCCGTCGGGAGGCTCTCACGGCGGATGAAAGCGGCCGCCGTGCGCGCGCCGCCCGAGGCGAGGATCATCGCGCCCACGCCGAGAAGCGTCATGCCGACGAACGCGGCCCCGGCAAGTGCAAGCGCCGCTGCGCGCGGGTGCAGACCGGCGTTCACGACGAGCGAAGCGGCCGCGGTCGCAGCGGCGACGGTCGTGACGTTCACCGCGGTGCTCAGGACCGAGCGTCCTTGGCTGATGCGCGCCGCGAGGACGGCGAGGACGATGAGCGCGACCGCGGTGGCGCCGGGCAGCACCAGGGCGGAGAAGAAGGCGACCGACGCCCCGAGCGTGAACTTCTCGCCGGGCGCCGGCTCGAATGGCCGCAGCAGCGCGATCGTCGCAATGATCCAGACCGGGATGCCGAGCGGCGACCACGTCCACCCAGCGGGCTCGTGCAGGGCGCCAGCGAGCGCGATGGGCACGCCGCCGAGCATCACGCCTGCGGCCGCCAGGCGGACCCGGCGGCGCGTGCCGGTCGCGGCCGTGCCGCGCGACGCGCGGAACAGGCCGCCGGAGCTCACTTCGTCGCGGCGTGCAGGATGGCGCTCGCCATCCCGTGAGCGACCCCGCCGACGAGCGTGTTCACACCGACGGCGAGATCGATCGTCCCCCCGGTAGTACTGCGCAGCCACGAGGTCGACGATCCCGCGCTCGGCGCGCCCGTAGGCCTGAAGCGGAAGTCGTTCGGGGGCGGGCTACCGTCGTCGCACCATTCCGGACCGGCGAGCGCGGCGCTCGGGAAGAGTGCCAATAGCGCGAGCGCGAGGCAGAGACTCGCGAGCATCCGAGTTATCATCCAGACACCATCCCTTTCGTTTCGCGTGACCCGCAACACCTATCCCGCGCCGCGCACGACGGGGACCTCGACCCCGCCGCCGCGAGCTTCTTCCGCAGTCGCCCGACGAGCACCTCGATGACATTGTCTGAGGGTCCACGGAGCACCGCCGGGTGCCGCTGCGGAGCACCTCGCGCGGCGTCGTGCTTGGCCAATGCCGCGCGAGGGCGGCAAGGAGATGCCGTTCGGCGGCGGTGAGTGTGCGGACGGTGCCATCGACGCTCGCGTCGCCGTCCGCGCTGACCGCGAGCGGCGCGATCCGCGTCCACTCGGTCGTCGAGCACGCGCGGCGCGGCACTGCGTCGATGCGCGCGAGGAGCTCGAACGGCTTCGTGACGTAGTCGTCCGCGCCCGCGGCGAAGAGCCGGAGCTCCGTCGCGAGGTCATCGCGCGCGGTCACCATGACGATGGGCAGCTCAGCGGTCACGGCGCTATCACGGAGCCGTTCGGAGAGGTTCGCACCGATGCCCTGCGCGAGACCGAGATCCACGACCGCGACGTCGGCGCCAGCCGCCCCGTGCAGCGCCTCGTCCTCGCCGGCAGTACTGCGCACGATGTAGCGCGCGCGAGAGAGATGCCGCTCGACTGTGCGCCGCACGGTCTCGTCGTCCTCGACGACGAGCGCCGTGCCCAGATGCGCGATCGATTGAACACCATCCCTACCGATCATGAACGACGCGCACGATAGCGCGCTTCGTCGGTGGCGATGGTCTCAGGACGGGAGCGGGCGGGTCGATCGACCGTTCAATTTGCGTTCAGCAATACGAAGTCGTAGCCCGAACGTACTCGTTCGCGCGTGCCGTTCGTCAATACCATCGGCCCGTGGTGCGGCATTGGGCAAGCGTGGGGATCGAAGCGCGCGTGCGGCGCGATGGAGCCGCGGTCCGGGACGGCGACGCGGGCCAGAGCCTCATCGAGTTCGCACGGGCGGGCACCACAAGAACGGCGACGCGTACTCCGCGTGTTACAACCCCACGGTGAACATCGAGTACGACCCGAACGGGTACTCCTACATCATCGATCTACCGAACGGCGTCAGCGGGGGCACGGTCTGGATCTACGACCCCATCTTCTGCGCCACAATGGCGGCGGGAACCTCTACGACAACGCCTGGCGGACCATCGACATCGCGCGGCCGACAAACTACAACGCGCCGACGCCGCCGCTCGAGCCGGGCCCGGGTTGTGGAAGATCGAGTACACGGTCGGCGCGCCAGGGAACGACACGACGACCTAGTCGGTGAACATCCGGAGCAACCCGGTGCACCTCGTCACCCGCTGAGTGCGAGGACCCCCTAGGTGCGCGCGACGCGGACCTGGACCGTCGTGCGGTCCTCGCCGAGGATGCCGACGCGATAGCCCGGGATCTGCGTGATGGCGGTCGCGAAGCGCCCGGCGCCGGTCCAGCGCAGCCGGAGCTTCAGGATCCCGGCGCGGTAGTACTCGGTGCGGAACCCGCTGATGCCGCGGACGCTGCGTAGCGCCAGCTCGAAATGGTGCCAGTCGTCGGGGGTCGCGAGCGGGGTCGCCACGAGCGACATCTCGCCCAGCTCCCACTCGGCCGGGCCTTCGGCCGGATCGGCTTGCTCAGCCGCGGCGTCGGCTGCGATCTTCACGCTGAGCGCCTCCTCGACGCCGATCATTAGGGGACGGCCGGAGCGTTCGTCGGTGTGACCGGGCGCGGCGAGCGGTGCTGGACGCGGCTCCTGGGCACCGATCATGAATGGGCGGCCCCACTCGTCGGTCGGTGCCCCTCGGGCAGCTGACCGCGGCACACGGGTCGTCTCGATGGGACCGTCGTGGCGCCGGCGGACCAGTTCGGTGTCGGGCGCCGGCTCTTCGCGCGGCTCGGCACCGCCTACGCGCGCGGCGAAGTCAACCGGGATCTCGATCTCGGCGACCTGCATCTGGCGCTTTCTTCCGACCATGGTCAGACCGTAGCCGCGCCGGGGGCGACCCGCCTCCCCCGTCAGCGGGAGGACCGCTACTCCGTCACCATCAGGATCGCGCCGACCGTCTGCCCCGCGGAGCTCATGCGCGACCAAGCACCTCCAGGAGCCGATCAGCGCTTCGGTAACCCCGCTAACTCCATGAGTCCGGAGGCTTTGCGTCCCCGCCTCGCCGCAGGATTGCCGTTGTCGGACGCTGACCGCATGGGCGTCTCCGGGGCGCCGAGGCGAACCGTGCGGCGGTGCTAGGGGTCCAGGGAGGGCCGTTTGGTCCTGCATCAACCGACGTACGCCAGCTCCCCGAACAACCGAGTCAGCCGATACTTGCTCCGGCTACGCTCGCGGTCGCGGCCCGGCGGATACCAGGTTCGGTCGCGAATTGAGGAGTACGGATCACATGACCAGCCGCCAATCGGTCACATCGCCGGTGCGCCGGGTCGCCCGAGTGGGCGTGCTCGTCCTCGCCCTGGCCGGGGTGCTCGCGTCGGCCTGCAACTCCGGTAGAGCCGACCCGGCCGGCGATGCGTTGGCCCGGGGCGTCGCCGCGCAGAACGCCGCGAAGCCTGAGGACGCGAAGAAGGCGTACTACGAGACCCTGGCACAGGACCCGGCGAACAAGCTCGCGTTCTACAACCTCGGCCAGATCGCCCGGGTGGCGAACAAGCCGCAGATCGCTGAGGGCTACTACCGCTCCGTCCTTGAGATCGACGGCAGCTACGCGCCCGCGGTCTTCGGATTGGCGTACGTGCGCGCCCAGCAGGACGCCGTCGCGGACGCGATCGTGCTCTATCGGCGCACGATCACGCTAGACCCGAATTTCGCTGCCGCCCACTACAACCTCGGCCTCCTCCTGCGCGTGACCGGGGCGGTCGCGGAGGGCGACGCCGAGATCGCGAGGGGCCGTCAACTCGACCCAGCGCTCGGCGCGCCGGCGGCGGCTCCGGTGCAACCGGCTTCGCCGTCACCTACGCCGTCCGGATCGCCGAGGCGGTGACCCCGGCGGACTGAGGGACCTCACGGTGCGTCGGCCTTCCCTCGCCGACCTGCGGACGCGGCTCGGCGGCGACGATCGTGCCATCGCACTGTCGCTCGGCGCTGTCGCGCTCGCCGTATATCTCGTCCTCATCGTCGGGCACCGGACGCCGTACGACTACTTCGGCCGGCTCGCGTACGCCCTCTGGCAGGGCCGGCTTTGGTTGGACGGCGCGCCGCTCTCGGAGCTCGAGCCGGGCGTCGACGGGCACCTCTACAACGTGCAGCCGCCGTTACCCGCGGTGCTCGCCGCGCCGCTCGTCCCGTTCGGCGCGCACGACGAGATCGAGGTCTTCGTCTCGGCGGTCTTCGGCGCACTCTCGATCGTCCCGCTCTTCCTCGCGCTCCGCGCGCTCACCGCTCCGCGCGCCCTCGCCGTCTGGTGCGCAAGCCTCTCCGCGTTCGGTACGACACTCCTCTTCACATCGGTCGACGGTCGATCGTGGTTCGCGGCACACGCGACGGCCATGTTCTTCGTCTCGGTCGCGCTGTACCTCGCGGCGACGCGGCGATCGGCCCTCCTCATCGGTCTCTGCCTCGGCGCCGCGACGCTCGCCCGCACGCCGGTCGCGCTCGCCGCGCCGGGCCTGCTGCTGCTCGCACGCGACGATCCGAAGTCATACCGCGAGCTCCCGCGATCCTTCGGGCTCCTCTGCCTCGGCGCGGCGCCGTTCGCCCTCATCCAGGCGGGCTACGACGTCGCCCGCTGGGGCAACCCGTTCGACATCTACGGCCCGCAGCTCCACCAGGCGACGGATCCTGTGCTCGCCCGCGGGTTCCTCAGCCCGTCGTACATCCCGCGCAAGCTCTATGCGATCTTCTTCGAGACGCCGCGCTTCGTCGATGGCGAGCCGCTCTTCTTCCTCCGGCCGCGTGGCTACGGGATGAGCATGTTGATCGCGACGCCGGCATTCCTCTGGATCGCGCCGGCCCTCCTCCGGCTCTGGTCGGATCACAACTGGCGGGCGATCGGTCTCGCCGCGATGCTCGCCTCCGTCCCGGGTTGGCTCTTCGCGACGGTGGGCTACGAGCAATACGGCTACCGCTATGGCCTCGACGTGCAGCCGTTCCTCATCGCGCTGGTCGCCGTCGGCGCGGCATGGCGCCCGACGGGGTGGGCGCGGCCAGCGCCCCTCTTTCAGGCCGCCGTTGTCCTATCGATCCTCGTGACCGCGTACTTCCTCGTTACGATCCGGCTGTTCGGATTCGCGCCGTAGACCGGAACGTCGCGCTGGCGGGCGTGGTCGCCGCCACCGCGTCCGGCTACTTGCTCGTCGCGGGACCGTCCGTCGGCGCGGACAATGCGAGCTGGGCTCGGGGCGATCGTCGCGGACACGCCGCACCGCATCTGGGCTTCGTCGCATTTCGGTCAGGTCATCAGTGACCCAGTCGATCCTCGTGCCGGCGCTATCGCTGGCGCAGGCGCTCTCAGCGCTGACCCTCATCACCGTCGATCGCACGCCATGGCGGCGGTCGTTCCCGATGCTCGTCATCGCGACGGCCGCGGCGACCGCGTTCGGGTGGACGCATGCCGGGACGTTCAGCCGATGAGGCGGTCCAGCCAGCGGCGGAAGGCGACGACCGCACCGAGCACGACCAGACCCGCGAGCAGCAGCGGCGTCCGCGACGGCGCGGCCTGGTACTCGGCGACGACGACGTGCCGGCCCGGTGGGAGGGCGACCCCGAGGTAGGACGGCGACACCATGAATGCCGGCTGCGGTGTGCCATCAACGTTGACCCGCCAGTTCGGGTGGAAGGACACCTTGAACGCGAGGGACGCCGCCTCCGGGCAGGCCACGGTGACCTCGATCCGCGCCGGCAATACCCGCTCGCCCTCATAGTTCGCGCGGCTGCAGCCGCCGGTCGGTGACTCGATATCGAGTACTGCCGGAAAATCGATCCGCAGATAGCGGCCGGCGGCAGGATCCAAGCTCGCGAGCCAGGCCCGCTGCCGCGCGAGCAGCTCGACTTGGCTGGCGGGGTGTTCGCGCGATGCCAGGGCGACGTACGCCGCGTAGCCGGTCGTCGGAGCCTCGTAGAGTAGATACCGGTCGGTCCGCGCGATGAGGCGCAGCTCCGCTGGCAGGCGCACCGCCGGCGACGCCACGACATAGCGCGCGTCGAACACCTGGTAATCCGCGAGCCGGGCATCGTCGAAGTCGAAGATGAGGTCCGAGTTCAGTGAGAACGAGAAGGACGGCGGGCGCACGGCATCGAACCCGTGCGCCGTCAGGAGGTCGAACAGCCGCGCGCCGCGGAAGGACGTGCCGAAGTCGAGCGACTGGCCCCAATTGGACTTCAGACCCGCGTAGACCCGTCCCGGCGGGAGGAGCGCGAGCGTCTCGATGATGATCTTCGCATCGGTGTCGGCGTTGACGCGACTCACGGTCTCATCGATCCAGGCGCGGTCGACGCTCGCGTACGCCCAGCGCTCGTTGAGCACCGGTGCCAGGAGAACGAGCGCGAGCGCGGCGGCGACGACGGTGGCGCGCCGCCCCGCGAGGCGCATCGCAAGCAACGCGCCGAGCCATTCGGCGGCGATCCCGACGAGCAGCGCCGCCGCGATCTGCAGGCTGCCGATGAACCGGTGCACCGGCAGACCATTGGATAGCGGCAGCAGGTCGGCGAGCGGACCGTACGTCGCGCGACCAAAGTAGAGGACGAGCCACGTTCCGAATAGCGCGAGCGCGGTGAGCCCGAGCCGGTCGCGGCGTACGACGGCGACGCCGATCCCGATCGCGGTGAGCGCGGTCAGCACCGGCGGGCGGCCGTGATCGAAGAGATCGCCGCTCACCAGCCAGCCGAGGATCGTCGGAGCGCCGAACGAATCCCAGCGGAAGCGAGGGAGGTACGGGCTCACGTCCAGGTAGGCCTGCGCACCGAGGTACGGCGGGACGAGATACGCGGCGATCGCGCTCGCCAGCAGGCCGACCAGGGCGAGCGCAACCAGTCGGCGTCGGCCGTCCTCGCGGCCGATGCCGACGAGCGCGACGACGAGCGCGCTGATCGCGAGCATGTAGGCGTAGAGCAGATGCACGAGAACAAGCGCGGCCGTCGAAAGGACGGCCGGAAGGAGCGTCCCGCGTCGCTGCAGGAGCCGGTACAGGGCCGCGAGCGCGATGAACGAGAGGTGGACCGCCCAAAGCTGCGTGTAGAGGCCGTACCCGCGCCAGAGATAGCTGTCGTATTCGAGGCCGAACCGGTGGTCCGCAGAGAAGAGCGTCGCGGCGATCGCGGCCACGCCCGCGGCCGTGCGTGACAGGCCCATCCACCGTAGCGACGCGAACGCCGTGAGCGGGAGCGCCACGAGCAGCAGGTAGCGCACGACGTCGAAGACCGTCCGAAGGTCGATGAGACCGAAGGTGATCGCCCCGAGCGCAACGACCGCGAGATGCGGGAGCTGCTGGTAGTAGAAGAACACCGGGAAACCGAGCTCGAGATCCGGCAGCCAGTTGTCGAACGGATGCTCCCCTCGCCCGATCGCATCCGCGGCCCGCGCGATGAGGCGCAGGTGGTAGTTGCCGTCGTTCAGATCCACCGCGGGCGTGAGCTCGGGCCAGAGCGTGATGGCGTGAAACGCGACGACGAGGAGCACCAGCGGAGGCACCGCGCGCAGCCAGCCGATCGGACGGCGAAGCAGCGCGGCACTACGCCGCCCGACCAGGGCGCGCGTGGGTGTGCGATCCGGCACATACGTGCATTCGCCGCGCGCGAGCAGCCAGAGCAGCCATGCGGATGCGCCGGCGAGCGTGAGCCCGATCGCGTAGACCCCGAGCCTCGAGAACAGCAGGCCGTCGAGGCCGATCGGGAGGAGCTTGTGGCCGTACGGGCCGTCCCACAGCGCGTAGCCGAGCGTCGCGGCGAAGGCGAGGCTCATCAGTGCGAATGGGAGGCGAAGGCGCGGCCGGGCCGCCGCGAGGGGAGCGAAGAGGACGATAGCCGGGAAGAAGTAGCGCTCGTGGACGCGGGTCGGCAGGAAATAGAACGCAAGCGCGACGGCACCGCCGACCGCGAGCAGCGCCGCGGTATCCCGTCGCCACCACAGGGGTGCGAGCGCCGCGGCGAGGCCGCAGAGCAACAGGCCGACGCCGATGCGGACGTACGGCTCGTCCGGCTCGAAGAACCCGGCGACGACCGCCCACAGATTGAATGCGTCGAGCGACGTGTAAGCGAACCGCAACGCGCCTTCACGCACGAGGTCGAGATATGCGAACGGGGAAAGCCGCAGGACGAGGCCGACGACCGCGTAGCCCGCGAGGCCGCCGGCGATCGCGCGCACCGGCGGGCGCCAGTCGCGCCGCTTGCGGAACGCCTCGAGCAGCACGACCGCACCGACGACCAGCGCGACGATGCCGAAAGGCGCCTTCACCATGCCGCCGACGACGGCGGCCATCCCCGCAAGCAGCCACCGTCGCTCGCCGAGCGCCACGACCGCGCCCAGCATGCAGAGCGCTCCGATGACGTCGAGCTGTCCCCAGAGCGCGCCGCCGACGATCGACGCGGGGTTCAGCACGTAGAGCCCCGCGGCGATGACGCCCGTGCGCTCGGTCGCGTAGTGACGCGCAAGGAGGAAGAGCGCGAGGCCCGTGGCCAGATCGAACGGGATCGCGATGCCCTTCACGGCCATGTAGAGCGCGTCGCCGCTGAAGATCGCGGCGAGCGGCCACAGCAGGTACAGCACGGCGGGGTAGTACCCACCGGTGATGTGCGCGTAGAAGTCGACGAGCCCGTAGTCATGGACGCCCTTGGCCCAACGGGTCACTTCGACCGGATCGCTCGGATAGCCCGGTGCGCCGAGCACCAGGATCCGGACCACCAGCCCGGCGAGCAGCAGGAGCGCGAGGGCCGCGCGCTCACCGCGCAGCCGGTCGATCACGCGGTTCGGATATCGCGGCGGAAGATGACGTTCCCCGCGATCGCGCCGACGCGGATGAACCCCACCTTCGCGTAGAAGGCGGCCGCGCGCGGGTTATCCGCAGTGGTGTCGACATAGAGCCGCGCGACCCCGCGGCCGGCGAAGGCGGCGATCGCCTCGTCGACCAGCCTGCCGGTGAAGCCGGTGCCCCACATCGCCGGGGAGATGCCGAGCGTGAGGATGGTCGGATACGGCCGGCCGAAACGGACGCGCGTGTAGGCGAGCAGCGCCTGATGCGCGAGGAACGCGCGGAGGTCATGCGGATTCGCGAGCACGTGGAGTCCCGCGATCGCGCGCTCGCGGAAGGGAACGACCGCGGCCACTTGGCGCTGGCTCCGGTGGAGGTCCCGCGTCGCCGAAAGGAACGCGACGTGCTGGCCATTGCTGACGCCGACCCAGCATCGCGCGTCGGGGTCCGCGAGCACCCCTGCGTATAGGCGCGAAAGGAAATGGATGCCAAGACGGGAGTTGAGCGTGTCGAAGAGCAGGCGGTGATGGAGGCCGGCGACGAACGGGATGTCGTCCTCGCGCAACGGCCGGATCTCGGCGGCCGCCGCGTTGACGGCGGGCTCGGCGACGGGAACGATCCGCGTGGCCCGGTCGTGGCCGGCGAGCGCGGCGGCGCGAAGACCGAGCGCCGTCACGACGTAGCCGCGCCCGCGCCGGAGGTATTGGCCGAGCGTCGTCCCGGTCTTCGACGTCCCATGGAGCCGCGGCAGGCACACGTACGGGATCTCCAGCACGAAGTAGCCAGCCCGCAGCGCGCGGAACAGCAGGTCGATGAAGTACTCGCCGTAGTCGCCGCGCAGGCCGAGATCAAGCACGATCGCCCGTTTCACCGCAATGAAGCCGCTCGTGTAGTCCTTGAAGCGATGGTCGAGGAGGAACTGGACGCCGTAATTCATGAGCCGGGAGAGCGCCACCGCAACGGCGGAGTCCTGCGTCCCGCGGGTGTCCTGCTTGAACGATCCGCCGCTCACGAAACGCGATCCGACCACGACGTCGTAGCCTTCGTCCAAGCCGTGCAGGAGGCTCGGCACGACCGAAGCCGGCATGGAGAGGTCGCAGTCCATCCACACGACGACCTCGCCGGTCGCGACCCGCACGCCGTGCGCGATGCTCTTCGTCAGGCCGTGGTCGGCGGTACGCACCTCGAGGCGCACCCGGCGGTCGGCATGGGCGGCGGCGTACGCGCGCACCGAGGCTCCCGTGCCGTCCGTCGAGTCATCGTCCACGACGACGATCTCATGGAGATCGGGGACGGCGGCGTAGAGATCCTCGATGAGAGGGACGATGTTCTCCACCTCGTTCAAGGTCGGGAGCACGATCGAGACGGTGCTCAGGCGAGGTGCCTCGCGACGGCGCCGCAGACGCGGTCGATCTGGGCATCCGTGAGATCGCTGCCGCTCGGCAGATAGAGGCCGCGCGCGGCGAGCCGGTCAGCGACCGGATAGGCCCCGGCGCCGCTCGCGCCATAACGAAGGAGCGCCGGCTGGACATGCATCGGCTGGAAGAACGGGCGCGTCTCGATCCCGTCCGCCGCGAGCCGGGCAGCGAGCTCGTCGCGACCGATCGGCGCCTCGTCGCGCAGCACCACGGCGTACATCCAGTACGAGCTCGTAGCCCAGGGACGCTCTGCCGGGAGCTGGAGCGCGCGCACCGCGGCGAGCCGTTCGGCATACCGCGCGGCGTGGGCCCGGCGCGCGGCGACGTAGGTGTCGATCCGCTCGAGCTGCGCAAGGCCGAGCGCGCCTTGGAGGTTGGACATCCGGTAGTTGAAGCCGATCCGGTCGTGGAGGTAGACCCGGCCGCCGGTCCGCGGGAACGACAGGTTGCGGAGCGAGCGGCACTCGTCGGCGAGCGCGGCGTCGTTGGTGACGACCATCCCGCCCTCGCCGGTCGTGATCGCCTTGTTCGCGTAGAACGAGAACGCGGCGAGATCGGCGAGCGAACCGCACCGCCGGCCCTTGTACAAAGCACCGTGCGCCTCGGCGGCATCCTCGAGGACCGCGATCCGCTTGGTGCGGGCAAGGGCGAGGAGCGGGTCCATATCCGTCGGATGCCCGTAGATGTGGACGGCCATGATCGCCTTCGTGCGCGGGCCGATCTTCGCCGCGAGCTGGGCGACGTCCATGTTCCAGGTCTCCGGATCCGCGTCGACGAACACCGGCATCGCGCCGCAGTAGCAAACTGCGAACGCGCTCGCGATCATCGTGAAGTCGGGAATGATGACCTCGTGGCCGGAGCCCACACCGAGCGCAGCGAGTGCTAGATGGAGCGCGGTCGTTCCGCTGGTCGTCCCGATGCCCTGCCCCACCCCGACGTAGCGGGCGAAGCCCTCCTCGAAGCGCCGCAGATAGTCGCCGCCTGACGAGATCCAGCCGGATCGGACGGCATCGGTGATGTAGGTGAGCTCGTTGCCGTCGAGCGCGGGCTCGCAGACGGGGATGCGCGCCTCAGTCAATCGATCTTGACCTTGTCATCCACGCCGAGATAGGGCCCCTGCTTCACCTCGATGAGCTGGCAGGGCTCGAGGACCCGAAAGCCGTGCCCCCCGCCGGTCAGTAGAAGGCTGTCGCCGACGCCGAGCTCGAGCGTCGTCACGGGCGCGCGATCCTTGGAATAGAGCGTGAGCTCGACGCGGCCGGACTTCACGTAGATGTACTCGTTCACGAGGTCGACTTGCCGCGGCTGCGGGATGTGCACGTGCGGCTGGATGCGCTCGCCGGCCGGATAGAACGAGGTGCCCATCTGCAGCGGGAACTCGTCGGGCGTGAAGAAGTTGTACTTGCCGCCGCGGAAATCCGCGCGCACGACCATCGCGAGGAGGTCGCCGCTGGTCGGGTCGCGGTAGTGCTCGAGGCCGTGGCCCGGGACCGCTTCCTCCATGGTTGGCCTCCCACTGGGATTCGGGCGACGCTGGCCGAACTCTAGCGGGAGAACGACCTTCCACCACAGCTCAGCCGTCTTGCCGAGGACGCGCTCGTTGAGGTTCCTGGTGGTGGTTGGCACTGACGCGCCGAGCCGCTCAGGCTCTCGGGCATGGAAGAGATCGTCGCCCGCGACCCAGGCATGGCTCGTGATCCGCACGGCGCTGGCGGCGGCATTCGTACCGAGAAGCGCCAGGGTTTCGCTTCCTTGCGACCTGCGGCGGTCGGCCGCCGGTGTCGCCCTCGCCCACCTTGGTGCCTGGCTGGACGAGCAGCGGAAAGCGGCTTGAGCGAGTGCCAGAACCACCAGGAACTTCACCTAGTCCATCTGGTGAATCGATCGCGGCCGGACCGGCGGCGCTACCGCGTCGGGATCGGCGTCGGGGTCGGTCGAACGGTCGGCGTCGGCGTCGGCGTCGGCGACTGAGTGAGCTCCGTCGTCGCCCGCTCCGCGATCTGCGTCGCCAGGTCGTTGAACCGCGACACGATCGCGTAGAGCCGCGGCGCGAGCAGGACGGGCGCGGCCGATGGCTGCTGCTGGCCGCCCTTCTGGTCGAGCGCCTGCTCGGTCGACTTCGCGTACGCCTCCGCGGCGTCCGCCGGCGCGCCGACCAGCTGCCCCATCGACACGAGTGCGCTGTGGCGGAGCGTGAACAGATCGGCGAGCGCCTTGTTCGCGATCGCGTCGACCTGTTGGGCGGGGATCGCGAGCTTGAGCGCCCTTGCCTTGCGCACCTGATCGGTGGCCCGTTCGTATCCGCGCTCGAGGTCTCGTTCCGCGGCGGCCTGCTCCGCGACGACCATTGCGCGATCCGCGACGACCGTCCCGCTCGCGACGCGGGCGAGCGTGCCGGTGGCGATCAGGCCCAGCACGAGCAACGCGGCGGCGACCCCGACGATGACCCGCACCAGCGTGCCGAGCGGCACGAGGATCCACGACCCGGTCTGACGGCGCGGCGCCTGCGGGCTCATCTGGCCGCTCCCCGCTCGATGGCACGCTGCACCTCGATCGCACGCGCGACCGGCGAGTCGAGTCCCACGCGCTCGATCGCGAGGATCTTGTCACGCCGGATCCGCATGCCGTCCGCCGGCTGGTGCACCTCGCTGCCGCGCTTCACCATGCCGACCGGCAGATCGGTCGTCGTCTTGCGCGCGTCCTCGAAGTAGTAGACGTCGGTCAGCGTGACCGTGTCCGACCACGGCACGTCGTCGAGGTGACCGAAGTACGCCTGACCGTCAAGGAGGAACACCGCCGAGAGCTTCTCGCTGCCGGTGAACGGCAGCGCGAACGGGTCGACGGACGCGGCGAGAATCAGCGCGGCGATGGGCACGACGAGCCACAGCGCCGCGCTCCGCAGCAATAGCGTCATTTCGCGCTGTCCTTGGCGATGAATTGCGCCACGGACGAGTCAGACTTCAGGTCCTCGACGAACAGGATCGCGCTCTTCGGGATGAGGACCACCGGCAGGGGCTGGTGCAGCTCGTTCCCGCGGCGGATGAGCTTGGACTCCGGCAGCTGATCCGGCTGCTCCTCGGTCGCCGCGGAGCGCTGCTGGATGTAGTAGGTGCCCTCGACCTTCGCGTAGGGGCCGAACCGGTCGATGTAGCGGCCGAAGTACGTCTGCCCGTTGCTCAGGAAGACCGCCTGGTACTTCGCAGCGCCCAGAGCCGGCTGCGCGAAGTCCCACCACCGAACGACCGCGAAGACCGCCGCGAACAGCGCCACGGCGAGCGCCACGGTCCCGAGCCGGCGAAGCACTACTAGCGGCTCGCGGACGGGCGCGGGCTCGCGGTCAGAGCCGGGCTCGCCGTGGCCGCCGGGCCCGGCGCGGGTGCCGGGCCACCCTGGCCGGACTTGATCTGCCGGATGGCGTTCGCGAGCTCCGAGTCGTCGCGGACATTCTCGAACCAGAGCACCTGCCGCGCGAGGATGATCATCGGCTCGCGTGGTCCGAAGAACTCGCCGCCGCGCTTCACCAGGCGGCTGGACTGCCCGCTCTCCGCGGGGAGGAAGTAGAACACGTCGCTGAGGAGATACGTCTCGTCGTCCGCAATGCTCAGCTTGCCGTAGTAGGTCTGGCCGACGTTCAGCACGATCGCCTGGTACGCGCCGTGGTCGATCTGGGCTGCCGCCGCCGGGCGCCGTGCGATGAGATCGCGTCCGACGTACACGGCCGCGGTAAGCGCGACCAGAACCACGATCAGCACAAGCGCGCGGCGGATGGCTGACGTGGACACGACGATCGAGCGCGCCCGCGGCTCGATGCGCAGGCTAGTGCCTCCAGACATCGACGCGCCAGGTCTGGGTGGCCAGCGTGGGGGCGGTCTGGAGCTGGTCGCAGAGGCGGAGCTGCACCGTGTTCGCCGCGGAGACCCACGCCGCCCAGGTGACGCCCTTCGCCGGGTCCTCGGCACCGTTGGCGACCGTTGTCGGCGTCGCCAAGACGGTGTCTCCGACGACGGCCCCGTTCACGGTGACGGTGCCCGCGATCTTACAGTTCTGGGTGAGCCCGGGGTTAGGAACCGACAGGGTCGCCGAGAAGTGCGCGGTGATCGGCGTCGAGATGTTCGCGCCGTTGCCTCCCAGGGTGAAGGTCCTCCCGTTCGCGATCGTGGTGTTGCCGTTCAGGCTCACCGCGCCGGTACCGGTGGAGATCGTCATCGCGCCGGTCTGGCTGAAGTTTCCGATCAGCGTCGCGTTGCCGTTCAAGCTGATCGCCCCGGTGCCGGTCGAGAACGTCGTCGCGCCGGTCTGGCTGAAGTTGTTGGCGGTTGCCACGGTCGTCGGTGTGACCGAGAACTTCGACACGCCGGCCAGCTGCAGGTCGATGAAGCGACCGGTGTACGCGCTCGCCGCATTGACCAGAATGCTGGTGCCCGTCGGAATGCCGGTCGCGCCGGTCAGGTCGACGAACAGGGCCCCGGAGCCGGTGTACGTCCCGGTGACTGCGAGGTTCACCAGGTGGCCCTGCGTCAGGGGCGCGGCGAAGTTGGCCAGGTTGGTGGTGACGGTCTGCGCGTCCGACGAGGCCGAGACCGACAGCAGGTTGCCGCCGAAGGCCGCGCCGCGGACGTTCACGGCGCCGGTGTTCGTGCCGCTGCCGGTGTACGTCGCGGCGAGCTGGACGTCGATCGCCTTTCCGGTCGTGAGGCCTGCGGCGCTGACGCCGAAGACGGTGCCGCTCTGCGTGCTGTCCGCCGAGAGCTTGGCCAGGGTGCCGGTGAACAGGCCGGTGCTCGTGATCTTCGCGAGCGAGGCGTTGTTGCCGAGGCCCTGGAACGCACCGCTGCCGGTGATGTCGAGGCCAAGGCCCTGGGTGCTGCTCACGGCCGCGCCCGGAGCCGACGCGCCCACGTCGACCTTGATCGCGCTCCCTGTCGTGAGCGAGCCGGTCGCGACAGTGACCGCGTTCACGGCGCTCGCGATGCCCGCGCCGGCAGTGAAGGTCACGCCGCTCGCGGTGGACGTGTTGCCGCGCAGCGTGACCGCGCCGGTACTCGTGTCGAACGTGCCGCTGGCCAGGGAGAAGTCGAACTTTCCGGTGCCGGCGGCGGCGGTCAGGTTCTTGTTCGCCGCGATCGTCGTGTCACCGTTCAGCGAGACCAGCCCGGTCCCGGTGCTCAGGCTCGTCGCGCCGACCTGGGTGATGTTCGTGATGATGTTGCCGTTGAGCGAGATGTTCCCGGTGCCGGTGCTGAACGTGGCCGCACCACTCTGGACGACGTTGTTGGTCGTGGTGATGTTCGTCCGATCGATGTTGAGCACGTCGACACCGGCGACCTGGTACCGAGCGAAGCTCCCGGTGAATCCCGCCGCCGCGTTCGCGTAGTACGCGTCGCCCTGCGTGCCAAGGGCAACCCGGAGCGCCTTGCCTTCGGTCGGCTCGGCCACGCCGCCCGGCGCCCCGAGCGTGATCTGCGCGGCGGTACCGCCGTTCGCCGCCAGCGTCGTGCCCGAGATGGCGAGGAGCGTGCCGCTCGATGCCGAGTTCGCCGTGAGGCGAAGGGCGCCGGCGCCGGTGTAGATCGACGAGCCAAGGTTCGCGTTGATCACGGCGCCCGTCGTGAGCGCGTTCGTGTTGATGCCGAGCACCGTACCCGCGGTCGTCGCGTTGGCCGTGAGGTTCACCAGCGTCCCGGTGAAGTCGCCGCCGCTCGTGATGTTCACCGCGCTACCGCTGAACGTCGACGTGCCGGTGTCGATGTTCAACGCCGTGCCCGTCGTGAGGGCGTTACCGGTCGACACCTTCACCGCCGTGCCCGTGGTCGCGCCGGCGCCCGCCGTGAACGTCTTCCCGCTCGCGACGGCCGTGTTGCCGTTCAAGTTGACGTTACCGGTGCTCGTGTCGAACGTGCCGCTCGATCCCGAGAAGTCGAAGTTGTTCGTGCCGGCGCCGGAGAAGTTGCCGGTCACGGTGTGCGCGTTCGGGATCGTCGCCGCGAGTGATACGTCGGTAGAGGCGGCCCCGGCGTTGTCAACTGCTTGGATACCGCCGGTGAAGTTGAGCTTGGCCTCCTGCGGCACGTTCACTCCGCTGGTCTGGATCTGTGGACCGGCGCCCTGCGCGCCGGTAGCACCAGTTGCGCCAGTCGATCCAGTCGCGCCGGTGTTCCCGGTCGCACCGGTGTTGCCGGTGGCTCCCGCTGCTCCGGCCGCACCGGTATTCCCCGTTGCACCGGTGTTTCCGGTGGCTCCGATGCTGCCAGTTGCACCCGTTGATCCGGACGCACCGGTATTGCCGGTCGCGCCGGTCGCGCCGGTCGCGCCGGTATTGCCGGTGGCTCCTGTTGCTCCGATCGCACCGGTGTTGCCGGTCGCGCCGGTCGCGCCGGTCGCGCCGGTGTTGCCGGTGGCTCCGGTGGCTCCGATGCTGCCAGTTGCACCCGTTGATCCGGTCGCGCCGGTATTGCCGGTTGCTCCGGTGTTGCCGGTTGCCCCGGTGTTGCCGGTGGCTCCAGTGTTGCCGGTGGCTCCCGCTGCTCCGGCCGCACCGGTATTCCCCGTTGCGCCAGTCGATCCAGTCGCGCCGGTGTTCCCGGTCGCACCGGTATTGCCGGTATTGCCCGTCGCGCCGGTGTTTCCGGTGGCTCCGATGCTGCCAGTTGCACCCGTTGCTCCGATCGCACCGGTGTTGCCGGTCGCGCCGGTCGCGCCGGTGTTGCCGGTGGCTCCGGTATTCCCCGTTGCACCCGTTGCGCCGGTCGCGCCGGTGTTGCCGGTCACACCGGTCGCGCCGGTGTTGCCGGTCGCGCCGGTGTTGCCGGTGGCTCCTGTTGCTCCGATCGCACCGGTATTCCCCGTTGCACCCGTTGCGCCGGTCGCGCCGGTGTTGCCGGTCGCACCGGTGGCGCCGGTGTTGCCGGTGTTGCCCGTTGCACCGGTGTTTCCGATGGCTCCGGTCGCTCCGATGTTGCCCGTTGCGCCAGTCGATCCAGTCGCACCGGTATTCCCCGTTGCACCCGTTGCGCCGGTCGCGCCGGTGTTGCCGGTCGCACCGGTCGATCCAGTGGCGCCAGTCGATCCACCTGCGCCGCTGTTCCCGACCGGACCAGCAGCTCCGGTCGTGCCAGTGGCACCGGTGTCACCGACAGCACCCGTGGCGCCGGCCGGACCGGTTCCACCGCCGCCACCGCCGCCCCCACCGCCGCCGGCGGCACCCGCGGCGCCCGTCGGACCCACGGCGCCCGAGACGCCCGAAGAGCCGGACGAGCCTGTCGCTCCGGTCGGTCCCTGCAGACCCGCGGTGCCGTTCTGTCCGGCCCGTCCCGGTGGACCCTGGACACCGGGCGCGCCGTCCGCGCCCGTCTGGCCCGTGGCTCCCGGCTGACCGATCGGGCCGGGGGGACCGGCGGGATTCGCGGTACTCCCCGGACCTGGCGCGCCTGGTAGGGCGGACCCTGGCGGAGCCCCGAACGCGATCAACGGGTTCGCTGTCGGGCTCGGCGGAAGGAGCACGCTCACTGGGGCGGTGATCGCTTGTGCTTGTGGCTCGCTGATCGATATGACCGACGTCCCGCTGAGGATGATGCCGCCCCTGGCCGTCCCGGCATCCACTGGCCGATCGAGCACGACCGAGCTCACGACGGCGCCGCTTGGCATCGCCAATTCGGCGAGCTCGCCGATTGTGCGCACGCCATTACTCGGCGTCGCCAAGCTGTTGAAGCGGCCGGGCTCATTGCCCGGGATCGTGATGAGCACGCGTCCGCCGCGCCTCTCGACCGTCGAACCTGGAATGAACCGCAACGAGCTGCCGTTCGTGGTGCCGGCCGACCGTCCTGCCCCATCGACGACGATCGCATTGGTCGCCTGGTCGAACGCGAAGTTCAGCCGCGCCACATCGGTGGACCGCGGTGCGGTCGGCGCTGTCGCGAGGCCGACCGTCGTCATCTGGCCCGCACCGACGCTGACCATCTGCCCGGAGCCGCTGACCGTCACAAGACCGTCGGTCGTCACGACGTCGGTGCGGTCCGGCCGCACGCTGACCTGGAACGCGGTACCGCGGGCCGACGCCTGCGCTGAAGGGGTGACAACCTCGTAGCTCGCGTCCGCCGCGAGCGGGTGATCGATCACGTGCCACGTCGCGCCATCCGTCTGACGGAGCACGACCTTGAGGCTGCTGCCATTCAGCGGGACGAGCGATTCGACGACGATCTCCGTGTTCGGCTCGAACACGACGACCGAATGATCGAACAGCGCGAGCACGGCATACCCGCCGGCGACCGTCCGCAGCGCGTCGCCCTGCGCGACGAAGCTGCCCGTCGTCGCCGGCAGGTACGTGCCGCCGGCGTGACGGATCTGCACGTCGCCCTGGAAGATCGTGAGCTCGCCGCGCGTCGACATCGCGCCGGCGCGATCGAACACGTAGCCGATGCCGGTGGCGAAGACCAGGAGCGCGGCGATGGCCAGGCCGACCGCGACCCGGCGGTGGAGCAGCAGGAGCGGCAGCAGGATGAGCCCGCCGCGCTTCGCCTTCTGCGTCTGCCGCGCGCGGATCGGGATCGGCGCCGCGCGGCCGATCGGCCTGATCGCTGCTGCGTGTTGGCGCACCGGACCGACCGCACGGCGGATCGCGTCGACCAGGTGCTGCGATGGCGCGTCCTTGAGCACGACGTCGGCTGCGCCAACGTCGAGTGCGACCTGTCGGATCCCGGGGTCGAGCGTCAAGAAAACGATCGGGACGTCGGGAAGGCTGACGCGGAGGTTCCGCGCGACCTCGAGGCCGGTCATCTTCGGCATCGAGTTGTCAAGGAGGATCAGGTCGGGATGAAGGTCGAGGGCCTTTGCCATCGCTTGGACGCCATCGGCGGCTTCGCCGACGATCTCGAAGTCCGGTTCGGCCTCGAGCATGGAGCGCACGCCCTCGCGTACGGCGAGGTGATCGTCCGCGACCAAGATGCGGGTCGACACGGGACCGGTGCTCCTTCTCATCCTCATCGCGCTCGTCCTGGCGCTGGAACGAGATCACGAGGCTGGCGACTGGCGACGCTTGACTCCCCTAATGTGTGCAGTGAAAGGGTCGTTTAGCGGCCGTTTCGGGACATCGGTCGGAAGGTGGACATTGGTATGAGCCGAATGTAGGTTTTCGGAATACCTGTCGGACTTGACGACATCTCGGATTTTTAGGACTGTGCTTCGGCGAGCCCCCGTTTGTGCGCGTAGAGCGCGACCTGGGTCCGGTCCGAGAGTTCGAGCTTTCCGAAGATGTTTGACACGTGGGTCTTGACAGTCCGTTCGCTGATCCCAAGCTCCCCGCCGATCTCCTTGTTGGAACGACCTTGGGACAGCAGACCCAAGACGTCACGCTCGCGCGGGGTGAGCTGGTCGTAGCCGACGTCCTCACTGCGGGCCGATCCTCCGTCGGCATCGGCAACGCGCATCCGGCCGAATTCATCGAGCACCCGGGCGGCGATCGATGGATAGATCAGCGAGAAGCCGTCGGCGACGGTGCGGATCGCGTTCGTGAGCTGCGGCGCGCTCACCTCTTTGAGCAGATATCCCGACGCGCCGGCGCGGATCGAGGTGAACACGAGCTCGTCGTCGTCATGATTCGTGAGCACGATGATGCGCGTGGTCGGCACCGACGCGCGAATGCGTCGCGTCGCGGTGACGCCGTCCCAGTCGCCCATCTTGAGATCCATCAGCACGATGTCCGGCAATAGATCCTGCGCGAGCGCGAGCGCCTGGTGTCCATCGCTCGCATCCGCGACCACCACGAAGTCCGGCTCCTGCTCGAGGATCGAGCGGAGCCCGTTGCGCACGAGCGCGTGGTCGTCCGCGACGAGGATCCGGATCTGCCGCGGCTCGGTCGTCGCGGTCATCGTCCGAAGAGCTTCGCGAAGAAGCGGACCGGCGCAGGAGCGACGGTCGTCGGCTCCGGCAGGACGTCGGCGCTCGTCGCGGCATCGGCGAACTCGTACGGGATCGTGACGGCGACGGTCGTGCCCCCGCCGGACGCGCTCCGGACGTCGAACTGACCGCCGACGGCCTCCGCGCGCTCGCGCATGCCGACGAGGCCGTAGTGCCCCGCCGACCGCGCGACCGCGCTGGTCTGCTCGACATCGAAGCCGGCACCGTCGTCCTCGATGGTGACGACCACCGAGCTCGCGTCGTAGCGCAGCAGGACCATCGCGTGTGTCGCGTTCGCGTGCGCGGCGACGTTCCGCAGGGCTTCGCTCATGATGCGCATCACGACCCGGTCGAGGCCCGGCCCAAGGTCGCACCGCTCTCCCTGCTCGACGAGCTCGATCGCGAGCCCGCTCCTGCCTCGAGCGTCGTCGACGAGCTTGACGACGCTCGCCGGCAGTCCGAGCGCGGCTGGATCCGCATCGCGGAGCGCGCCCATGTACTGGCGGACGTCGGCCAGCGCGGACCGCGACTCGCGGATGGCCCTCGTGAGCAGCTGGCCGCCGGCCTGGGGACTCCGCTGCAACGCGCGCTGGGCGCCTTCGAGGCTCAGGACGATGCCGGTGAGCTCTTGGGCGAGGCTGTCGTGAATCTCCTGCGCGATGCGCTTCCGCTCGACCGCCGCGGCGCGCTCGGCTGCCGCGGCGTCGGCCTCCCGGTGCAGCAGGTCAGCGAAGTACTCGCCGGCGATCTCGGCGAAGTCGACATCGGAGTCAGCGCAGGTCGTATCGCGACGGCCAAGGACGAGAGCACCCGCGGTGTCTTCGGGCGAGGCTATGGGCACGATGACGTACGCCTTCATCCCCGCCGGCAGCCATGCCGGGCGCGCCGCGGCCGACGGTTCGCCGGAGCGGAGCGCGCGGCGCTCGCGTAACGCAAGGGCCAAGTCGTCGCCTTCGGCAACGACCGGGATCTCGCCGGGAAGGATCTCTCCGTAACCCCGGGCAGCGCGAAGCCGCAGCATGCCGTCGCCGGCAGCGACCCAGACGCCGACGGCATCGTGCCGCATCGACCCCGCGAGGAGCTCGACCGCGGTCTCGAAGGCCTGCTGCATATCCTTGCCGTGCGAAGCCAGCCGCGACAGCTCGAAGAGCGTGATGGCCTGCTGGCGGTCATCTTCGGCGCGTTCGCGGGCGGCGACGGCGCCGGCCTCGCGGTCCGTCGCGGCGCGTAGCTGACGCGATGCGGCGAGCTGCTCGGCGAGGTCGATGGCGACAAGCGCCGCGATCCCATCCAAGATGGCGCAGTCGTTGCGGGTGAAGTCACCGGAGACGCGGAGCCCCGCGAAGACGGCGATGCGGCGGCCGTCCCAGGTCACCGGCAAGGCGTGCAGCCGCGTGGCGCTCCGTCCGTCAGCGAGCGGGAAGGCGGCGTCCGTGTCGACGGCTGGCGCATCGGACAACAGCCCCTCGAATGCGGCCGCAGACCAGCCGGCGCCGGCGGGAACGTTATGCGCGGCGTAGGTGACGAAGTCCCGGTCGGGCCGAAGCACGATCGCGAGGGCATCGGCTTGGGCAAGCGCGGCGAAGCACGTCATTCGCGCCGGCCACCGGTCAGGTTCGCCCGGTTGCGTCATCGATCCCTTTCCAGCGCACGCGCACCGCGCGGTCGTGAGACAGATTCAGCACCAACTGGCCCGCCCAGAGTACCCGCGAACGGGGGTGTTCAGGCCGACTGAGCGGGTGCCGCGGCTGCCTGATAATCGGGGCATCACCCGTCCGAGGGTCCTCATCGTCACACCGCACCCGGTGATCGGCGCCGCGATCGAGACCGTCCTTCAGCTCGAGGACCGCTACGAGGTCCGCCGGACGGGTCGGCTCGGTGACGGCATCGCCGCGGCACGGAGCTGGCCGGCCGACGCCGCGCTGGTCGATGGCGCGCTGCTGGACGGTGAGCCGGTCGACTTCGGGGTCCCGACGTACGTGCTCACGGGTGACCCGGGCAAGGGTGCGCGTCTTGCGGACCTGCCGGGCGTGATCGGCTGGCTGCCTAAGGACGTGCAGGCCGAGCAGCTCGTGTCCGCTGTCGACGGAGCGCTCGGGGTGGTCCACATCGGGGGCGACGTCCGGGGCACGGTCAGCCTGCTCGTCGCCGTGCTCATCGTGCTCCTGTTCCTCGGCGCGATCGCATTCGCTGCGTGGCGGTTCATCCTCGGCGGCTGATCCGGAGCTACCGGCCGCGAAATCTCCCGAACAGGCCGGTCCTCTCGGCGGGCTGTTCGACGTCCTCGAGCACCGGAGTCGGCTCGGCCATTCGAGGGGTCTTACCTGCCGCGTCGGGCAGGCTGGCGCGGACGATCGTGCCAAGCTCGGCCTGACTGAACACCGTCAGCGATCCGCCCAGGCCCTCCGCCCGTTCGCGCATGCCCGCGAGACCGAAGCGACCCCTCTCGCTCGCGGTCGCGACGGTCGACTCCAGGTCGAACCCAGCGCCATCGTCTTCGATCGTCACCGCGACATCGCTGTCGCCGTACCTCAGCGTGACCTTCGCGTTCGCCGCGTGCGCGTGCTGCGCGACGTTGCGCAGCGACTCGCCAACGATCCGCATGAGGCCGCGCTCGACGCTCGATTCGAGCCGGCGCTCGGGGCCATGCTCCTCGACCTCGACCACGAGGCCGGTCTGGCGGCGCACGTCATCGATGAGCCGGGCGAGCGTCGCGGGAACGCTGAGCGAGGCGCCTTCGTTCTGGCGAAGCGCGGCCATGTACTGCCGGACCTCGGCAAGGGTGGCTCGCGCTTCGCGCGCCGCGCGCGCGAGATTCGTGCGCACCGAGCTCGGATCGCGTTCGAGCGCGCGCTGACACCCTTCGAGCGTCAGCACCACCCCGGTCAGCTCCTGCGCGATGCCGTCGTGAATCTCTTGGGCGATGCGGCGCCGCTCGTTCGCGGTAATCACGTCAGGGGACTCCCCGACCGTCGTCTTCTGCAGCGAGCCGGAGAGGTACTCGCCGAGCGTGATCGCAAAGTCCGTGTCGGCCTGCACGTAGCCACCGGTCTTACGGCCCAGGACGAGCGCGCCGAGTACATTCCCGTGCGAGCCGATCGGCGCGACGATGAAATCCAGGGCACCGGCCGCGGCCCATTCCGGACGGCTCGGATCGCGCTCCGCAAAGCAGGACTGCTCGAGGCGATCGTTCGTGACGACGGCGGTCATCACTGGGCCGAGCGCGCCCGCGGCGATCTGGTCCGGAAGGACTCGGCCGTAGCCGCGACCCGCGCGGAACCGGAGGCCGCCCGTCGACTCGAGGATCCACACGCCGACCACGTCGTGACCTAGCGTGTCGCCGAGCATCGCCGCCGCTGTCTCGAGATCGTTCTGCGGATCATTGCCGAGCGCCGCGAGACGCGAGAGCTCGTACAGGATGAGGGCCTGCCGCCGGTCCTCCTCGACGCGTCGCAGCGACTCCGCCGCGACGAACGCGTCAGCGATCTCGCTCGCGACCTTGGTGAGCGATTCCATCTGCGCCGGCCCGTAGCGTCCCTGATCGGAACGGTGCTTGATGCTCACCACGCCGATCGTCCGATCGTCGGCGCGGAGCGGCGCGATGATCGACTCGTTGATCGACGGATCGTTGCCGGCGAACCGCTGATCGCGGACCTCACCGCTGAGCAGCATCGGCTGGCCCGTCAGCGCGACATGGCCCGAGATCCCCTCGCCCACCTTCTTTCGATCGCGTCGCCCCGCATCGGAGAGGCCGAGCGACGAGCGGACCGAGAGCTGGCCGGCGTCGTCCGCGAGCATGATCGAGACGCCATCGGCGCGGAAAAGATCGGCCAGCTGCGATGTCGCTTTTTCGAGGAGCCGGTCCGGATCGCGCGTCCGGCGTGCGAGCTCGCCGATCTTCGTCGTGGCACGTAACCGCGTTTCGAGATCGGCCTGCTGGATCAGCGCCCGACGCAGCTGATTCGCTTCCGAGAGCTCCAGCCCGATGAGATCGGCGACGCTCGCGATCTCGGCCGATTCATCCGCGCCGAACGCGCCGTTGGAGCGAAGCGCCGCGAGCGCGCCGACGAGCTGATCGTTCCACACGATGGGCGTGACCTGGATCGATGACGCCGCGCGCCCATCGGCGAGCGGGAGCACGACCTGGGCCTGACTTGCCTCCCTGCCGTCGAACGCCCGCCGCAGCAGCGGGCGCACGTTGGCGCCATTCCAGCCGGCGGCAGACGGGATGTTGTCGCTCACGTAGGTGACGAAGCCATCCTCCTTCATCTCGAGGACAACCGCGAGACCATCGGCGCGAGCGAGCTTGGAGAGATTGGCCATCCGGGTGGCCCAGACGTCGGCGTTCAGCGTGGAGCTCATGCCCTTCCTCTCGCCAGGCGGATGGCCTAGGCGATCGACGCTTCGCTATCGATCCGTAACTCCAGCACGTAGCCGGTCGTCGAGAGCACCCGCAATCGGGGGTATTCGAGGCTGGTCACTGCCGTCGCGAAGTCCTGCACCGTCATCGGCTGGCGCAGACCGATCGCGAGCGTGGCCACGCCATTTCGGAAATCGCGCGCGTACACGGTCCGCACGGCCGGCATGCCCTGCAGCCGGCGCTCCAGCTCCACCAGCCGAGGGAACGACGCGATCGGGGACAACACCAACTGGACCTCGCCCACAGGCTCCGCCGGAGCCGCCGGCCAGGCGGCGGCGGCCGCTTCGGGCACCGGCGCGGGCCCCGGCGCACGAGCAGCCGCCGGAGCCGGTGACTCCGCGACCAATGCCCCACGCGGATCCGCCGGCACATCTTCGTCTTCGACAAGCGAAGGCCGAGGAGTCGGAGCCACCATACGCGGCGCGACCGGTGCTGCGATCGGAACCGTCACCGGCGCCGGCGGCGGTGTCGTCGCGGCCGGAGGTTGAGCCGCCGGCATCGGAGCAGCCGTGGGCGCCGCGAACGAAGACGACGAGTTGTCCGGACGAGACGGCGCCGCCGCCGGGGCCTGCACCGAAGAAGCGCGGATCTCCTCGACCAGCTCCTTGATGACGCCACGCAAAGCCTCGGTCGCCGCGCTGCGCATATCCGCCATCGGGATCGCCGGCCGTGCTGCGGCCGCTTCGGAGCGTGACGGTGGCCGCGCGGCCGCTTCGTCGATCGCCTGGCGCAGGACATCGCGCTCGAGGCGCAGCGCCTCGAGCTCTTCGGTCGTCGCGGGTCGCTTCGCGCGGGCCTCCTGCGCGAGCGAATCCGCGGTGACCTGCGCGCGCTCGCGGATCTGGTTCGCCGCGCGGAGCGCGGCTGACAGCGAGTCCTGCACGGTCGCGTCGAAATCCTCGTAGACGGCGATGCGGCGGCGCGCCGCTTCGAGCTCGCCCTCGAGCTGGGCGATCCGAAGGGCCAACTCGCGGACGCGCGTCGCGAGCGAGCCGATCATGTCGTCGGACGCACCGAACGATGCGCCGACACCCGGTCTGCCGGCTTCAGCCACCCGTACACCTTCCAGGCGCCGCGCTCATTACTGGACATGAAAACCGAGCGCAGGCCAACTATCGAACGTATGTCGCGGAATGCGCCACCGATCGTGGGGCAAGCGTACACAACGCGAGCAAGCAGGTGAAGGGCCTGTGGTGGGTCAGGACATCTCGGACAGCCCGGCCGTGGCGGCCGTCGCTCCGCGACCCATTTTGCATAGAACTCGTTCGGCGTGAGGTAGCCAAGCGACTGGTCGGGCGGATCTCCTCGTAGATGCGGTTCCAGAGGGCGAGCTGGCGCTCGAGGCCGTCGGCAGTGGTTGCCAGGTCCTCGACCTCGCGGAACTCCAAGTCGTCGGTGAGGAAACTGCGCTCGACGCGGCCGTTGCCCTGCGGGTAGTCGGGCCGGTTGACGAACTGCGCGATGCCTGCCGCGGCAGCCGCCTCGGCGAATGCGGCGCGGAATTCGTGGCCCGGACCGAAGCAAGCTCGGAAGCTCGATCCGTCGCTCCCGGGCACCGTCGGTCAGCACGACCGCGACCCCGCCGGACTTCCCCGACCAGCGGGAGGCACCCGGTCGTGACAGCCGCGCTCGGCATCCCGAACGGGTACACGACCCGGCACAGCCCACCCGGCATGTCCTGGATCACGGCCGCGTCCGCGATCCGCGACGCGACGCGACGCGCCCAAGCGCCTTGCCGCCGCGGATCCAGACCGTCGTCGTCGCGACCTGGCCAGCGACCCGCCCGCGCTCGACACGCCGCTCGGCGGTAACGCGCCGCGCCTTCGGCAACGCGAAGATGGCGAAGCCCACGAGACGACGTGCGTCGCGCAACGGGAGGACGAACGGCCCGCCGCTGCGAAGCTCATCGGGCGCGCTGCCGCCCCGGCCGAACGCGACGCCGCCCGCCATGAAAGCGCCGTCCGATCCGGCGAGGGACCGGACGTGCTCGAGGTCATCGCCGGAGAGACGGAATCGCGCGCGGCGCTCGGGATCGATGCCCCGCGCCTCACGCGTTGAAGACCCCGATCCCTCGATCGTCGAAGAGCAGGACGGCGGCGGCATCGTGAGGCAGATCGAGGGCGCGCTCCGCGTACGGGACGAGGATCCGCTCGAGTTCCGCATACGACGTCGCGGCGGTCACGGTCGCGACGGACGCGTACGCCGATTCCGTTTGTCGCTGCGCGCGGCGGTAGCTCTGGCCAAGCGCGCCGGCGAGCGCGGCACTCGAGACGTAGAGGGCCGCCCAGCCGAGCGCGCCGATGACGTCCGGAGCGGCGGAGCCCGGCTGCAGGATGGCGATCTCGACGACGATCGCGCCACCGACCAGCGCAAGGTAGAGCTGGTATGTTCCGGCGGAGCGCGACCGTGCCGAACGCGATCGGCCACAGGAACGCGGCCGGCGTCGGCGGGTGGAAGCGGTCGAACAGCGCGAGCCCGAGCGCGAACGCGAAGAATTCGGCCAGCGTCCCGACGATCGAGGCGGCGTGCCGGTCCATCCGCCTGGTCGCGAGCTCCTCGCGATCTCGGCCGCTGCCGCGAGCGCGAGCCCGACCACGAGCGCGCGCGCCGGGATGTCCGCGCCCGCGAGCTCCGACTCGCGCGCGATGCCGACGAACGCGAGGATCGCGATCGCCAGGGCGACCCGCGCCCTTAGGTGGAGCGCCGCGAGCGCGCGTTCTGATTCCGTCACTGGATGCGGGTGAAGGGTACAGGCGGATAGACTTCGGCCGATGGCGATCCGCGTTCTCCTGGTCGACGATCACGAGCTCGTGCGGCAGGGCATCTCGATGATGCTCGCGAGGGCCGATGATATTCAGATCGTCGGCGAGGCGCGCACCGGCCGCGAGGCGGTGGAGTACGCGCGCCGCGAACTCCCGGACGTGATCCTCATGGACGTGCGGATGCCCGACATGGACGGGCTCGAGGCGACCAAGAAGATCAAGGAAGAGCGCCCGCGCACGGCGGTCGTGATGTTGACGATGCACGAGAACCCCGCATACCTCCGTGAGGCAGTGCGCGCCGGCGCGGCCGGGTACCTGTTGAAGGACGTGTCTCGCGAGGAGCTCGTCGATGCGATCCGGCAGGTGGCGACGGGCGGCGCGTTCATCGAGTCCCAGATGCTGAAAGGCATGCTCAGCGAGATGAAGCCATCGGGCTCGGCGCCCGCGGCGGCGCGCAACCTCACGAAGCGCGAGCGCGAGATCCTGTCGCTGGTCGCCGAAGGGATGAGCAACCGGGAGATCGCCGAGCGCCTCGTGCTCTCGCCGGAGACGGTGAAGAGCCACGTGGCCGCGATCCTCGAGAAGCTCGGCGTATCCGACCGCACGCAGGCTGCGATCTACGCGGTCCGCAACGGTCTCGTCGAAGGAATGACCACCTAACGACGGACCTCGACCTACTCCGCGGTCTCGAACGCGCGACGTGGCGAGTCGGCGCGACCACGAACACTGACGACCTCTTCTCCCTGATCATCGAGGCCGCGGGCGACATCGGCTACGATTCAGCGTCGCTCATGGTCTACGACCGCACGAGCGACGCACTCGTGGTCCGCGCCGCCAAGGGCGAGGACATCGTGGGCCTGCAAGTGCCCATCGGCCCGGCGATCTCGTGGCGCGCAATGGAGCGCCGTCAGCCGATCGTCATACACGGTCTGGCCGGGCCTGACCTGCCGCACACCTATACGAAGAACATCCCGTATGCGCTCTGCCTGCCGCTCCTCGTCGGCGCAAAGGCCCTCGGGGTGCTGAACGTAAATCGGTCGTCGGAGCCGAGCGAGGCGCAGGTCGCGTACCTTCGCGTTCTGGGATACCAGGCGGCCTTCGTGGTGGAGCGCGCCGCTCTGTACGCCGATCTGCAGGCGTTCACCGGTCAAACGCTCTCGCAGGAAGAGGAATCACGCCGGCGCATCGCGCGCGAGCTCCACGACGGCCTCGCTCCCGGGATCGTCTCCGCGTACGGAATCCTCCAGAACCCCGGAAAGACGGAGGTGGACATCAAGCGTGCGACGGACCTCTTGCGCAAGGCGATCCAGGAAACGCGGGCGATCATCGGCAGCGTGCGCCCGGCGACGCTCGAGGACCTAGGCCTCGCCGGTGCCATCTCCTCTGCGGCGACCGAGATCGCCGCAGAGGTCGGTTGGGAGATCGAGGAGGACATCGACGAGGTCGGCGCACTGCAGCCCTACGCCAAGGCCGCGCTCTATCGCACGGCCGTGGAAGCGCTTTTGAACGCGAAGCGGCATGCGGACGCGAGGCGCGTCAAGGTCCAGCTCCGGATCGACGAGGGGTACATCGAGATCGTCGTCGCCGACGATGGCCAGGGCTTCGCGAGCGAGCAGTGGGGCGAGGCCGCCGCGAAACCTGGGCACTTCGGCCTGCTCGGGATGCGCGAGCGGATCGGGCTCCTGGGCGGCGTCTGCAAGATCGCGAGCAAGCCGGGTGAAGGCACGACGGTCCGCATCACCGTGCCGCGCGACAGGATCAGCGGGCCGGCGGCTCCGCCTCCTCGACCAGCATGACCGGGATGCCGTCCCGGACGGGGTAGCGGCGACCGCAGTTCGAGCAGGCCAACGCTCCACCCTCGTCCCGCACGGCCGCGTGGTCGACCGGGCAGGCCAGGATTGCCAGCAGCTCGGCATCGATCGGCACAGCGGAGACCCTAGACCTAGCGTTCCGATGCGCTTGACGCCTCGATCCCCCAAATGTCAATACAAAAGCGACATGCCGAGGATCGAGCTTAGCGAGCCCATCGAGGCACGCTCGGCACGATCGCGCCGGCTCATCGTCGAGCCGCACGCCTCGGTGGGGCTCTCGGTCCTCCCCGGAGAAGCCGACGACCGCGCGGCGGCCGAGGCCGGCGGCGCCGCGGTCCCGCTCGAGCCGCTCGCGCGGTTCGGCGCCGCGGTCCGGCAGCCGCACCGCCGGGCGAACGTCGTGGTCATCGAAGTCCCTCCCGATCGACAGGCGGCCCTCGCGGGTGCCCTGCGCGATCGCGGCCTCGCCGTCCGGCCGCCGCTCCCGATCCGCGCTGTAGCAACGAGAGCGTCCCCGCGCTCCACGTGCCGGCGGTATGGGATGGCGGCTACTGCGGGACGGGGATCCGGACCGCGACGATCGACACCGGTATCGATGCGAGCCATCCCGATCTCCGCGATCGGATCCTTGCGCATGCCGATCTGAGCGGCGCGGGAGACCGGGACGATGTGGGCCACGGCACGCACGCGACCCCGGCGCCGTGCCGCGCTGGTACCTGCGCCTGAGCGGCACGTCGATGGCGACGCCGCACCTGGCCGGCATCTGCGCGCTGCTCCTTGAGGCGAGCGCCGGCCGTGACCTGGACGTCGTGGCGCGCGCCCGTCTCGTTCGCGAAGCACCGGTGCGCTCGGCGCGGCCGGTCGCGGGCGGTCGGCGTGATGCGGCGGGCGCCGGTCTCGTGGACCCCGAACGCGCGCTCGCGCTCGTCCGTAGGAAGAGCGGCGTCGCGGTCTAGACGGGCTCGGGCGGCTCCGCCGGTTCCGCCGCCATGACCTGCTCGTCTCCGACCATCGCGAAGATCCCGGCGAAGCTGAAGTAGTTCTGGAGCGACCGCCAGCCGAACCACAGGACGATGCTCGGGAAGACGAGCGCGCCCGCTGGGTACCGCCGCCAGACACGCCAGAGGATGACCGCGAGGACGGTGAGCGCGATGAGCGACAGCGCGGCGTACGCGCCGCGCGGCAGGAACGGCACCAGGCCGTCGGTCGCGAACCGGATCAGGCCCACGCCGTAGGGCTCGAGGTCACCGAGCATCGGTGCACCGACGCCGCCGAGGAAGTCGAGCGGCGCCGCGATGAAGAACGGGAGGTTCGGCAAGATGGCGACGACGGCCGCGATCGCGGTCCGCCGCAGCGCTTCCCCGCGGCCATGCCGCTTCCAGACCGCGAGGAGGTAGAACGGAACGAAGTACCAGGCCGGCTGGCGCGTGGCGACAGCAAGACCGAGCAGGATCGCCGAGGTCCATCGCCAGGCGATCGCCAGGAATGCGCACGCGATCAGAACCGCCCACAGCGGATCCACGCCGGCGAGGATGTTCTGCCGCGAGATGACGGCGTTGCCGACGACGGCCGCGGTGACCAGCGGCCGCCAGGGCACCGCTGCCTGGCGAATCAACACGAGGACGAGCACCACGACCTCGACGAGGTAGATGTACCGGATGTCCTGGAGGCCGAGCGCGATGAACGGCGCCGGAACAAGGAACGAGAGCGCCGGGTAATTGAAATTGTGCAGCGGCGAGCCGTCGATGAGATGCGTCGCGAGCCGCGGATCGAGGCCGAAATGCAGGAGCGCCTCGGTGATGTCGAGATCGCGATACGGGTCGCGCCCCTGCAGGAAAAGCTCCGCCGCGCGATGCACCACAGACACGCTGTCGACGTGATAGGACTTCCCGGTGATGAGCGCGATCCCCACGAGCACGTAGGCGCCGAGCGCGACGCCGGTGGCGAGCGCGTCGCGCGTCGGCCGTCGTAGCTTCGCGACGGCGAGCACGGGGAACACGGCGACCACGACGAGGCTCCAAAGGTCGTCGGGCGCGATGCCACCGGGGTTGGCGACGACGAAGTGTCGCTCGCTGATGTGCGCGACACAGGCGACTCCGAGCAGACCCAGGCCGATGCGACGGAGCTGTTCGTCGGGGTCCGCGGCGTCGCGCGCGAGCAACATCAGCACGAGGAAGAAGAGCGCGAGGATCGCGGCCGTCGCCACCCAGCCCGGATAGAAGCCACCGAACGGGTCCGGGCCGAAGAGCCGGAAGGCGGGCGTCCACAGCGCGAAGGCGGCCACCGTCAGTGGCCGGAACACGCGCTGCGTCGCGATATAGGCGAGCGCTCCGGCTGACACGTAGAGCGCCATCCCGAGATCGTTCGTCCCCTCCCCGACGGTGCTGCTCAGGTAGACGCCAGCGAAGCATGCGAACGCGATGAGCGGTGCGAACGGCACGGTCCGGCGCGGCACCGAGATCAGGATCAACACCAGATAAAGGACGAATCCGTACGCGAGCACCAGGTCGTCGCCGGTCCCGTCGATCGCGTAGCGGACCGTCGCGGCGGACACGATGCCCGTCGCGGTCAGCACCAGCCCCGCGCGGATCAGCGCCTCGGGCCGGACGACCGGTGGCGGGATGGAGCTAGCGATGCCGGCGTTCCCACCCGTAGGTGACGAGCGCCGCCGCCTGGGCAACGACCGCGACGGCGAGGACGACCCGGACAAGCGTCGCGGCGTCATGCGGCGTGGAGACGATGAGCCCGATCTCAAGCGCGACCGCGAGTGCCAACAGGAAACCGAATCGTATCTCCCCGCGACCGATGAAGTGAGCGATCCAGAGCGACAGCATGGCGTTGAGCAGGGCCGCGATCGCGTATGGACCGACGAGCGCGGCGGTGAGCGGATATTGAGCGCCCACAACGAGGTCGGTGAAGAACGCGGGAGCGACGAGGTACGCCGCGGTCACGACGCCGCTCGTCGCTAGCACGAATGCCAGGGCGAGGAACAGGCCGGCGTCGGTGTCTTCGCCGCGAGCGTGCGCGCGCGCGGTGCGCTCCAGCAGGATGAAGCCCACCGCGATCGGCGCGAAGAGCACGACCTTGGCCATCGTGATGGCGCCGGCGTACGCCCCCGCTTCTGTGGTTGGCAGGAGCGCCCGGCCGGCGACAGCGTCGATATTCGTCAAGGCCGCGTAGGCCAGCATGATCACGGACGCGAGCATGAAGAATCGGGTCTCGGCCCGCCCGAGCTCGACGGCGTGGACCGCCCCCCGGGCGGCCCGGAACAGCGGCGCGAGCGGCACGACAGAAAGCACGAGGCCCGCGGCGAGGGCGCTCATCGCGCCGGCGAACGCGCCGTTCACGCCGAGACCGAAGCCGACGAGGGCGACGCCGACGACCAGCCGGGCGACAGCTTGGACGATGAAGTACCAGCCGAACCAGCCGAAATGCCCGAGACCCTGGAGCAGGCCGGCGCTGAACGTGAGCGGCGCCGCGATGAACAGCGACACGCCCAGCAGCGCGACGGCAACGGGCGGCAGCGAGAGCGCCTGCGCGATGAGCGGGGACAGCCCGACGATGACGAGCGACGGCAGGCCAGCCCCGACGATCGTCCGCTTCGTCCACCGGCGTACGAAGACGTGGAGCGCCGCGTCCTCGTCGCGCGCCCGGTACTGGGCCCCGATCCGCGCGGTGGCCGACTGGATGACCTGGGCGCTCAACTGCTCGAGGATGAGGATCCCGAAGAGCGCCGTGAGGATTGCGTAGTCCTCCGGCTTCAGCAGGCGCGCCATGAGCACCTGATAGCCGTAGGCGAAGACATTGGCGATCGTGCTGGCGACGAGCACCCACAGCGCCGCGCGCGCGGTGGAGGCCCGCGCGATGAGCGCCGCTGCTCGGCCCATGCGCGAGAGCCTACCGGGGCCCGGCCGGTCCGACTCCGCGCAGGTCGCTCATATGCTGCGCGGGGTGCGCTTCACGGTCGCGATCGCGGCCACCCTCGTCGTGCTGGCGAGCATCGTGCCGCGCGCGCTCTTCGCCGCCGGCACGCTGCCCGAGGCGTTCCGGCCGTTCATCTGGAGCGACGCGTACCTCATCTACGAGCGTGGCCTCTCCGGGCACCGGCTGCCCTACGCCGACACGCCATTCGAATATCCGCCGCTGATCGGCGCCGTCGCGGCGGTCTTCTCGCTGACGGCGGGCACCGCGGTCGCGTTCGTCGCGTTGTGGGGCGTGCTCCTTGCGGCCTGCGCCGCCGCCACTGCGCTGCTGCTGGCGCGTGCGGCAGCGCCCGGTCAGGTCGCGGCCCGATTCGCGCTGACGCCCCAGCTGCTCCTGCTGGGTGGCATCAACTTCGATCTGCTCGCCGTCCTATTCCTGACCGCAGCGCTCGTCGCGTCACGCGCCGCGCAGGATGGGCGCACCGCGATCTCGCTCGCGCTCGGCGCGGCGAGCAAGCTCTTCCCGCTCGCCGCCGTCCCCATCGCGGTGCTCCGCTCCAGGCGCCCGGTGCGCTCGGCGGCGCTGATCGCCGTCGTCATCGGCCTCTGCTACGTGCCGGCGGCGCTCGCCGGCCCCAGTGCCGCGGGCTCCCCCGGGTATTACCTGCTCGGCATCCCCGCCAACCTCGATTCGCCCGGCGGACTGCTCGCCGGAGCGTTGGGATCGCTCGGTGTCGCGGAGGCCCAGCTCATCGTCGTCGTGATCTCGATCACCGGACTCGCCACAACCTATCTATTCGGGGTACTGCCTCGTGCGAAGACCGCCGACCCGGTCGCGATCTTCGGTCTCGCGATCGTGACCACGCTCGCCTGGAGCCGGCTGTACTCGCCCCAGTACTCGCTCTGGCTCCTTCCCCTCTTCGTGCTCCTCCCGCTCCGTGGCCGGCTGCTCGCGCTGCTCACCGCCGGCGATCTGCTCGTGTTCCTCTCGATCTACCCGCTCACCCTCGTGCGCTGGCCAGCCGGCGACGCACGCGTGACCGGACTGATGGTGCTGCTGATCGCAGGGGTCGTGGTGCGTCACGTCGCGCTGCTCTTGTCCTGGCGGGCGCTGCGGGTGCTCACTGCGCTCGCTCCGCCGCCGTTCCGGCCCGGGCCATGAGCCGCATCCGCGCGATCGCGACGGCCATCTGGCCGTATGCGCCTCCGCTCGCCGTCCTCATCGCGGAATGGGGTCTGCTGTCGCCCACGCCGGCGCTCGCGGACCACTTCCAGTTCTGGGCAGCCGGACACATGGTCGTCACCGGTCAGTCGCCATACGTCCGCACCGCCTGGGAGGCGGCGGCAGCGTATGGACCGGTGCCCGACGGCGTCGCCGTGAACACCGTGATCGGCAACCTCACGCGGACCGAAGACATCTGGCCATACCCGCCGCAGACCGCGTTCCTATTCGGGCCCTTCGGCGCCTTGCCGCTCGCGATCGGCGTGCCACTCCTCCACCTCGTCGGGTTGCTCCTTGCGGTCGGGGGCCTGGCCCAGGCCGCGCACCTCGTCGGCCTGCGCGGCGCTCGGATGACCTTCGCGTTGACGCTGGCGGCCGTGTCGCAACCGTTCGTCTTCACGGTCCGAGACGGCCATCCCATCGGTCTCGTGCTGATCGGGCTCACCCTCCTGTTCCTGGGCCTCCGCGATCGTCGGCTCTGGGCGCTCGGTCTCGGCGTAGCGATCGCGTCGGTGAAGCCACATCTCGCGATCGCGTTCGCGATCGCGACCGTCGGCGTTCTCGTGAGCAGGCGCGACGGCCGCGGGCTCGCCGTCACGCTCTTGGCGCTCGCGGCGGTCACGATCCCGGCCGAGCTTCGGGACCCGTTCCCGATCGCACGGATCGGCGGTGCCGCGGATCAGTGGCTCGCCTTCGATCTCTCGACGGTCGGGGCACTGGCGCGCGATCTCGGTGGTGGCGTGCCGCTCACAGTGGCCATCGTGCTGCTCGGGGTCGGCGCCGCGGGCCTCGCGCTCCGCATCGCGCCCGGCCGGTCGCGGTGGACGGTCTCGTACGGCGCGCTGCTCACCCTGTCGCTGGTGCTGACGCCGTACGCGCACGACTACGACATGCTCCTCGTGCTCCCTGCCGTCTTCGCGGCGGCCGGCGTCGCACAACGGGCCCGGACGGAGCATGTGGTCGTCGCCCTGGAAGCGCTCCTGGTCGCGGTCGTACCGTGGCTGCTGTACCTCTGGTGGCCGTTGCTCGGACAGAGCGAACGGATCAACTCGGCCGGGCCTCTCGGCGCTCTCCCGGTTATCGTCGCTCTGGCCTTACCGCTCGCGATGTCCCTCGTGGCGCGCCGACCATCGCCGGGCTGCGCTGCGGCCCTTCCGCTCCTGCCCCCCTAGGACAGGCGGCGTCGCAGCCCGAGAATGCTGAAGAAGAAGCTCGACAGGATCACCTGGATCCCCAGCGCGATCGCGCTCGAGGACACGATGACGATCCGCATCGACAGAGCCGAGGCGTCGAGCTCACCGAAGTTCGTGGACTCCCAGACGGCGAGGGCGAATGCGGACCCAGCGAGGCCGCCGAGCAGGACAAACGCACCGACGGCGAGGCCGACCTCGAGCGTGACGACCGCGAAGATCCGATTCAGGCGACGGTCTTCAGGGAGGAGACCCTCGTTGATGGCGAAGATCTTGGTGAACAGCGCGAAGAGCACGGTCTGGAAGCCGACCACGACCAGCATCGCCGCATAGACCAGCGTGTGCACGCGCGGGGTCGGGATCAGGACCGCGCTCGCGGCGAAACCGACGAGCGCGATGGCTGCCCCCGGATAGAGGAAGA
This sequence comes from Candidatus Limnocylindria bacterium, assembly GCA_035543375.1. GTDB lineage: Bacteria > Chloroflexota > Limnocylindria > P2-11E > P2-11E > UBA4735. The sequence continues at coordinate 47,396 of DASZZF010000004.1, forward strand.
GCCAGCGTGGGCTGTAGAGGAACAGGAATCGGAGGTGCCGCCAACCATCTCGCCAGGTGCGGAGATGCGGCGGCCTGCCGCGCTGGTCGGGCCACAATGTCGCGGGAACCTCGGCGATACGAAGCTTCGCGAGAGCGGCGCGCACGATCATCTCCGACGCGAACTCCATCCCGGTCGTGCGCAGGCCGAGGCCGACAATCGCGTCCCGCCGGAAGCCACGCATGCCGGAATGGAAATCGCTCACCGCGGCGCCGAAGAACAGCCGGCCGATCATCGAGAGCACCGGATTGCCGAGGTACCGGTGGAGCGAGGGCATCGCACCGGGCCGGATGCCTCCGGCGAACCGGTCACCCATCACGAGATCGTGGCCGTCGCGCAGCTTCGCGAGGTAGCGGCCAGACTCGCCGAAGTCGTACGACAGGTCGGCGTCCGCCATGACCACGAAACGCCCGCGCGCGGCCGCGATGCCCGCTGACAGCGCGGCCCCGTATCCCCGCTCCGCCGCGTCGACGACCTGCGCGCCGTGGTGTCTCGCGATCTCTTGAGAGCCGTCCGACGACCCGTTGTCCGCGACGAGCACCTCACCCGCCACGCCGAGATCGCGCAGGGCTGCCTGCGCCTGATCCACACAGGCGCCGATGGTCCCAGCCTCGTTCAAGCACGGTACGAGGAGCGTCAGCTCGATGTCGGACCTGCCGTGCTCAGGCACTTCCACCTCGGCGCAACGTCGCGCCATGATAGAGACGGGCTGAACGCCGTTGACCGGGTGCTTCGACCGATGCGCGCGGCACGAGCAGCACCGCGGCGAAGACTGCGATCGGGGTGAGGACGCTCAGCTCCTCCCCTCCTCTACGGAACGCGACGACATATAGAAGCCAGGGCAGCGTGCTCGCGCCGAGCGCGATCGCCGTGAGCGCGATCGCGCGGGCCCGGCTGGGGAGCGTCCCGATCCGATCGAGGACGAACGCGATCGGGATGAGCAGCTGAAGCTGGTCGTAGCTCCAGCCGTGCGGTGCAACGGCGAGCGACACCGGGATCGCGGCTGCGATGGCGACACCGAGCGAGGGCCTAGCACGGCGGAGCCAGACCGCGAGCGCCGCAATCAGCGCAAGCGCGATAGCAGCGCCGGCGAGAGGGCTCTGCGATCCGAACGTCCTACCGATCGTCCAGATGGTCGCGTTGCTGCCGCCGGTGCCCTGCAGGCCGAGCGCCGAAGGCAGCCACTCCACGTACCACGACGGATGCAGCACGGCCGTCAGCACGATGAGCGGCGCGGCCGTGGCGAGCGCACCGAGCACCAGGCCGCGCCGCTCGGTTCGGGTCGCGCAGGCGAGCGCTGCGAGCCCGACGATCACGAAGGGATGCGGCTTTGCGACGAGCAGGCCGAGGAGCACACCGCAGCGGAACGGCCGGCGATCGAGCGCCGCGATGTACGCGGCGCCGAGCGCGGCGAAGAGGAAGCCCGTGACGTTCCCGCCCACCACCAGGAGCCAGACCGATTGAAAGCCCGCGACAACGGCGAGGAAGACGGAGCGCTGCCCCCGGACGCCGATCCGGCGTGCGATCAGGAGCGCAACCGCACCGACGGCCACGAGCTGGCCGACGAGCCATGCTGCCGCGGCATACGCGAGCGGGAGCAGCGCGATCGGGAGGAAGACGATCGCGTCGTAGGGCGGATAGACCGCCTGCGGGAAGAGCGGGTGGATGCCGAGCCGCGCGTGCATCACGGCCCACCAGACCGGGTCGTACGGGCTTACGTCGGCACCGAGCGCCTGCGGCTGGAGCCAGAACTGGAGGAAGTCGCCGTTCCGATAGGTGCTCGCGGGCATCCCGGTCGCGCCGAATGCGATGAACATTGCGACGGCGGACAGGGCGGTCGCACCGATGAAGCCGGCCCGGCGCACGTCGGGTCATGATAGGGGCGAGTGAAGCTCCTTGACCGCGCGCTCCAGCGGCGGCGCATCGCGGTCGCGGCATCGTGGATTCCGAGGGAGTCGCGCGTCCTCGATGTCGGGTGCGCCGACGGCGCGCTGTTCGAGTTGCTGCGCGATCGCGTTGCCGGCGGCGTTGGGATCGATCCTCAGGCGACGCCAGCCGCGGCCCGCGGCGGAGTCCGCCTGCTTCGCGGCATGTTCCCCGCCGATGCTCCGGACGAGCGCTTCGACGCAATCACGATGCTCGCGGTCCTCGAGCACCTGCCCGCATCGTCGCACGCGGCGACGGGTGAAGCCGCCGCACGGTTGCTCCGCCCGGGTGGCCGACTCGTCATTACGGTGCCGGAGCCCGCCGTCGACCGCATCGTCGACGTGCTCACACGTTTCGGACTCGCCGATGGCATGTCGCTCGCGGAGCACCACGGATTCCAGACCCAAGACACGCCGGGGATCTTCGAGCCACATGGATTCCGATTGCTCACGCACCGCCGCTTTCAACTCGGGCTGAATAACCTGTTCGTGTTCGAGCGGCGCGGCGATGTCGCGTGAGCCGCGTTCCCTAGGACCGCGGCCTGCCGCCCGGCATGCGAGCGACCGCGAAGACCGCGCCCACCCCGAGCGCGGTCGCCAAAAGCGCGCTCGGGTATGCCGTGAGCGGATCGAGGGCCTGTAGGTCCGCGAGGACCCAGGCGGCGATCCCGGCGACACGGGCCCAGGGCGGCGTGTCTCCGAGGACGAGCAGGACGGCGAGCGGCAGCAGGAACAGCACGTACGGGTAGAACACGAACGCCGACACAAAGGGCCCCGCGGCGAGCGCCGCGGCGAGGGCGAGGCGCTCGTCGACGCGGCGGGCGCGCGCGAGCGCGCCGCAGGCGACCAGCACCGCGAGCGCGATCGCGGCGAGCGCGACCCGGCCGGCGCCGCCGCGCAGCGCCTCGGGGACGACGTTGTACCCCGCGGTCTGCGGACCCTGCGAGAGCTGGAGGGTGAGGACGGTCCAGTCCCGCCACGCGGCACCCAGGACCGGCCAACTCACGACCACGGCCGCGAGCGACAGCCCGCACGTCGCGAGCCCGATTCGCCGACGGCCCGACAGGGCGACCGCGAGCAGCGCCGGGGCGACAAGGAGCTTCAGCCCGCTGGCGACCGCCAGCGGGATCGCCGCCCACCAGACCGCGGCGCGCAGCCGCCACGCGACGAGCGCGAGGGCGAGCGTGACGAGCGTGAGGTTGCCGTTGGCGAGCTCCCACTGGAGCGGGAACGCGCCGAGCGTCAGCCCGACCGCGAGCGGGCGGCGCGCGGGCGCGACCGCGCGGGCGAGGGCGAGCGCGACGGCGACCGCAAGCATCGTGAGCGCGATGCCCCAGAGCGCGCTCACGACCGGGAACGGCGCGCCGAGCGCGGGGAGGAACAGCAGCGCGACCGGCGGCGGATAGCGGAACAGCCCCTGGTCGCCGAGCCGGAAGCTCGCAGCATCGAGCTGCGGGTACAGCGGCTCGCCGTGGCGAAAGCGGTCGGCGGCGGCGACGTACGCCGAAAGGTCGTAGCTGGCGTAGTCGCGGCCGAGACCGCGCTGCGCGGCGAGCATGCCGATCGCGCTCGCGGCGAAGGCGATGAGCAGGACGCCGGCGAGCCGCAGCAGGCGGTCGCGCGCCGCGGGGTCCACGCGCCGCAGTATGCGAGCGCGGCCGCTAGACGGGCGCGGCCACCTTCGGGACCACCGAGAGGAAGTTCGCGACGAGCTCGTCCATCTCCGGCGAGACGTACTGCTCGATGCCGCCCGTGTCCGCCAGGTGAGCGATCTCCGGATCGATCGGGATGCGAGCCATGAGCGGCGCATTGGCGGCGATGACGAGCTTGAGCCCCTGCGACGGTCCGAACACCTCGTTCCGCGAGCCGTCAGGCATCTGCACGTAGGCCATGTTCTCCACGACGCCGAGGATATCGCCGCCGAGCTGCTTCACGAGCCGCACCGCCTTTGTGACGATCATCGTCGCGAGGGCCTGCGGCGTCGTGACAAGGACGACGCCCGCGATCGGGAGCGCCTGCATGACCGTGAGCGGGGCGTCGCTGGTGCCGGGTGGCAGATCGACGATGAGGAAGTCGAGCTCGCCCCACGCGACATCGCTGAAGAACTGGCGGATCGCGCCCGACACCATCGGGCCGCGCCAGATGACCGCCTCCTCCTCGCCGGGCAGGAGCAGGTTCATCGACATGATCGGGATGCCGCCGCGCGACAGCGATGGCCGCAGCGTGTTGGGCCCGGCGACGCCCGGCTTCTCGCGCACCCCGAACATCCGCGGGATCGAGGGCCCGGTGATGTCGCCGTCGAGGATGCCGACCGCCATGCCGCGGCGCCGCACACCCACTGCCAGGAGCCCCGCGACGAGCGACTTGCCGACGCCGCCCTTGCCGGACATGACGGCGATGACCTGCTTGATGCCTTTCTGCTCGGCCATCCCCTTCGTCCGCATGCCGCCGCCGCTCGCCACGTGCGCGCTATCCGGGAGACCCTCGGGGAGCTTGCCCGTATCGGCGAATACGTTCAGATCGCGCAACAGATCGTCGACGTTCACCCGTCCGCCGCCGTGACCGGTGGCGCCCTGCAGCACCGACTCGCTCTTGCTGATCGCGCACGACGCGCAGCCGAGCCCGTACCGGGCGAAGATCCGCGCCGTATCGGGCCAGCGTTCGGTAACGGCGGCGATGGTCATCTCGGGAGTGATCTGCGCCACGGCGGGAGGGACTCCTTCTCGAAGCGAGGGTCGCTGACAACAAGTATGCGGCACCTTCCTGCGACCGGAGTTCGGTGTGCTGATGGATCATTCCATGTCGCTTTTGCGCGTCCGTTTCGCCGTCGGGCTGATCCTCGTCGGGCACGGCGCGCAGCAGGAACGTCGATGGGGCAGTAACGTCGAGGTCTTGCTAACACGACCGGACCGCGTCGTGCTCGCGCTGGCGCTCGGGGCGATCGTTCTGGTGATCGCCTACGGCGCGTACCTGGCTCCCGATTGGGACCGGGCCCGCGACGATCAGGTGCAGTACCTAAGCCTCGCGCGCGGCCTGGTAGAGCGCGGCGAGTACACGCGCGCGAGCGGCGCCGAGCCGTTCATCCCCGAGCCGCTCCGCTTCCCGGGCTATCCGCTCTTCCTCGCGCCGCTCTGCGTCGTCGGATGCGCTCCCTGGCTCATCGCGGTCGCGCAGGCGGTCCTCCTCGGCGCGCTCGTGCTCCTGGTCGCGCACGTCGCGCGGCCGCTCGTCGGCCCACGCGGCGCGCGCGTCGCGGCCGCGCTCGTCGCGCTGCATCCTGCGTTCGCGTTCTTCGCCGCGCACGCGCTCTCCGATGTCCTCGCGTCGCTGCTCGCGATGGTCACGGTCGTCGTCGCACCGACGCTCGCGCGATCGCGGGGTGGCATTGCCGCCGGAGCCTTCGCCGCGGCGACCGCGCTCACCCGGCCGTTCCTCGTCTTCACGCTGCCCGTCGCCGCGATCGCGATCGGGCGCGACCGCGGTGCCCGCGCTATCGCCGGCGGGCTCGCCGTCGCCGCGATCGTCTTCTGCGTCGTGGTCTCGCCGTACATCGCCTACGTGGAACGCTCGTTCGGACAGCCCGTCGTGGGCAGCACCGGCGCGCAGCTTTGGCTAGGGTATTTCCAGGGGCACGACGAGCGCGGGCTCGACGCGTTCGAGCGCGGGCAGGCCGACGCCGGGCGCGCGGCGCTCGCGCGCTTCGACGCCGTCGGCGATCGCGTGGCGCAAGCGCAGGCCTTCGTGGTGCTCGATGACGAGCTGCGCTCGCGCGCCCTCGGGCTCATCGGGCACGATCCGCTGGGATTCGCCGGCCGTGGCGTGGCGCGCTCGGTGCAGCTCTGGGCTGGCGACATCCCGCTGCGGCCGGAACACGCGACCGGCGCAGCCACCGCGCTCTGGGTGATCGCGAATCTCGTGCTGCTCGGCCTAGGTATCGTCGGCGCGGCCCGGCTCGCGCGTCGCGGCGGCGGCACGTTCGCCATCCCGCTCCTCGTCATCGTCGCGACGTGGGTCCTGTCGTATCCGCTCTGGGCGGAAGGCCGCTTCTCGCTCCCGGCGCGCCCGTTCCTCGCCATCGGGGTCGCCGCCCTCATTGAGGACCTCGCGCACGGGCGGCGTGCCTAGCCTCGCCTCCGCCTCAGGATCACCGCGCACGCTGTCTAACTGGAAACGTGAGCCCCCGCGGCCTAGCCTGCGAGCGGGAGCCGCACGGAGAGGCGGAGCGCCTTCGAAGCGGCTTCACGGCGCACCTCGAGGCTGCCGTGATGCGCGTCAATGATCATCCGGGCGAGCTCGATACCGACGCCGCCATCGTCCGGCGGAGTCGCGAGGAACGGCCCGACGCCGGCGGAGATCGTCAGGCACGCCTCGCCGCCGTTCACGCGCAGGTCGAGGCTGACGTCGGATTCCGTGCTCGCGCGCGCGAGGCCCACCAAGGCGCTGAGCGCCTGCCGCAGGCGCCCGTCGTCGCCCTCGACGACGAACGGTCCGCTCGAGAGTGTGATGGGTAGCCGCGCGCGTGACGGACCGGCGCCGGACCGGATGTCCTCCATCAGGGCGCGCACATTGACCGGCCCGTGCTGCAGCCAGAGCGCCCCGGATTGCAACTGCCCGAGCACGACGAACTCGCGGCTGAGGAATTCAAGATCCTCCGCCCGTTCGACGAGCGGACCGAGGTCCTCCGCGGTCGCGCCACCCGCGTCTCGCAAGCGTCGGAGCGCCTCGCCGAGCTCGTGGCTCGGCTGTGGCAGCTCGTGCTCGAGCACGCGCATGAACAGCGAGCGTTCGCGGTCGAGATGCTGCAGCCGCTCGCGCTCGCGGCGGATCGAGTTCACCAGAATCGCGGCCACGACGAACATGAACGTCCGGCTCGATGCGTTCCAGGCGATCGCGGGCGCCGCCATCCCCCGGCGTTCGACCAGATCGGCAATGAACCATGCCGCGCCCGACGCGAGCGCCACCACGATCCCCGGCCAACGGCCGAGCATCCAGGCCGCGGGCACGACCGCGATCAGATAGAAGAACCCGAACCCGTAGTCGGGGCCGGTGATGAGGTCGATCCACCCGACGACCGCCACCACGCCGAGCCAGACGGCGGTCCAGCCGATCATGCGCGTCAGGGGACGAGCATTCATCAGCTCATGGTGATCGCGGCTGACGGAGCGGGCATCCCCCAAATTGATGAGCGACGACGGACCGTCGGCCGCTACGGGCCGCTGACCAGCTTGGTGACGGCGAAGATGAACGCCGCGCCGGCCACGGTGCCGAGCATCACCAGGTCGCCGCGGCCCTTGCGGTGCGCCTCGGGCAGCAGCTCCGCGGCGCCGACATAGAGGAAGAAGCCGACGAACAGCCCGAGGATCGCGCCGAGGACCGGCCCCTCGATCGTGAGGAAGAGCGCGACGGTCGCGCCGATCACTGGCGCGGCGGCGTCCAGCAGCAGCCAGCGGAACGCGACGGCGCGCGTCGCCTCATTGGCAAGGAGCACGCTGACGGTCGCGATGCCGTCGGAGAAGTCGTGCAGGATCACGACCGTCGCCACGATGATCCCGAGCTCGGCGCTCGCGTGGAACGACGCGCCCACCGCGATCCCGTCGAGGAAGCTGTGGACCGACATGCCGCCGGCGCCGAGCGCGCCGACGTGCTCGTGACGCTCGACCGGATGGCCGGCCTCGTGTCCGACGTGCAGGAGCGTGATCCGCTCGAGCAGGTAGAAGGCGAGGAAGCCGATGCCCGCGAACAGCATCGCGTCGTTAATCGACCCGATCTCGCTCGCGGACTCGGGAGCGAGATCAAAGAATGCGGCGCCGATACGCACGCCCGCACCGAGCGCGATGATGAAGCCGAGCTGCCTCGTGCTCCGCAGCGCCACCAGGCCGCCACCGAGCGTCGAGAGGAAGGTCGCGGTCACCACGGCAAAGACGGTCATGAGAACTGGTCGCAACCTAGTCCAATATGAGACTGAGTGTCAAACACGCAGATCTCGATTATTCTCGTCCGGTGAAAGCTGCCGCGATCCCGACGCGCCTCGCCTCGGGCGGCCGCCGCCTGACGCGGCAGCGGGTCGTCGTTGCCAAAGCCCTCGCCGCCGCGCGTCGGGCCCTGAGCGCCCAGGAGCTTTACGAGCGGGTGCGCTCGGGCCACCCCACGATCGGGCGGGCCACGGTCTATCGCGCGCTCGAGGCGCAGGTCGAGGATGGCATGGCGAGCCGCTTCGAACGCGAGGGCCACGTGTCCGCGTACATCGCCTGCGACGCCGAGCACCATCACCATCTCGTCTGCACGCGTTGCCAGCGCGTCGAGGATCTTGCCGAGGGCGTCGTCGCGCCAGTCCTCGCGTCGGTCGGACGGCAGCGCGACTTCCAGGTCGACCATGCCGCGCTGGATTTCTACGGCCTGTGCGGCAGCTGTCGCCGGCGCGGGCGCTAACCCTGCGGGCCTTCTGGGCCTTCTGGGCCGTCTGGGCCATCGGATTCATCGGCGGCCTCGCGGCCGGCTGCGCCCCGGCCCCAGGCTCGATGGGCCCCTCGACCCTAGCGGCGCCCGCCGGGGTCGCTGTGACGCAGGACCTGCCGAACGGCCGGGTGCAGTTCCGCCTCCAGCCCGGCTATCCCGGTGGGACCGCTGTCACGATCCCTGCGACCGTCACCGCGACGCGCGGCTCGGTGACCGGACCCGTCACGGCGCGCGTCCTCGCGAGCGGCATCGGCGAGCGCGGGGCGGCGTCCGAGAAGCTCGTCCGCGACCTGGTGCCGGCGTCGGTCACCGTCACGCCGGGCCAGCCACGGACGGTCACGGTGTCATGGGACGGCCGGGACACCAAGGGCGCGCCCGTTCCGTCCGACGCGTACGTCATCGTGCTGGAGTTCCGGTTCGAGGATGGCACGCGCAGCGGGACCGCCAGCGCGGCGGCCACTGTGCAGCTCGGGCCCTGACCGCTACGCGCGATCGGACAGGACGACGGCGATGGCGGTCGTCACCGGCACGCAGACGACGAGGCCGATGCTCGCGACGAGGATGGAGATGATCGAACCGATAATCGTCTCGCTGTTCAGCGCGAGCGAGAGCGGCGCATTGCCGAGGGACAGCAAGACGATGAGCGGGAGCGACGACCCGAAGTAGGCGAGCGCGAGCGTGTTGACGAGCGAGCCGATGTGGTCGCGCCCGACGTTGAGCGCGCTCGCATACAGCCGGCGACCGCGCATCTGGTGATGTGCCGCGGCAAGCTCGAACGTGGCCGACGCCTGTCCGACGCCCATGTCCACGAGCGCGCCGAGCGAGCCGACGACGATGCCGGCGAGCACCAGGCGGTGCAGATCGATCCGCCCGCCGCTGCCGATCGCGAGGAAGACCGCCTCCTCTGAGCCGAGGCCAGTCAGGTGCGAGAACAGCACCAAGGCCGCCGCGAGCCCGACGACGAGCAGTAGGCACGTGGCGGTGCCGGCCAATGCGGCGACGCTCTTCCGGTTGAGCCCGTGCACCACGAAGACGGCGATGACGAGCACCGCGAGCGCACCGACAAGCGTCGCGACGAGCGGATCGTCGCCGCGTTGCACGGCGGGCACGATCGCGAGCAGGAACACCCCGATGCTGCCGGCGAGGCCGGCGAGCGAGGCAAGACCCTTCCAGCGCGCCACAAGCAGCAGCGTCAGCACGAGGGACACGACGAGCGGTACCAGCGATGGCAGGCGAACGATCTCCTCGATCGCGTACTGCCGGACATCGCCCTCGGCTCGGCGCTGCGACACGAGGACCTTCTCCCCCGGCGCGAGGAGGCCGTTCGCATTCAGCGCGGTACGGCCGCCCCATTGCACGATCGCGTGGTCACCGCGATACAGCCCCGCATCGAGCTGGAGCTCGAGGGTCTGGAAGAGCTGGGCCGGCACGCCGGTCGCCGTGCCGGTCCGCGTGCCCTGCTCCACCACGCGCACGACGTGCGCGTCGATGACGCTCCCCGCGCGACCGCTGTTCCAGTCGGCGCACGCGGAGCACAGCAACAGCACGACGATCAGGGGCGCGATATGACGCATCATCAGATCCCGAACAGACCCTGCGCGCCGAGCCGCAGCGCGACGACCATCAGGGCGACGGCGAGCACGCGAACGATGATCGTGCCGTGCACCCGGCGGCTCAGCCGCGCTCCGATCTGCGCCCCCGCGATCGCGCCGACGGAAATGAAGACCGCGCGCGGCAGCACCCCCTCGAGATCGCCGGATGCGAGGTGCGTCACGGTCCCGATGGCGGCCATGATCGCGAGGACGAAGTGCGATGTCGCCGTCGCCACATGGACCGGGAAGCCCAGCACGCCAATGAGCACCGGCACGTGGATGACGCCGCCGCCGATACCGAGCAGGCTCGATGCGAATCCGACGACGAACGAGATCGCGATCCCGAGCGGCAGCTCCACGTGATACCGGTGGACCGTGCCTTCGGCGTCGACGAGCACGCGTGGGATGCGGCCCGAGCCGGAGCCCTCGGGCGCAGGCTCGCCCTCATCGGGATGGGCCCGGGTGACGAGGACCGCGAGTGCCAGGAGCAGCCCGGCGAAGACGACATCGAACTGCGCCCGTGGGATGGACCGAGTGAGGATCGCCCCGGCGACGCTCCCGGGCAGCGTCGCGAGCGCGAATGGGATGCCGGAGCGGAAGTCGATGCGCCGCTGGCGACCGTACGCGATGGCACCGCTCGTGGCGTTGGCGGCGACGACCGCGAGCGAGGTCGCGGTCAGGGTGCTCGTCGCTTCCTGCGGTGAGATGAGTGCCAGGAGGGGGAGCAGGACGAAACCGCCACCGGCGCCGATGAGCGTGCCGAACGTACCGATCCCGATCCCGAGCGCGACAAACGCGAGCGCGGCCAGCACTACGGACCGAGTATGGGCTCGGTGGGCCGGGTCCTAGGGAGTCCCGAAGAACAGCTGCTGAAGATCGGGGAGGGCGGTGCCGAGGCCGGCGATGAAGATGAGGCCGATGACCAGGCTCGATAGGCCCGCGAGCGCGCCCACGACGACGTACAGCGTCCGAAGCCGCTGCGCTCCGATGAACCCGGTCGCGCTCACCACCGCGACCAGCGTGTTCGAGACGAGCAGACCGATGATGAAGGCCGTGAGGATGACGACCCCCTGGCCGCCGGTCACACCCGCGACGCCGGCGAGCAGCAACGCCTGCGAGCCAGTCTCCGCGCCCAGGCCATGGATCATTCCCACGCCGAACGCGGTCTTGGGACCGTACTGCGAGGCGTGCGCGATCGGCTCGTGCCGGTGGCCGTGGATGCGCCCCTGCAGCCGCGCCCAGGCGAACCGGACACCGTCGAACACGAGCATCCAGCGGCTGCGCATCCTGAACTCGCCCGCGCCGCGCAGGTACTGAACGACCGAGATCAGCACCCAGATCCCAAGCAGTACGAGCGTCGCGCCGACCACGCGCTCGAGGAGCGGGTCGATCCAAGCGGGGAGGATCGCGCCAAGGAGCAACGCGGCGATCCCGAGCGCGGCGACGACCGAGGCATGCCCGACCGCATACAGACTGGCGAGGCCGATCGCGTGACGCTGTTCGTGCGCGAACCGCGATTCGGAGAGGACGTGGAGCGGGCTCGCGCCGGCGTGCGAGTGCGAATGCTCCGCCGGCCCCACGTCGTGGGCGTGCGGGGGCATCGGTGCCGCAGCCGGGATATCGGTGTCGGCGTGGGAGGCGGTCGTCGTGCTCGTGATGTCGGTGATGGCCGCAATGTGATCCCAGTCGAAGCCGTGCCGGAAGCCCAGCACGCCCATCCCAAGGAGCACACCGGCGAGGCTGAGGTCCATCTGAGCGCCCAGACTATCGCAATCAGTCGCAATAGAGCGCTGTTGCGATATGTTCGCGATTGCGGCAGGGTTTGCACCAATGGGCGTTGGCGACGAGATCCGGGCACGGGGGCGGCGGATGACCGTGCAGCGGGGCCTGGTGCTGGATACGGTGCAGCGGGCCCGCCACCACATCACCGCGGACGAGATCGCGCGGCGGGTCCGGGCCAAGCACCCGCAGATTGACCCGTCCACCGTCTACCGCAACCTCGAAGCGCTAGAGGAGCTGGGCTACGTGACCCACAGCCACGTCGACGACCGGGTGACGCGCTGGCATCGCGCGGAGGTCGCTCCGCATGGTCACCTGGTCTGCCGGTCATGCGGCGACGAAACGGAGATCGGGCCGGCGGTCCTGGAGGCGATGGCCAGACGACTGCGGGCCGACCATGCGTTCGAGGCGGATCTGGCCCATTCGGCGATCGTGGGGATCTGCCGGCGCTGCCCCGTCGTACCCTCTTGCTGATGGCTCGCTGGCTGGCGGCTGCGGTCTTTGCCCTGGCGGCCGGCAGCGCCGCGCTCTCCGGATCGGGCCTCGCGGTGGCGCCGCACGCCCATGCGCCCGGTACGCCGAGCTATCACGACCACCTGCTCGTCGCTTACCGCTACCCCCTGTACTTGCTGCAGCTCAAGCTGCTCGCCCACCCCGCACCGGGCCCGCGCTGGTCGCTCGGCGGCGATGCGACCGGCGCCGGTGCGTCGCTCGTCTTCGGGCTCCTCGTGTTCGCCGCCGCGCGGCTGCCACGGCCCAGCCGCCGGGCGGTCGCCGACGTCGCGCCACCCCGCATCGCCCGACCGCAGTGGCGTCCGGCGCGCATCCACGGCCCGCCGCGCCCGGTCCTCCTCGCGCACGCCTGACCAGAAACAACGACCGAGGAGGACCTCATGAGACCTGTGTTATCCGCGGTGGCGGCGATCGCCGTCGTCGCGGCGTCCCTTGGCATCTTCGCGAGCCCGGCGGCTGCGCACGAGCGCCGGACCGTCGGCCCGTACGCGTTCGTCGTCGGCTGGCTCAGCGAGCCGTCGTATAGCGGTCTGCTCAACGGGCTCGACCTCACGGTGACGGAGACCGCCACCGGCAAGGCGGTCGAGGGCCTCGAGAAGACCCTGAGGGCCGAGATCGTCAGCGGCGGCGGCGCGAGCAGGCTCGCGCTCGCGCTGGCCTCTCGCTTCGGCCTACCGGGGAAGTACCAGGGTCAGGTCGTGCCGACCCGCACCGGCGACTACGTCTTCCATATCAGCGGCACGGTCGGTACGACGAGCGTCGATGAGAAGTTCGAATCCGGACCCAATCGATTTGGCGGGATCGAGGACACCGCCGCGCTCCAGTTTCCCGACAAGGTCCCGTCGGCCATCGAGCTGTCGCGCACGCTCGACGACGTCAACCGCAGGCTGACGATCGCGATCGGCCTCGCCGGCGTCGCGCTGCTCGCATCGATTGCGTCGTTGGGCGTTGGCCTGAGGCGTCGCTGAGGAGGCTGCTGCTCGCCGCCGGGCTGGCGCTCGCCGGCATGGCGGCGGGCGCGCTACCTGCCGCGGCGCATGCGAATTACGTCCGCTCGAATCCAGGCGCGGACGCCCGACTGGTGAAGCCGCCGATCGAGATCCGTGTCGTCTTCAGCGAGCCCCCCGATCCGCGCGGCAGCACCGTGCAGGTCTTCGACCTGGGAGGGCAGCGCGTCGACCTGAATGACACGACCGCGTCCGGCGAATCGAACGGGCTCCGGGTCGGTGTGAAGCCGATCGGCGACGGCGGCTATACCGTCGCCTGGAGCACGCTCTCCGCAGTCGACGGACACGAGACCAAAGGGACGTTCGCCTTCGCCGTCGGGAACGGCCCGCTGCCCGCGCTGCCCGACGTCGTCAATGCATCCCCGCCGCCCTCGCCACTGGAGCTGCTCGGCCGGACGATCGGCTACGCGGGCATCGCGCTCGCGCTGGGCGCGGCCTACTTCGCACTGCGGGTGCATGCCCCGACGGGCGCGACCGAGCTGCGGCGCGAGCGGCAGCTCTTGCTGGTCGCGGCGGGTCTGCTCGTGGTCGGTTCGCTTCTGCTCGTCGCGGACCAGGGCGGCCGGCTGCCGCCACGGCTCGCGCTGTTCCTCGGGGTCCGGGCGCTGGCCGGGCTCGCGATCGCTGCCGCGGCGGCGGCCCCGTTCCGCGCGACGACCCGCCGCGACGTCGTCTTCGCGGCGGCGCTCGCCGCGGCGCTCACCGCCACGCTCGTCTCGCACGCGACGGCGATCGGCGACGGCAAGGACATGGTCCTCGATCTCGTGCACGTCGCTGCCGTGTCCATCTGGTCGGGCGGCGTCGTCGCGCTGCTGTGGATCGTCCTGCTGCGCGCCGATCGGGACGACGCGATGCTCGCGCGCATTGCGTGGCGCTTCTCGCTCACCGCGCTTGTCGCGGTCGCGGTGCTGGTCACGACTGGCACGTTGCAGTCGCTGGACCGGCTCGTGCTCGTGCAGGACCTCGTCGAGACGCCCTACGGGATCGCGCTGCTTGCCAAGATCCTCCTCCTCGCTATCGCGCTCAGTGTCGGTGCGCTGAATCTCCTCCGCTACGGACCGCGCGCAGACCGGCGGGCGCTCGTGCGCGGGACCGTCGCTGAGACCGGTCTGCTCGCTGCGGTCATGGTCGCGGCGGCGGTCCTCACGGCGTCCGCGCCGCCGGCGCAGTCGACCGGTGCGGCATTCGACGAGACGCAGCGGGTGTCCGGCTATCGCGTCGAGCTCGTCGTGCCAACAGCGACGCCGGGGCGTAGCCGCTTCGTCTTGCGCGTGCACCAAGGTCTCACCCCGGTGACCGGCGCGCAGAAGGTCGCCCTTCGCTTCACGATGGTGGAGCACGACATGGGGCAGAGCGAGCTCATCGCCGACGAGCGCGCGCCGGGCGAGTACGTCGCGACGGGGAGCCCCGTGGCGATGTTCGGCACCTGGAAGGTCCAGGCGATCGTGCGGCTAGCAGGCCGCGACGATGTCGACGCGTTGTTCACCGTGCCGATCGCCGGCACGCAGACCGCAAGCGCGGTCGCGTTGACCGCCGGGCAGTTCAACCTGGTGGTCTTCCCGGATCCGACGGTGCCGATCGAGGGCGCGCCGATCGCGCTCAGCATCGTCGTCATCGACAAGCAGGGGAACCCGGTGATCGGACACCGCATCACCGGAACGCTCAGCGGATCGGCGGGCCAGGCCGCACTACCCAGCGCGCTGACGGCGACCGAAGCCGGCTCGGGCCGGTACCGCATCGACATCGCGGCCCTCGCGAAGGGTACCTGGACCGCGAAGATCGCGATCGACGGACCGGAGAACAGCGCCGACTATGGCTTCGAAGTCTCGCCCTGACCAGCGTGCTGCTGCTGCTCCACGGGACCTTCGTGGATGAGTTCCTGATCGAGATCGTATTGCCGCTGTCGATCTTCGCCGCCCTGTACTGGTGGGCGTCGCGCAAAGGACGTAAGAAGAAGGAGGCCAGGAAGCATGACGTTCCCGATCAGCCGCCAGGGCCTTGAGCAGATCGCGCTGGCCCTCGCGGTGGGGATCGTTATCTTCGCGACCCTCGCCGCCTTGCGCCGCCGGGGCGGCCGCGAATGGCGACGGCAGGCGGCTTCCAGCGGCATCCTTGCAGTCGTGGCCGCTCTGGCGCTCGCGATCGGGTACACCGTCGCGCCGAATATCCCGACCCCCGCCGTGCCGTTCACCGCGCGCTTCCTGAGCGACCCCACGCCCGACAACGCGGAGACGGTCGCCCGGGGCAAGTCCAGCTATCAGGTGAACTGCTCGATCTGCCATGGCGTCCTGGGGAAGGGCGACGGACCGGCCGCGTTCACGCTGGTCCCGCGGCCGGTCAACCTGCAGCTACACATGCCGCAGCACGCGCCCGGCGAGGTCTTCTACTGGGTCGCCAATGGCATCCCGGGCACCGGGATGCCGGCGTGGCAGCAGATCGATCCGCAGACCGGAAAGCCGAAGCTCTCCGACGACGATCGGTGGAGCATCATTCGCTACCTGCAAGCGCTCGCCGCCGGCCAGAGGCCCTGACCTGTTCGCTCTGACGACGCCCTGGTGGGAGATCATCGTCCGAACCGGGGTCGTGTACGTCGTCGTCCTCTTCCTGCTGCGCCTCGCCGGCAAGCGCGAGCTCGGGCAGATGACCCCGTTCGACCTGGTCGTCATCCTCGTCATCGCCAACGCCGTGCAGAACGCCATGACCGGCGGCGACAACTCGCTCATCGGCGGCATCATCGCCGCGGCGACGCTGACGGTCGTGAACGTCGCGGTCGGACGATGGGGCAGGGCGGTGCCGGGCTTCCGCCGCCTTATCGCGAGCGAGCCGACGCTCCTGCTGCAGGACGGCAAGCCGATCAAGGAGCATCTGGATCGGGAGCGCGTGGATGTCGGCGAGCTCGAGATGGCCGCGCGAGAGCATGGGATCGACGATCTAGCGAAAGTGGCCGTCGCGATCCTAGAAGAGGACGGCTCGATCAGCATCATCCCTAAGGAGGGAGGCCAGATCCGTCGGTACCCCCGGCGGCTCCGCCAATTCAAGAACCACTGATCGTCCTGGTCGGCGGTGCTCCGGGTGCGGGAAAGACGACCCTCGCGACGGCACTCGCCGCGGAGCTCTGCGTGCCGCTCGTATCGAAGGACGCAATCAAGGAATCGATCATGGACATGCTGGGCGCGCCCGATGTCGCCTCGTCGCGGCGGATCGGTCAGGCGGCGTGGGCCGTGCTGTGGATCGTCGCGCACGCCATCGTCACGGGCGGGGGTGGGGTCGTCGTCGAGAGCAACTTCCACCGCGACCTGGCGGCGGCCTCACTGCGGACACTGGCCGCTCGGGGCCGGGCGATCTTTGTGCACTGCAACGCGTCGGCCGAGTTGATCCGAGAGCGTTATGCGAGTCGCGTCCGCCATCCGGGTCACCGCGATCAGCAGCACCTTGCCGCCTGGGACGAGGATCTGTCGATCTTCGGGCCGCCCGAGGGGATCCGCATCATCCGGGTGGACACGAGCGCGCCGGTCGACGCCGTCGTGCTCGCACGCGAGATCTTCGGCCAGAACTGAACCTACGCCGGGCTCGACCCCGTGATCGTCGCCCGCGACACCTTGATCGCGGGTGCGAGGCACACGACCGAACCCATTCCGTTGCTGCTCCACCAATCGCGGACGAGCCGCTGCGGGCCGAGCAGATCGATGCCGGCGAACAGGTCGAGCGCGCTCATCGTGTAACGGACGTTGGCGAGGGCGCCGGTGATGCGGCCGTTCTCGATGAGAAACGTGCCGTCCCGCGTCGTCCCGGTCAGTGTCGCGCGTTTCGGATCAGGCGTGTTGGTGTAGTGGAATCGCGTGATGAGGATGCCGCGCTCCACGCTCGCGACCAGCTCCGCATGGGTGGCCCCGCCTCCGGCCATCACGAGATTGCCCGCGTGGCCGCCGTGGCCGTAGCGACCGGGATCGCCGGCGTGCCCGGTCGACGCGGCTCCTGCGCTCTTGGCGGACCAGCGGTCGTACACCGGTCCCCTCGCGATCCCCCGCTCGACCAGCGTGACGCGCCCCTTCGGCGTGCCCTCCGCGTCGAAGGGCACGCCCAGCTGTCCCGGCTGGTACGCATCGTCGTGCAGCGTGAAGCGTGATCCGGTGACCACTTGCCCGATCGACCCCGCGAGGAACGACCGGCCCTCGCGCACGGACTCACCCGAGAGACCGGTGATCGCCACGATGCGCAGGATCTCGGCGACCGCGTTCTCTTCAAAGACTGCCTCGTAATCGCCGGGCGCCAGCTGCGCGCGATCGCGATCGAGATCGCATTTGTCCGCCGCGCGACCTGCGATCGCGAGCGCATCGAGCTCGCTCACGCGATGCGACAGATCGTCCGCGTATCCGCTCCCGCCGTGATCGCCGAGCGCCAGCGCGCGCAGGTACGCGACCGTCGCCGGCGCGTAGGCCGAGACGCCGTTCGTGTTCGCGACCGCGTCCTCAGTGATATCGACGCTGTGCGTCCCGGCGGCGCGGAAGCCGCGTGCGATCATCATGTCGCAGATGCCGCCGATGGCCGCGGCCTGCTCGGACGCCGTGATCGCGGCCGTGGCCGGGTCGAACGCGATCGGAGCGCGGTAGTCCGCCTTCGGCGCGAGGCCCGGCCAATCGGCGTTCGGGGCCTGCAGCCGCGCGAGGGCTGCCGCGCGGGCGAGCAGCTCGCCCAACGCGTCGGGAGCGAGCGAGCTCCCCGACGCGCCACCGATCGCTGCGCCGACGACGGCGCGGGCGTGCACATGCACCTCGTCCGAGACCGCGTTCTGGTGGATCGATGAGTGCGCGTAGCGCGTGATCGCGGCTCGCCGCCGGTGCGCCCGGAGATCGGCTTCATCGGCGTCGACGCCGCGAAGGGCGGCGTGCAGCGGGGTAAGCAGCGCATCGGGGCCGAGGACGTTCAGGCGCGGACCTCGATCGGCCGGTCGCGGAACCGCGCGTGCGCCGCGCCGTGACCGACGCGCATGAGCTGGAGCGGCTCCCCCTTCGCGCAGGTGAGGAAGCCGTGCAGCTCCCAATCGTCCGCCACGCCGTCGCAGCTGCCCCAGAAGTCGGGCGTGAGCGACTGGAAGGCCACCCCGCGCACATACTCGCCGATCTCGCCGTTGCGGATGACATGGGCCACTTGCGTCGAGAAGTGGAAGTTCTGGCGCTTGTCGTCGAGGGAGTACGACGCAGGGTGCTCGAGGAGGAGGCCGTCGTCGACGCCGCGCAGGAGATCCGCATAGCTCGTCTCGCCAGGCTCGAGGCTCACGTTCACCATGCGGACGATCGGGAAGTGTTGCCAGCTCTCGGCGCGCGCCGAGCCGCCGCTGCGCCCGATCCCGAGCGCGCCGGCCGTCTCCCGGGAGCTCAGATAACCGGTGAAGATCCCGCGCTCGACGAGCGGGGTACGCGTCGCCGCCACGCCGTCGTCGTCCCAGCCAAAGGTGCCCATGCCACCCACGACTGTCGCGTCCGCGGTCATGTTCACGTGCGCCGAGCCGTAACGGAGCGCGCCACGGTCGTCCGGCCACAGGAACGTCGTTCCGGCGAACGCGACCTCGTGCTCCAGCACGCGGTCCGATTCGGTCGGGTGGCCGCACGATTCATGGACTAGGAGTGCGAGGAACGACTGGTCGATCACCAGCGTCGTCGGCCGCTCGACTGCGGGCCGGGCACCCAGCACGGCCTCGACGTCGCGGGCGAAGGTGCGCGCGTGGCCGACGACGTCGCATGCCTCGACGAATTCCCAGCCGGCCTGCCCGACGTTGCGCATGTCGCTACGTGTCGCGGGCTTGGCGCCCGCCTTCGCCGCGGTCACGTTCAAGCCGGCGCCGCATTCAACGATCTCTTGTGTCACGTCGGTGCCGTCACTCGTGACGAGCCGCTTTCGCGTGCGGAACGCCGCGACCGACGAGCGGCGACTCTTCGCGTTCGGCGTCGTCAGTGCCGCGTCCGCCTCACGAAGCAGCGCGATGCGTTCGATCAGGGCGACGCCGAACGGATCGCGCACGAGCGGTGTGCGATATTCGCCGCGCTGCGCGGTCTGCGGCGCGAGAACGACCGCCCGGCGCTGCAGCGAAGCGGACGCCGTCGCGCGATCGAGCGCCTCGGCGAAGAGCCCGCGCAGCCCCGCGTCGTCCGAGGCCCGGTCGGAGGCCGCGAAGCCCCAGGATCCGCGGACGAGCACCCGAACACCGACACCGCGGTCGCTGTCGCGGTCGGCGCCCTCGATCTGGCCGTCCTTCACGGCGACGCTCTCGCTCTCGCGTTCGACGTACCGCGCGTCCGTATAGGAGGCACCGCGAGCCGCTGCCCAGTCGACGGCCGAACGGAGCCGGCTATCTTCGAGCACGCCGACAGGCTATCCTTGGGCGAAACGGCGCGCATTCTGGCTGAAGCGTCCGATCGAACTGCTCGCGGACATCGTGTCCCACCTGATGGGATCCGGTGGTCGGGGAGAAAGATCGAGCGGATCATCGAACGAGTCGGGTGGAACGCGTAGCGCCTACATACGGAGAAAAACCCATTGCCCGACGTCGCCCTCCTCATTGACTGGGAGAACGTCTACTACACCATGCGGCAGCACACCGAAGGGCCGCTGCCATCCTCGCTCTCGATCCTTCAGGCGATCTTGCAGAAAGCGGCGGAATTCGGACCGGTCCGCGTGAAGCAGGCGATCTTCGGACAGGAGGTCGCAGCGCAGGACGAGACCCTTCTCATGGCGCTCGAGTTCACCGGCATGGAGCCGGTGGCCGTCGCGCAACGCATGAGCGGCCGGCTGCTCAAGGGCCGCTCGGACGCGGTCCTCATCACCCGGACGATGAAGCTCCTGTACAAGGAGCGCCCGGACATCGACGTCTGGTTCATCGTCTCGGGCGACCGCGATCTCAACGCGCTCTGCAAGGCGTTGAAGGACGAGGACAAGGCCGTCTATCTCATCGCCGGTGACAAAGCACTCGCGAACGAGCTCCGCGAGTCGCCCTATCTCCGGGACGGGGTCTTCCTTCTCGAGGACCTCATCCCCGAGGCGCGCTGGACACGCACCGGCATCCTGCGCACCGACGACACCCAGGCCGGCAAGGAGGATGCCCTACCGCGCCGCACGACGATGGTCCGCGGCGGGACCCG
Organism: Candidatus Limnocylindria bacterium; assembly: GCA_035543375.1. Lineage (GTDB taxonomy): Bacteria > Chloroflexota > Limnocylindria > P2-11E > P2-11E > UBA4735. The sequence goes on from DASZZF010000004.1 coordinate 67,843, forward strand.
CGGCGGACGCGGGCGCGGTCCGGTCCGGACCGCCGTACCGGCGAGCGTGCCACCCGTCGTGCCATCCGGCTCACCCGAGTCCGAGAAGGAACAGCGGCGGCTCACGGTCCTGCTGCTCGATCAGCTCGTGGCGCTGCGCGAGGATCAGATGCCGCGCGGCGAGTTCGTCCGCAGCGTCGTGCCGCTGTCGCACAAGGAAGCGTCGAGCGTGCTCGATCAGCGGATCGACTTCGGCGTCGCCCAACATCACCTCGTCGCGACCCAGCCGGCGCGCACGCGGCTCAAGGACAAGCAAACGCTCGCCTTGAACTTCGGCTCGCCGCTCGTCGCAGAGACCCTTTTTCATCTCGTGCGGCTGCTCCGGCGGATCGATTCGGTCACCAGCAAGGACACCCGCCGGATCCCGGCGATCGAGGCGGTCCTGGAGCCGCTTGCGCGCGCAGACACCGCGGGCGGGCTCGCGAAGGGGCGCTCGCAGCGACGCGCCGTCCTCGAGACATTGTTCAGCATCGCCGAAGAGCGCGGCGCGATCGCGACCGAGCAGGTCGCGCGCGATGGCCGGCAAATCACGATGTGCTGGCTGTCCGAAGGTCATCCGCTCGTTCGGTACGCGCGGCAGCCGACCGCCGCGATCGTGCACCTCTTCAACTTCGTGAGCAGCACGCGCGGCAAGGACGACAAGCCCGATTGGGTGAACACCGCGCTCTTCAGCGAGCTGCTGTCGCGCGTCGAAGGCGACGCGCTCGAATCTAGCATCCGGCGGGCCGTCGAGAGCGGCAATCTCCGGCCCGAGGAGCACGGCCGAAAGGCGGGCTACGCCATCGACCGGAGCCATGCCGAGACGCGCGTCGTCCTGGGTGAATTCAGCCGCATGAACGGCGAGAGCGAACCAGCCGAACGCGGACCCGTCATGCCAGATGATGCGGCGGCGCTGGACGTCGACGATCAGGGGGTCGAACCGTCCGGCGACCCCGATGGCCAAGCCGGCGGCGACTTGAGCCTGCTGAAGCCGAAGCGACGGCGCGGCCGGCGCGGCGGTCGCGGGCGGAGGAAGACGTCGAGTCCGGCGGCGCCGTGAACGCCCCGTGCGTCGATGTCGCGCGCTTCTGGTAACAGGCGGGTAACGCCCGCTTGGCGGCATCGCCTGTGCGGTGCTGCGCACAGTGCCGCAGTGACGCAGTGCCGCAGTGCCGCAGTGCCGCAGTGACGAGAGCGACGAGATCGACAACAAGAGCGCGGGCGCGGCTGGTCCTCATCGTCGAGGATGACGCCCCGGTGGGTGAGCTGCTGGCGACCGCCATCAACGAGGAGCGTGGCTACGAGGCCCTGTGCGTCGGCGACGCGGACGCTGCGCTCGAGGCGTTCTCGCGCGTCGTCCCCGACCTGCTCGTCCTCGACATCCGGCTGCCGGGCATGTCCGGCCTCGAGCTCTACGACCGCCTTCGCGCGGACGAACGGTTCAGGAACGTGCCTGTCGTGTTCGAGACGGGCTCGACACGCGAGCACCTCGACGAGCTCCGCGAGCGCGGGATCGCGACCTACGTCAAGAAGCCGTTCGACATCGAGCAACTGGTCCGCTTCGTCAAGCGGCTCGCGCCGCCGTTGACCATGGCTGAGCCGCACCGGAGACGAACCTAGGTCCGGGCCTGCTCCCTGGCGTTCGCGAGCCGCTCCTCCATCAATGCCTGTACGTGCTCCGCGGTCGCCTGCGAACTGCCGATCAGCTCGCGGAACCCATCGGCGTCCAGCTCGAGCGCCTCGCTCGGGGTGGTGGTCCGCACGGTCGCATTCCGCGCTGCGCCCGTCATCAACCCGATCTCACCGAAGAAGTCGCCTGGCCCGAGGGTCGAGATCTCCCGATCCCCATCGCCCGTGCGCTGCCGGACGCTTGCGGCGCCCCGGGTGAGGATGAAGATCGATTCGGCCGGGTCGCCCTCGCGAATGATCGTCTCGCCAGCGAGGTACCGCCGCATGCGCATCCGCTCCACCTCGCGCTCGAGCACCTCGCTCTTCGCGTCCGGGAACGTGCGGCGCGCGTGTTTCAGCTCCTCGATGTAGCGCTCGGCGTGGAGGACGGCGGTCGTGGCATCGCCGACGGCGGTCGTCACCTGCTTCGCCAGCTGAGCGCGCGTGTCGCCGGACGCGTATACGCCCGGAATGTTCGTACGCATGTATTGGTCCGTGAGCAGATAGTCGTTCTCGTCGTGGTCGATGTGCTCCTCGAAGAGGTGCCGGCCGACGGGCTTGAACCCGACGAAGACGAAGACGCCGCCTACGTCGATGCGCTCGACCTTGCCGTCGCGCTCGACGTCGATCCACTTGACCTGCCCGTCGCCACCGATCTCCTTGACGGCCGCGGGCGTGATCACCTGGACCTGCTCCATGCCGAGCAACCGGTCCTGCAGGATCTTCTGCGCGCGGAATCCGTTGCGCCGGTGGACCAGGTACAGCTTCTTCGCGAACCGCGTAAGGAACAGTCCTTCCTGGAAGGCCGAGTCGCCACCGCCGATCACGGCGAGGTCCTCTCCCTTGAAGAACGCGCCATCGCACACCGCGCAGTACGAGACGCCGCGGCCGTGCAGCTCCCCCTCGCCCGGGACCCCGAGCTTCACCGGTTCGCCACCGACCGTGACGATGACGGCATAGGCCGTGTGGGTGGCGCCATCTTCCATCTCGATGAGCTTCTTGTCACCCTCGCTGCGGACCTTCTTGACCGGGGAGTACGGTTGGATCTTGAGGCCGAATTTCACCGCATGGGCGCCCATCTTCTCGGCGAGCGCACGCCCGGTGATGGACTCCTCACCCGGCCAGTCTTCGATGAGGTCGGTATTGAGCAGCTCGCCGCCGATATCCTTCGCCTCGAACAGGATCACATTCATGTTCGCCCGGGCGGCGTAGAGTCCGGCGGTCAGCCCGGCGGGGCCGCCTCCGATGATGACGAGGTCGAAATCAGCCATTGATGTCTCCTGACACTAGAACACGCGACCGGACCGGTCCTATTCGCTACCTGGCGATGGGCGATTCATTCACCATCGGGACTGGGATCACGCCCGAGCGCGCCTTTCCCGCGGTCCTGGTGGCACGCTGGCGCGCCGACGGCCGCGAGGTCTGGCTCACGAATCCGGCGGTGAACGGCTATACGACGGAGGACGTGATCGCACGCGAGGTCCCGCTCGCGGCGAGCGGACGGCCGACGCTCGTGACGCTCCTCATCGGCGCGAACGACATCGTCCGCGGGATCGACGACGCGCGCTATCGCCGGCAGCTTCGCCGGATCCATGACGGACTGCGTGCCGCCGGTGTCCCGGCGGCGGCCGTCGTCGCGCTCCCCCAGCCTGAGTGGTCCCGTTCGCCGGCCGCGGCCCCGTACGGCACGACCGAAGCGCTCCGGACGCGGATCGAGGGCTTCAACGCGATCGCGATGGAAGAGGCCGAGCGCGTCGGGGCGCGCTACGTGGACCTCTTTCCGCTCATGCGACGACAGGCCGCGGCCGAGATGCTGGCACCGGATGGACTGCACCCATCGGCCGAAGCGCACGCGGAGCTGGCCGCCGCGCTCGTCGACCTGATCTAGTGTCGCGTCCCGAAGGGTCCTTGCCCGGCCGATGAAACGGCGGGGGACCTTCGGGACGCGACACTAGGTACGCGCGGTGATGGGGATCGCCGCGCCGGTGACGCCGGAAGCCGCGTCGCTCGCGAGGAACAGGATGAGCGCGGCGATCTCCTCGGGCGAGGGCCAAGTCTTCGGATCGACATTCGGCATCGCGGCGCGGTTCGCCGGGTGGTCGATCGTCGACGGCAGGATGATGTTCGCCGTCAGGCCCTCGCCCTTGACCTCCGCCGCGAGCGCCTCGGTCCAACGGACGAGCGCCGTCTTGGCCATGGAGTATCCGGCCGCGTTGCGGTTGCCCTTGAGCGCCGCGGTCGATGCGACCGAGATCACGCGCCCGTAGCCCCGCGCGCGCATCGGCCGCAGACACGCCGCGGTGATCGTGAGGGCCGTCGTCACGTTCTGTTCCCAGAGCGCCTGGATGACGCCGACATCGTCCGCCGGTCCGGTCGCGAATCCGCCGGCCAGATTCGCGAGGATGTCGAGCCGGCCCCAAGCGCGAAGCACGCGCTCGACGAGCGCGTCGGCGGAGGCACGGCCACCGAGATCGGTCGCGACGACGAGCAGTCGCGGATCGTCGGCGGTGCCCGCGAGCGGGCCGAGCTCCGCGCGCAAGGCCTCGCCTTTGGCGGCGTCGCGCGCCGCGACCGCGACATGCGCATTCGCCTCCAGGAACGCCCGGACGACCGAGCGACCGAGATTCCCGGTCGCGCCGGTCACGACCACGCTGCGTCGCTCGAAGTCGACCATCGTGCCTAGACTAGATGCGGATGCCGCTCCTCGATCGTGTCAACTCGCCCGAGGACGTGCAGGCGCTCGACCAGGACGAGCTGGTGCAGCTCTGCCGTGAGATCCGAGATTTCACCGTCGACGCCGTCCAGAAAACGGGCGGGCACATCAGCTCGAGCCTCGGCGCGACCGAGCTCACGGTCGCGCTGCACCGCGTCTTCCGGTCTCCGACCGACAAGCTCGTCTGGGACACCGGTCACCAGGGCTACGTGCACAAGCTCCTCACCGGCCGGCGATCGCGGTTCGATTCGCTGCGACAGTTCGGCGGCATCTCCGGCTTCCTCGCGCGGACGGAGTCCCTGCACGATCAGTTCGGTGGGGGACACGCGGGCACGTCGATCTCCGCGGCGCAGGGCATGGCGGTGGCCCGCGACCTGAAGCACGAGGAGCACCACGTCGTAGCGGTCATCGGGGACGGCGCGCTCACCGCGGGCATGGCCTGGGAGGCCCTCAACGACGTCGGAGCGCGACGCACGCGGATCATCGTCGTCCTGAACGACAACGGGATGAGCATCGCGCCGAACGTCGGCGCCGTCTCGCGGATGCTCGAGACGGTGCGTACCGCGACGCCGTATCTCGAGCTCAAGCACGTGGCACGCGCGCTCATCGACCACCTGCCGGCGGGTGAGCTCGCGGAGGAGGCCCGCCGCCGGCTCTTCACCTCGCTGAAGGCCATCTTCATCCCGAACATCCTGTTCGAGCAGTTCGGCTTCACCTATTTCGGACCGGTGAACGGCCACGATCTGGACGCGCTGGACAGCGTGCTGCGCAAAGCGCGTGACTTCCGCGAGGGTCCCGTCTTCGTCCATGTCCACACGCAGAAGGGCCGCGGCTACACCCCGGCCGAAGAGGACAACCAGAAGTGGCACGGCGTCTCCGCGACCGGTGCTGTCCCGGCCACGGCGCCGCAGTACACGAAGGTCTTCGCCGATGCGGTCCGGGAGACGATGCAGCGCGAACCGCGGGCCGTCGCGATCACGGCGGCGATGCCGGCCGGGACGGGCCTCACGCCGCTCTTCGCGGAATTCCCCGACCGGCTCTTCGATGTCGGGATCTGCGAGCAGCACGCCGTCACGTTCGCCGCGGGCCTCGCGACGCAGGGCATCATCCCGATCGTCGCGATCTACTCGACCTTCCTCCAGCGCGGGTATGACCAGGTCGTGCACGACGTCGCAATCCAGGAGCTGCCCGTCGTGTTCGCGATGGACCGCGCCGGCATCGTCGGCGACGATGGGCGCACGCATCAGGGTCTATTCGACATCGCGTACCTGCGCCCCCTGCCGGGCATCGTCCTGATGGCACCGAAGGACGAGAGCGAGCTGCGCCAGATGGTGTGGACGGCGACGCGCTACGCCGCGGCCGGCCACGGCCCGATCGCGTTCCGCTACCCACGCGGGACGGGCGTCGGCGCGGCGCTCGACGGCGACCTCGCGGAGATCCCCATCGGCGTCTCGGAAACGCTCCGCGAAGGCGACGACGTGGCCATCCTCGCGTACGGCACAGTGGTGCAGGCGGCGATCATGGCGGCGGACGCGCTGGCCGCCGATGGCATCGAGGCGACCGTGGTGAACGCGCGATTCGCCAAGCCGCTCGACGTCGAGCGTTATCTGACCCTCGCGGCGCGCATCGGCCGGATCCTCACCGTCGAGGAGCACGTCGTCGCCGGCGGCTTCGGCTCCGCCGTGGGCGAGCTCTTCGCCGAGCGCGGCGCGAAGGTCGAGCTCGAGATCGTCGGCGTGCCGAATGAATGGGTCGACCACGGGGCACAGAAGATCTGGCGGAAGCACTTCGGTCTCGACGCGGACGGCATCGCCGCGGCGGTGCGGGGCCGCTGGCCGCAGCTCGCGCGCTCCGCGACGGAGCGGCAAAGCGCCGGATAGGCCCGTCCGCGTCGTCTTCCTCGACGACGGGGGCGTCCTCAACGACAACGAACAACGTGGGCCGGAGTGGCGGCGCTATCTGGCCGAGTTCTTCGTTCCGCGACTGGGTGGCGCGCCGGGCGCGTGGGCCGAGGCGAACCGCATCGTCGTGGAAGAGGCCTGGCAGCGCTATCTCGCCCATATCGCCACAGCGACGGATGGGGTCGCGGCGTACCGCCGCGAGGCCGACCGTCGCTGGCTGCACGAGATGTGTGCGCGCGTCGGCGTGCCCGGACCACCCGCGGACGAGATCGACGAACTCGTCAGCGCAGCGCACCGCTACGTCTGCGAGCGCTGTCGCAGCGCGTATCCCGAGGTCACAGCAGCGGTCTGGACGCTGGCCCGCGAGGGGCTCGCGGTGCACGCCGCATCGGGGCAGACCTCCGCGCAGCTCGGCGCGTACCTGCGCGGCATGGGTCTCCGTGACTGCTTCGACCGGCTCTACGGTCCGGACCTCGTGGACCGGTTCAAGAGCGGACCGCAGTTCTACGCGGCGATCCTCGCCGACAGCCGCGTCGACCCGCGCGAGGCGGTGGTCGTCGATGATTCGCCGGTGGCGCTCGGCTGGGCCGTGGCGTGCGGCCTGCGCGCGATCCATCTCGACCGCGCACGGCGCGGCTCGTCGTTCGAGCGCATCACGACGCTCGCGGAGCTCCCGGTGCTCCTCGGTGTCTAGAGCCCGGATCCTCGCGGTGAACGGCGACGACCTGCTCGCGTCATTCGTGATCCTCGTCCGCGACCGCTGATCAGCCTGGCCGCAGGACCTCGGGGCTGCGCGGCGCCGAGGCGAGCGCGTCTTCGACCGTCGCCTCCAGCTCGCTGAGCTCGAACGGCTTCTGGAGCACGCGAACGTCGAGCGCCGCGATCTTCGGCCGCGCGTGTTCGAGCGAAGCGATCGCGGCCGAGCAGAGGATTACCGGGATCCCTCGGGTCGCCGGATCCATGGTGAGGATGTCGAGCTGCTGCCAGCCGGCGGTCTCGCCGTGGATGAACAGATCGAGGATCACGAGGTCGGGCCGCGCGCGTCGGATGTCGCCGAACGCATCCGCGGACGCGTTGACGAGATAGCCGTCCGCCTCGAGGGCGGCCTGCATCGCCGCCCGGCTGTCGTCATCGTCCTCGATCAGGACGATCCGCTTCGGCGTCGTCAGCGCCGTTGGGTCGACTCTGGGGTGCGGGTCGACTCTGGGGTGCGGGTCGACTCTGGGGTGCGGGTCGACTCTGGGGTGCGGGTCGACTC
>DASZZF010000005.1:0-16172 GCA_035543375.1 Candidatus Limnocylindria bacterium
CACGCCATTCGTCTGGACGAAGGACCCAGCCGACATCATCAAGAAGGCCGTGCGCCGTGGTCGTTAACACGACTTCGCGGACGCGACACTAGGCGTCAGCATTCCCGGATGGCTACCGCCGCAGCCGGTGTAACCGTAGTGCTCTGGGTGACCTTTTCACGAAAACGGGCGCTTCGCTCGTCTCCGGCAAATCGGCGCACCAGAGCTCACGCCGTGGGACGCCCCCCGTATCGTGACTTTGAGACGAGAAACTAGACTCGCGCGGGAGGTCGAGATGAAGGCTCGCCGTCTGTTCGCGCTTCCCGCCGCACTCGCGCTCCTACTCTCCGCGTGCGGTGGACAGACCACGACGCCGACGGCAAGCGGCGCGGCCGCGCCCGTCGCGATCTCGATCGGCTACGCGTCGCTGAGCGGCACGCAGGCCGCGGCGTGGGTGGCGAAGGAGCGCGGTATCTACGCGAAGTACGGGCTGGACGTGACGCTCCAGTCCATCGCCGGCGGTTCGAGCCCGACCAGCGCGCTCCTCGCCGACCAGATCCAGGGGCTGCAGATCTCGGTGGAGGCGATGAGCGCGACGCTCGAGGGCGGCGACATCGTCTACGTCGCTGCGCCGATCTCCTCGCCGCTCTTCTGGTTCGTCGTCGGACCCGCGATCACGAGCGCCGCCGACCTGCGGGGCAAGACGGTTGCGATGACGACGATCGGCAGCGCGACGTACTTCGCCGACGTACTCGCGCTGCAGAAGCTCGGGCTGGATCCGAAGAAGGATGTCTCGCTTATCTCGGCGAACAACGTCCCCGCGATCCTCTCGGCCATCCAATCGGGACAGGTCGCCGCGGGCGCGCTCTCGCTGCCGACCTACTCGCAGGCGAAGAAGCTCGGGCTGAAGTCGCTGGTGAACGTCGCCGAGCTGGGCTTCCGGTACCCCTCGTCGTGGCTCGCGGTGCGCCGGAGCTACCTCGCCGCGCATCGTGCCGAGGTGACCGGCATGGTGAAGTCCACCGCGGAGGCGATCGCCTTCGAGCTGCAGAATCCGAAGGAGACGATGGAGATAATCGGCAAGTACACCCAGACGACGGATCAGGCGCTGCTGCAGGAGACGTACGACACGCTCGTGCCTTACCTCAACAAGGTCCCGCTGCCCAAGGCGGAGCAGGTCGCCGCCGCGCTCACACTCCTCGAGGTCACGACGCCGAAGGCCAAGGGCGCCGACCCGAAGCAGTTCGTCGACACGAGCTTCGTCGAGGAGCTGCAGAAGAGCGGCTTCATCGACGCGCTGTACAAGAAGTGACCATCGGCCCTGCGCCCCGGCTAGGACTGGTCCCCCGCATCTTCGAGGCGATTCAGGCCCATCGCGCGTAGCAGCGGAAGGTTCGTCAAGCCGAGATAGCGGACCGGCTTCGTCGCGTCGTCGTTGAAATGCTGGTGCCACGAGTACAGCGGTACCGAGATGACGTCCCCCTCGCTCCAGTCGTAGGGCTTCTCGTCGATGATGCTGTGGCCCTTGCCGGCGAGGATGTAGATCATCGCCTCGTTGAAATGGCGGTGCTTGCCGCCGGCCTGACCGGGCGCGATCTCCGCGACGAACATCGCCATCGTCTGCACGAGCGATCCCAGGATCTGCGGCTCGGAGATGTACGCGCGCCTGCGTCCGGCGGCGAATTCCATCTCGAGCTGCTTCGTGTGCACCACGATCGGTCCGGTCGTGGCGCGATCCCTCGACTCCTTCGCCAGGTCCTTGGTGCGCTGGTACTGGGTCGTCATCAGGTACTCCCTCTCATTTCGCGGGTCTGAAGAGCGGCAGGGTCACCTCGTCGCTCGCGGGCTCGAACGTGACTTCAACCGGGATACCGCCGCGGACCGCGGCCGGCTCGACGCCGACGAGACGTGTCGTCAGGCGCGGGCCTTCGGCGAGCTCCACGATGGCGACCGTGTAAGGGATCATGCCGGCGAAGGCCGGATGGTAGACGCGGCGGAACGTCACGTGCGCGACCACCGTGCCGCGTCCGCTCGTGCGCCCCCAGGTCGCGTCGCGTGTCCAGCACTCGGGGCACAGCGGCGCGGGCGGGAAGCGCCAGTGTCCGTTCACGCATCGCTGTAGCCGAAGCTCGCCCGCACGACAGCCGTCCCAGAACGGCTGTGAGTCGGGCGTCGGCTGGGGAAGCGGGACGGTCATCCGCGCTCGAGGATCAGCGAGCTGTGGCACACGGTGTTCCCGCCGTGGCCCGAGACGAGCGCGATCTCGGCACCCTCGACCTGCCGCTCCTTCGGGAGATCGCCGCGCAGCTGCCGCACGCCCTCGACGATCTGGAGCATTCCCTCGACGTGCCCCTCGGAAAGCTGCCCGCCGGACGTGTTCGCCGGCAGCGCGCCGCCGAGCCGCAGCGCGCCCGACGCGGCGAACGGCCCGCCGTCGCCCTTCGCGCAGAACCCGTAATCCTCGAGCTGCGCGACGACCATCGAGGTGAAGCAGTCGTACAGCTGCGCGGTGTCGACCTCGGCGGGCGCCAGGCCCGCCGTCGCGTACATCTTCGCGGCGCTGCGCTTCGCGGCGGTCTCGATCATGCGATCGCCCGCGGTCCACCCGCGCAGGTTGTTGAACGTGCCGAAGCCGCGGATGAGGACCGGCCGCCGCCGCAGGTCGCGCGCGCGCTCGGCGCTCGTGACGACGACGGCGCCCGCGCCGTCGACCGGCACGCTGCAGTCAAAGAGGCCGAAGGGATCGACGATCGGCCGTCCCGCGAGATAGTTGGGCATCGTGAGCGGCTCGCGCAGGTACGCGGACGGGTTGCGCAAGGCGTGCTCCCGGAACGCGATCGCGATCGATCCGAGCTGTTCCTTCGTCGTGCCGTAGCGCTCCATGTGCCGCCGCGCGCCGAGCGCGTGGGTCGCCGCCGCGCCGAAGAGCCCGAACTCGTGCTCGAACTCGCCCTGCTGCTGCTGCTCCGGCACGAGGCTCACCGAACGTCGCGCCTCCTCGCTGCGGTGCGTGCGCGACCAGCTGTCGCGCCCGTAGCCGCAGAGCGCGACCGAGCAGAGCCCCGCGTCGATCGCGAGCACCGCGAGGATGATCGAGAGGATCTGGCTCGCGCCGCCGTTGTCTACGGTCGTGCTGAACTCGGCGTCGAGGCCGAGGATCTCGCCGATACGCTGGTGGTGCGTGTAGACGTCGTCGGGGCCACGGCAGACGATCGCGTCGACGTCCTCTTTGCGCAGCCCCGCGTCATCGACGGCGGCGGTCATCGCCTCCGCGAGCAGCCCGAGCGCCGTCGCGTCAGGCACCTTCCCGATGCGGCTCTGACCGACGCCGACGATGGCGTACTTGTTCCGCAGCCGCGCGCCGACCCGCGGGCTCATCGCCCGTGGCCCGCTGCGCTCATCGCGCCGCCGTCCCGGTCGCGCGGGCGCGCTCGCGCTGCTCCAGATCAGCGAGCACCTCGGCGGTGTGCTCGCCCAGCATGGGTGGCGCGATCCGGATCTCGAGCGGGGTCCCCTCCAGCCGCACCGCGGGCATGACCGCGTCGGTCGTACCGCGTACCGGATGTGTCGTGCTCGTGCGCAGGCCGAGGTGGCGCACCTGGGGATCCGCGAACACCTCGGCGAGCGTGTTGAGTGGCGCGCACGGCACGTCGTGTGCGAGCAGGCGGTCGAGCCACTGCGCGCGCGGAGCGGATGCGAAGATCCCCGAGAGCGCCGCGTCGAGCTCGCCGTGGTGCTCAACGCGCGCCAGACGCGTCCGGAAGCGCGCATCGGTCGCGAGCTCGGGACGGCCGACCGCGGCGACGAGGCCGTCGAAGAACTTCTGCGGCGAGGAGAGATGGACGACGAATGGAAGGCCATCCGACCCGAGGAAGGCGAACACGAGCGCCGAGCGCACGCGCGTCTCGCGCGTCGGCGGGCGGCCGCTCGCGAAGTAGCGCGCGGCGTGCTCGCCGAGGAACGCGACGCACGCCTGAAGCAGCGAGGTCTCGACGCGCTGGCCCGCGCCGGTCCGCCCGCGCGCCAGCAGCGCGCCGAGCACGCCGTAGCACGCGAAGACACCGGTGAGGTGGTCGGCGAGCGAGATGCCGGGGAGCTTCGGATCCTCGCGGTCGGTCAGCACGCTGAGCAGCCCGCTCGTCGCCTGCCCTACCGTGTCGTATCCGGGCCGATCCCGGTACGGGCCGCTCGAGCCGAAACCGCTGATCGCGCAGTACACGAGGCGCGGGTTCCGCGCGCGAACGTCCTCGTACCCGTAGCCGAGTCGCTCGGCGACGCCGGGACGGCCGTTCTCGACGAGCACGTCTGCGGTCGCGGCGAGCCGGCGCAGTGTCGCGCGCCCGCGTTCGTCCTTCAGGTCGAGCGCGACGCTCTTCTTGTTGCGGTTCAGTGACAGGAAGAAGGGATTGTCGCCGGTCTCGCCCCAGCTGCGGTACGGATCGCCGTGGGCGGGCTCCTCGATCTTGATGACCTCCGCGCCGAGGTCGCCGAGCATCATGCCCGCGTACGGACCCGTGACGTAGTTCGCGACCTCGATGACGCGCATGCCGTCGAGCGCGCCCGTCACGCGGACGCCGCCTCGTCCCGCGGTCGCACCGCCAGATCCAGCGCGATGTCGTGGACGACCGCGTCGCCGTCGAGGGCGGTGCAGCACACGTCGACCTGTAGCAGCGTGAGGCAGCCGGGGCAGCAGTACTCGTGCAGCTCGCCGATGAACTCACCCGCTGGCAGCCCGAGCTCGCTCACCTCCGCAAGCGGCTCGATCACGCGCAGCGTGCCCTCCTTGTAATTCGCGCGCGCGTCGCCGAGATCCTGGCCGCAGCGCGCACAGCGCCAGGCGACGCGGCGGTCGATACGCACCGCGTCGACCGAGGCGTGCGGACGCGCGATCACGGCGCCGTCAATGCGCCCGGCGGCGATGCGACCGACAGGCTTCCCGCGCGCGCGCCGCTCCTCGTGGATCGCGCGACGCTGCCGCTCCGTCGCAGTCGCGTCGACCGCGCCTTCGGCCAGACGGACGCCGAAGAAGCGATCCGCGGCCCACTCGGTGTAGATGCCGCTCGCGACGTCGCGCGCGACCGCCTCGGGCTCGCGATCGAGCGGGTCGCCGAAACCCCCGCCGCTCTGCACGTAGTCCGAGACGATCCACCACTCGGGGACCGCGACGCGCGGCCGCCCCTGCGGCGGGACGTACGCCTCGCCCCACTTGCCGTCGAGCACCTCGCGCGGCGACGTCGGGTACTCGCCGCGCGCGAGCCGCTCCCGGACCGCAGCGGGATCGGTCTTGTAGACCGCGCGCATCCCGCCGGTGCCCGACGCGAACCCGCCGAAGAGGCCGAAGCCCCCGTTCGGCAGCCCCGCCCACGGACGGTGGTCGACGGTGAGGTCACTCGACCCGTAGACGAGATAGATGCGATGGCTGCCGGCGCCGCCGCGCCAGCGGCCGTAGCCCGCGCCGTTCGGGTTGTGCGCGCGCGTGAAGTAGAGGAACGGGTACTGGAGCTCGATCTGCTCGACGTCGCTGATGCCGCCGGCGGGGATGTTCGCGTGGCCGCCGGTGTCGACGCCGTCGCGCAGCGGGCTCGCGCCGTATCCGCCGCCGTGGATGTCGTAGAGGCCCTGCGCGACCGGCAGGCCCGCGGCGTTGTGGCCGCCGTAGAAGTAGGAGGGGCCACCCTGGTACCAGAGTCCCTGCCAGCCCGCGTTCACGTCCTCGTGGCGGCCTGCGGCGTAGAGCATCTTCGCGACGCACTCGGTCACCGCCGAGACGAGGATCTGCCCGACGCGCGGCGCGCCGCCGCATGCGGCGGGGAAGCGGCAGTTGAGCACGCTGCCCTCGGGGACGCGGATCTCGACCGGCGCCATCTTGCCGTCGCTCCACGGGATGTCCCAGAACAGCATGTTCGTCAGCGCGAGCGCGATGTGCGCGGTCGTGCTCGGCAGGGTCGAGTTCTGGTCGTCGGGCAGTTGCGGGCTCGTGCCCGCGAGGTCGAAGAGGAGCCGCTCGCCCCGCTTCGTCATGCGGCAGCAGACGCGCAGCGGCTCGGGCACGCGGTTCCCGGTCGCGTAGATCCGCGAGGTCCACGTGCCGTCAGGCAGTGAGCGGAGCTTCGCGCGCGCGAGGCGGTCAGCGTCGTCGATCATCTTCGCGCACGCCGCCTCGACCGCATCGAGGCCGAACGCGCCGACGAGCTCGAGGAACCGCCGCGCGCTCACGTTGTTCGCGGCGACGCGCGAGCGTAGGTCGAGCTCCACGTAGTACGGGTCGCGGCACTGCTCAACGATCGAGCGGCACACGTCGTCCCGGAACTCGCCGCGCTCGACGATCTTCAGCCCGCGGATGCGCAGGCCCTCGTGGTAGATCTCGGTCGCGGTCCCGCGCAGCAGCCCGCCGGTGTCGGCGGTGTGCGAGCTGCTCGCGGTCCAGGCGATGAGCCTCCCGGCCGTTGGTTCTCCCGGAGGGGCCCAATGGATCGGCATGACGACCATCTGGTCGTAGGTATGCGAGCCCGCGACGTAGGGGTCGTTGAAGAAGATCTGGTCGCCGGGATGGATCCCCGGCCGCTCGCTGAACCATTCGACGAGCCGCTTGATGGCGTCGGAGGTCGCGGCCGCGAATCGCAGGTGACCGGAGCACGCGAGCACCATGCGCCCGGCCGGGTCGTAGAAGGACTGCATGCACTCGCCGCCCTGCGAGACGATCGGCGAGGCCGACACGCGCTGAAGCACGGTGCGTCCCTCCTCGCCGATGACCCACAGGCGGTGGCGGATGATCTCGTACGTGACCGGGTCGACCTCGGTCATGCGTGCGCCGCCGGTCGTCCGCCGGCTATCGCGCTGTTGGCGCCTTCGGTGTCCGATACGAGCACGACGTTGCCGTACGCGTCGACGGTCGCCTCGCAGCGGTCCGGGACGACGACCGTCGTGAACTCGGATTCCACGATCGCGGGCCCGGCGAGGCGGTGCCCACTTCTGAGCGCGCTCCACTCGTAGATAGGAGTGAGGGATGCCGATCCGTTCAGCCGCGCCCGCCGCGTTCCCTTTGGCTTCGCCGCCCCGCTCGCACGTGGTGCGGCGGCGAGCGCGGGCTTCGGCGAGGTGCCGATCGCGTCCACGCGCAGCGCACTGACCTCGCCGCCCTCCTCGCCGCTCCCCGCGCCGGCGCCGTAGAGCGCCTCGTAGCGCCGAGCGAATCGCGTCGCGAGATCTTGGAGCGCCGTGCGATCGAGACGACCCGCCGGAAGCTCGACCTCGACCGCGGCCGTCTGGCGCAGATAACGGATCGACGCGTAGCGGCGCACGGTGACGTCGCGCGCGGCGAAGCCTTCGCGCTCCATGATGAATCCGAGCTCGGCCTCGAGCGCGGCGATCGGCCGCTGTAGCTCGTCTGCGTCGGTCGACAGCGGGACGCGGCAGGTGAGCAGCCGCGTGTGGCGCACGTCCGCGAGCGCCACGCCGAGCGCGGAGAAGACCGGCGACGACGGGAACACGTACACGCGGCCGATGCGTAGCTCGCGCGCGAGCGCGACGGCGTGGATCGCGGTGGCGCCGCCGAACGCGTAGAGCACGAAGTCCTCCGGACGATGGCCGCTGCGGATCACCTGGCGGCGCATGAGGTCCGCCATCTTCGCCTCGACGATCCGCACGACGCCCGCGGCCGCGTCCTCGACGCCGATGCCGAGCGGGCGCGCGACCCGGTCGGCGAGGGCGCCGCTCGCGCGCTCCGGCGAAAGGCGCTTGCGGCCGCCGAGGAAGTACTCGGGATCGATGACGCCGAGTACGACGTTCGCGTCGGTGACCGTCGGCGCCTCGCCCCCCTGCGCGTAAGACGCCGGGCCGGGATCCGCGCCGGCGCTCTCGGGCCCGACGACGAGCCGCCGCGTCGCCTCCTCGGTACGCGCGATCGTGCCGCCGCCGGCGCCGATGCTCTCGACCTGGATGATCGGCTGCAGGATGCGGAAGCGGTCGAAGATCGGCTCGTCCGCGTAGCTCCAGTAGCCGTCTGCGTAGATGCCCACGTCGAAGCTCGTCCCGCCCATGTCGGCGGTGAGGACGCGGTCGTGGCCGAGGAGCGCGGCCATGTGCGCCGTCGCGAGCATCCCGCCCGCCGGGCCGGACTGCAGCGTCGCGACGGGCGCGCACTCCGCGGCGCTCGCGACCCCACCGTTGCCCTGCATGAGCAGAAAGTGGCCCCGGAAGCCGCGTTCACGCAGCTCGCGCTCAAGCGAGCGCAGGTAGCTCGTCACAATTGGGCCGACGAACGCGTCCGCGAGCGCCGTGTTCGTGCGGGCGTACTCGCCGGCGACGCGCGCGAGCTTGTTGCTGTAGGTGGCGTACACCCTGTCCCCGCCGTTGGCGGCGACGAGCTGAGCGATGCGGTCCTCGTGCGCGGGGTTCGCCCACGAGTTCAGGAGGCACACCGCGAGGCCTTCGACGCCTTCGACCTCCACGAGTCGCTCGATCACGCGGGCGGCTGCGGTTTCGTCGAGCGGCACCACGACCCGACCGTTCACGTCGATGCGCTCAGTCACGCCGAGCACGCGCGTGCGCGGGACGAGCGGCTCCGGCTTGCATAGGTACGCGACGTGGCGCACCTCTTCCTCGGGGAGTCCGTCGACGCGCCCGATCGCCCGCATGATGAACGGCGTATCCTCGAAGCCGCGCGTCGTGATGAGGCCGAGCCGCGCGCCCTTCCGCGTGAGCAGCGCGTTCGTCGCGATCGTGCTGCCGTGGGTGATGCGCTCAGCGCGCGCGAGCAGCCCGGAGAGGTCGGTGCCCAGCCGCGAGGCGGCGCTCGCGAGCGCGTCGATGACGCCGCGCGCGGGGTCAGCGGGCGTCGTGGCGGCCTTCGCCGTGTGGACCGCGCCCGAGCGCGTCAGCATCGCGACGTCGGTGAACGTGCCGCCGATGTCGACGCCGATCGTCAGCGGCTCCGCGTCGTTATGCATTGGTCTCATCATTATTACCTCCTGCAGAGCGCGCCGACGACGCGAGCTCCGGGCGCGGTCGTCCTGGTGACTGGCGGCGCGCACGGCATCGGTCGCGAGTAATGCCGCGCCTTCGCGCAGTCCGGGACGCACGTCCCGGTCGCAGACACAGACGCGCCCGGCGCCGAAGAGGTCGCGCGCGAGCTCAGCGTCTGCGAGCGCCGTCGCGCGATGTCTCGGGCAGCCATTTGGGCAGCCATCGGCGTGAACGGCTGCGGTCACCTGCGGGCAGTAGAGTCAAGCTCGTTGAAACGCGCCAGAAGCTGTGATCGCATTGCGGCGATCGGTTGTTCACTGGCGACGCCGCAACATTGACTTCCGCGACTGTCTCGTCGCGCCAGGTGAGCCACCCATCGCGGTTGTTGCACGCGAGAGTCCTCCGAGCCTGTTTTCGGTCACGCAAACAAGACAGGTGGAGGGCTCTCTGGTGTCTGAGCGTGGCTGGTCGTACACGTTGCGACGTAGAGCGGGCGGTCCAGCGCCGACCCGCCTGCTCCTCGACGGGGCGTGTATGCGCTGGCCGTACCGCCATGAATCACACCGCGGGCGCGCGCTCGGGCGCTACTTCGGCCGTGCGCCGAGGACTCCTTGAGGGCGGCTTAAGGCGCGGCCGCCAAGTCGTGGACGAAGGGCGTGCGCCTCGGGATTACCGAAGCCGGTCGTGAGGTCCGCCTGGGCGGTGCGCTCGCGCACGGTGTTGCGCGCGCAGCCCAGGCTGCGGGCGATCTGGCGGATGCCTCGGTCCGCCAACCAGTGCACCAAGATCTCGACGTGCTGGCTCGCCACGCAGCACCCCGAGGATTTCGGGGCCACACGCAAGCGCGCTCCAATTGGCGATCGAGCCGTCCGGGCCGCCGCTGGTGGTGCGGTTCGCCTTGGCTTCCTCGAACGACGGGAACTCCCACGCGAGCGTGGCGCGTGACGGTCCCGATCCGATCTGGTGGCTGATACCACCGTGCCCGCCTCACAGACGACCGCCCACGATCTGATCGAGTTCATCGATCGTGGTGTGGGCACTGGTGAACGTGTACTCGACGGACAACTGCGGCACCTGACTCAGAGACATCAGAGTTCCTCGCGGAAGCCGTGCTCGCCGAAAAGCGGGACGAACTTCACGCGCCCTACCACGTGCAGGCGGAAGTCGTCCAGAAGCCGCACGATGACCATGAGGTCCTGCGCCTCGCGGTCACCCACCGGCGCCACGATCCGGCCGCCCAGCGCGCACTGCTCCTTGAGCGGCTCGGGGACCTGTGGCGTCGCCGCCGTGACGAGGATGCCGTCGTAGGGCGCGAGCTCGGGGTACCCGGCGGTGCCGTCGCCGACCACCACGCGCACGTTCTTGATCCCCAGCTCCCGCAGCCGCTCCTCCGCTTCCTGCGCGAGCTCGGCGTGCCGCTCGATGGAGACGACCTCGCGCACGAGCTCCGCGACGATGGCGGTCTGATAGCCAGAGCCCGTGCCGATCTCGAGGACGCGGTGGTGCGGTTGGGGCTCGAGCAGCTCGGTCATGCGTGCGACGATGAAGGGCTGCGAGATCGTCTGCCCGCTGCCGATGGGGAGCGCGCGGTCCGCGTATGCGTCGATCGCGAAGTCGGGCGCGACGAAGCGCTCGCGCGGCACGCGCGCGATCACGTCAAGCACGCGCTCGTCTCGGATCCCCAACCGGCGCAGCCCCGCCACGAGGTCAGACCGTTCCTTCGCGAACCGCGCCTTCGCCAAGACCCCGCAATGATGCGCGGTCTGGCCGAAGGGTGCCGCCGGAGGACGCCGCCTCCGAACTGAGCGGAAGAGCTGGAGCACAATCACGATGGTCGACCGCTATACGCATCTGATGACTGAATCAACCACTTGTCGTGCGCGAGCGGGTCAGCGTGCACGGCGAGCCTCGAAGCGCCTCGCCTGCGGCACAACGGTGAGCGGCATGGGAAGGACCGCACGCATGATCCGCGCCGTCGCGATCACGATCGCGAAGAAGACCCGCTCGCGCACGCGGTAGCGGAGTCGGGACGGTGCCCGCAGCGGTCGCGGCACGAGCGCGGCCGCGATCGCTTCAGTCGGCCAGTACGCCGGCGCGGGCACCCAGCCGAACGGTCGGAGCACGTGTCGCGCGACGCGTCGGCTCGTCTCATCGGGGCACACGCTGGTCGCGAGCATCGCGCGCTCGTACCGCTCGAGGCAGGCAAGTGTCGCGGGCTGCTGGTCCAGCGGGATCCCGAGGATCTCGGCGTGCGGCCTGTGCGCCAAGCCTGAGCACCAACTACCCCGAAGATGTCGCCACGCCGGTGATTCTTTACTCCGCTAGATGGGGCTACTGCCCCGCGGGCGCGGCGGACGGACACGACTGGCGCGCGACCGGAGGCCGCACGCTCGCGACGGTCCGCGAGTGGCTGGGCCGCCCGCCCACGGTCGACGAACCGAAGCTTCCGGGGCTTGCAACGCCTTCCTAGCGGACGGCGCGAGGCGGCCATTGCGCTCAATGCGGCCACCCGCGGAGCCGCCCCGACCGATCGCGAGGTGATCCGGATGCGGCGCCGCGGGAGAGTGCTTCTCAGGATCGAAGGTCAGCACGAGATCGGACCGGTGCTCGTCGAGGAACGCCCGACATGCCGCCATGAGTGCCGGGCTCGTGTCCAGGGCGCCGTCGGGCAACCGGAGGAAGTGCGGCGCAGCGACTCCGAGCACGCGGGCGGCGGCGCAGGCTTCAGCCTCCCTGAAGCGACGCGAGCGAGGCGCCGTGATCGCGATGCCGCCGGCTTCGCCCGAGGTCGCGATCAACACCTCGCACTTCGGTAGCCCGGATGGTGTGTGAGTTCAGGCGCATAGTGGACAAATGTCTCGGACACAGCGGACACCGTTGGCGAAGAGATTCGCGTCGTTCGAGCGTAGTCCGGCGCCGGGCTGCCGTCCCAGCCTCACGCGTAGCCAGGCAGCGGATCCCCCCGACAGCCGAGGCCCGACGCTAATTGGTCGCGTTCAGGACCATCACTGTGCTGTCGGAGAGGTTGAACACAGCGAACGCCGGGAGGAACGACCGGAGCGGGCTTTTCGCCTGATAGCTGTATTTCACGGTGATTCCGATGGCGTCAGCCGGGGAGACGTTGTTTCGACCGCAGGCTTGCCAGCCAACGCTTAGCGGACTGAATTGCAGGTTCACCCCATCGACCACCGGACCAGTGCCAGGGGTGTACGTCCACACGTTCACCAACCCGGCCTGCTCCTGGCCAGTGGCGGTTGACTTGAAGATTCGGATCTGGGTGATGTTGGCGATTTCGATCAAGGTGCCGGCGCCGGTGAGCGAGCGCTCGACCGACGCGATGATCTGCGGATCGACGGTCGCGGCGTTCGGGGATTGTCCGCTCAGGCAGCCGAGCGTGCCTCCGCCATTGGCTAGGTTTGAGCCCATCCGAGCGCCCTCGCGCGTCGAGGCACTGATCGTCAGGTGGCTGCTGAATAGGAAGCCCATCTCGACCAGCCCAAATACCAACGGCAACAGCAGCAAGGGCATCAACAAAGCGATCTCGAGCGCGGCCTGACCGCGGTCCGAGCGAACAGCGTTCCTCACTGCTGCGGCTCGATCCTCGTCGCCGCCGAGATGTTGAACCTCAGGGAGCCCAAGGAGATCTGCGCGACCGACGTGAGCCAGGAATGGGTGTAGGTGATGACCACGCCGATGTTGTCGGGGCCGGGATGACCCGCGCCGCACCCAGCGAGCACGTCGCAGCGGTTCCCTTCGAGGTAGAGGCCCGTGGTGAGGGCGTACGGGACAGTGAGCGACGTGCCGTCGCCATAGCTGCAGGTCGTGGTCCCGGCGCGGGTGTAGAGGTTCTCTGCGCCACTGAGCTCGGCCCCGTTCCTATCCGACCAATAGATCGTCACCGTCTGCACCCGCACTGGTCGGGCCGGCGACACGATGTCGCGCTCGATGCGGTCGAGCACCACGCAGTCAGTACCCGGAAGGTTCCCACCCTCGGCGGCCAGCATCGAGCCGTCGCGTGCGGCGAAAAAGACGCTGTCGCGGGCGTTGAAGGCAAACGAGAACTCGACCAGCCCCATGATCAGGAGCAGCAGCACCGGGAGGACGAGGGCAAACTCGACGAGGCTCTGCCCGGCCTCATCCGAGGTCCCGACACGTCCCCACGGCGGCGGCATCCACGGAACCGACTTTCGCGACGATGGCTCCGCCGGCCCCAGCGGGATGGGACATTCGTCGGTCAACGTCGGAGGAATGGTTGAGCCTGTCCTGGCCTGCAACACGGCGGTCAGGGCGTGACGAGGTGCACCGGGTTACCTCGGATGCCAACCTGGTAGGTGATCGTGTCGTTGCCTGTACTGGTAATCTGGTACTCGATCTTCCACCAGCCGGGTTGGGTCTCGCCCGGCGGGGTCAACCCGCCGGACCCGTAGGTCACCGGCAAGGGGATCGTGATCGTCACCCAGGAGCCGTCGTACTGCTCCCTGCCGCTCACCGATGTCTGGATCTGGGTGACGTTCGTCCCGCTCTGCGACCCAGCCCCGCCGTTGGCCGTGTAGCTGAACATCGCGTTCACGTAGCCGGTCGGCGTCGGCTGCTTCACCCGGATGAACGCGTCGCCGCCGGTGTCACCGGGGTCGAACAGCTGGATCTGAAGCGTCTTGCCCGCGAGCGTGGCCGGGACCCGGGCGAGGTAGAACGTCGACGTCCCGGACGGAACGTTGTTGTACGCGCACATCCGGCTGAGTCCGTAGACCGCCGCTCCTGGCGGTCCGTTCGTGATCGCCTCGATGCCGAACATGTTTTCCGCATTCACGTTGATATTGTCGGAGCTCGAGGTCGTCACCTGGAGGTGGTAGAAGCCAGCGACCAGGCCGCCGGCAAGCTTGTACCACTGATTGTGGTACGGGTCGTTCTGGCAGTCCGCCGAGCTTGAGCCGTTATAGCCGCTGTCTCCATACCTGCCGTCACCGCCGTAGAGCGGACCCATGTCCACCTGGTTCTGCAGTGCGAACGTGTTGCCCGTGTCGACGATGAGGGTGTCGTTCCCGATCGAGTACGGGGTCCCGTGGGGGTCCCACAGCCGGTAGGTCGTCGTCATCGCCGTCCCGCCGCCGGCGCCGATCCAATGGTCCCCAGTGCCGAGGTAGACGCCGCTCGATCCGTGACCCACCGCGCAGAACGATGGATCGAACAGCCAAACCTCGCCGTTGGTGGTCCCCGCAGGCAGGCTCACCATGTAGTAGTAGCCCGCGGGGTCGTACTGAGGGTTTGTCCCCCCGCCGTGGTGCGTGGTCGAGTAGGCATCGCCATTGTTCGAGTTCCCGCCCATGCTGATCACGGCCGCCCAGAACCCTTGCGATGCGAGGGCCGGGCCCGTCCCGGCGTTGGGCGCGCTGCCCACGGGGACCGCGGTGCCGTCCGTTTGCCTGAGCTGGTAGATGCCGAGGTAGTCCTGGGGGCTACCCATCTGTACCGGCAGGATGAATTCCGCGCGGGCATTCCGATGGCCGTTCACCGTGCTCACCCCGAAGAGGCGGAGGAAGAACATCGACACGGGGGCCGCGACGTCCGCCCGCAGGAGGTCCGGGTTTAAGCTGTCCTGGGCTGCGGTCACCGTCACTCCGCCGACCCCGTCCACGTAGTTGTTCTGGGCTGCCGCGTTCTTCGCTGCGTTGATCGCGCCGGGCACGTTTCCGGGCAGATACACCGTGCCTGCGAGGGCCGCGGCATCGGCGGCGCGCTGAATCCGCGCGAGGTTCACCTGGAACCAGCCCACATCGATCACAAGCCCCATGAAGCCAAACAGCGAGGTAAGGAGCAGGGCGACCATGATGAAGACCTGGCCCGAGTCGCCCCGAGCGGATTCCCGGCGCACAGAAGTGCCGAGCCGTGCAGGTGCGCCCCACTCAGAGCGCGCGAAGTGCGTGAGGCTCCGCTGGCCGGCCCGCGCTAGCGCTAGCAACAGCGCTCGCATCGAGAGGTTCAACTTAGGGCCTCCACTGGATTGCAGTCGCCAGTTGCGGATTCCGAATTCTAGGAAGTGCACCCCCGGGGTGGGTAAGCCCAATCGGGCATCCATCCGTAGGGGGGCAGCGTCTCAGCCGCGTATCAGCCACCCTAATCCCTGCGCGGAAGTCGCACCATTGACCAGGTGTACGGGCCTCTCCGACTCCGACTGCGGCGCGGCGACCATCGCGTCGCGCGGCTCACCGGGATTTTGCTCGTCGCGGTCGTGGTCCTCAGCTGCGGCGGGCGGGCCGGCGGGACGGCGTCGCCGACATCCCCGATCGCGCGCCGGGGGGACGATTCGAGTTCGCCACACCCAACTGGACGTAGTGCGGCGCCGGCCTCATCGGCCGTCGTTGCCGCGACAACGTCCCCGACGGCCAGCCCAACCGCGAAACCCGTCTCGTCCTCATCGTCAGGCACGCCGAGCTTCTGGACCGAGGACGCCACGAGCCGGGACGATGACCATCAGAACGCGACATATCTCCAGCTAACCGTCACCGACGCCAGGTGGGGCGCGCTTGCGATTCAGACCGCGCCGAACACGAGCTGCGTCGCCGGTGGCCAGTACCCGTCGGGGACGCAGATCATCGCCGCCGGCCTCGGCCAGAAGCGAGCCAATGGCTCCGGCGGTGTCAGCTGGAGCTTTCAGCAGACGCCTGCCGAGCACGGTTCGGCGATCTACGCGCTCACGTGTTCGGAGGGTCAAAGCATGCGGACGGTGCGAATCCACTTCCTGATCGCGTGACCTCGCGAGCGCCTAGACCAGTCCGGCCGTCGTCGGGCTCGCGATTCGACATGCAGGTCGAAGGCGGATGGACCACCGGACGGATGGTCGAGCGGTACTGCAAAAGCCCGGCCCTTCGACGAGCGTCGCAGGGCACCGTCGCCATTCACCGCATCGCGCGCGGCACGCACAGAGAAGCGGCCTGCAGAGAAGCGGCCCTGGGATCCGCAGGTCGAGGGTGCCACTCGCGTATCGAGGCGCCGCTCGCGGTACCCGTTGCGGCGGTTCGTGCGCTCCGGGCTGCGCGCACCGAAGCCCGGCACCCGCGAGGCCGTCGACCTCCGTACCCATGAGAAATCAACGCGAACAAGGTCGGTCGCGGTCGCGTCGTCGCTGTGGGTTAGCCCGGATCTGGCGCGACGCACGCCGTAGGCAGTCGCGCTGCCGCTCCGGAGGTCCCGGCGATGCGCCCGGGACCTCCGGCCAACCACCGCGATTC
>DASZZF010000006.1:0-89141 GCA_035543375.1 Candidatus Limnocylindria bacterium
GATGAGCACGCACCGCGAGATCGAGCGCAGCGCCGCGGTCCGCGATTACTGCCCGGCCCTCGCGCTAGCCTTCGCGAGCATCGCCACGATCCGGATCAGGAACCAGGCGACGATCGGCGGAAATCTCGCGCACGCCGATCCGGCCCAGGACCCGCCGCCGATGCTCATGGCCCTCGGGGCGGCCATCGAGATCACGGGTCCGCATGGCGCACGTACGTCGCCGGTCGGCGAGCTCTTCGTCGACGTGCTCGAAACGTCGCTCGAGGCGAACGAGGTGATCACCGGCATCCGGCTTCCTCCGCTTGCGCCTGGCACCAGCGCGACCTATCTCAAGTTCCTTCCCCGGACCGAAGACGATTACGCGACTGTGTCCGTCGCTGCTCGGGTGCGCCTGGATGGTGCCGGGCGATACGAGGATGTCGCTGTCTGCCTCGGGGCGGCCGGGCCGACCCCGATCCGCGCCCGACGCGTCGAGGCGGCGCTCAACGGCGAGCGCCCGACGGCGGAAGGGATCGCATCAGCGGCGGCGCTCGTCCGCGACGAGATCGATCCTCTTGATGATCTCCGCGGGTCAGCGTCCTACAAGCGCGACATGGCCGTCGTGCACGTGCGGCGGGCGCTGACGTCGCTTCTGCCCGCATGAGCCGCGATGCGTTCGGCGCGCCCGAGGCGCGGGTCGAGGGCCGGTCCAAGGTCACCGGCGCGGCGCGATACGCCGCCGACATCACGATGCCCGGCATGCTCTGGGCCGCCTTCGTCGGCTGTCCATATCCGCACGCGCGCGTGATCGCGGTGGATGCGAGCGACGCGCTCGCACTTCCCGGCGTGCATGCCGTCATCAGCGGCGCGGACACCAAACCCGCACGCCTCGGACGTCGTTTGCTCGACTGGCCGGTCCTCGCCTGGGATGGCGCGCGCTTCGTCGGAGATCCGGTGGCAGCCGTCGCGGCGACCTCCCGCGCGCTGGCGCAGGAGGCCGCGCGGCGCGTGCGGGTCGACTACGAGGAGCTGCCTGCGCTCCTCGATCCGGCCGAGGCGCTCGCAGCGAACGCCCCTCCGCTGCATCCCGCGCGTTCGACCTATCCGTTCCTCGGGCCGCCCGTTGCAGCGGTGCCGCATCCCAACGTGCAAGGGCACGAGATCCACGCGCATGGCGATGTCGCCGGCGCGATGGCCTCTGCGGCCCATGTGTTCGAACACCAGTTCACGTTCGGCCGCAACTTTCAGGCGTACCTGGAGCCTCCCGCGAGCATCGTCTGGATCGACGGCGACGTCGTGCACGTGATCACGACGAACAAGGCGCCGTTCGCCCTTCGCGCCCAGCTCGCGCTGGGGATCGGCATTCCCGAAGGGTCGATCGTCGTTGACGCCGGGTACATCGGCGGCGACTTCGGCGGAAAGGGACTCTCGGTCGACGAGTTCGCGCTGTATTTCCTCGCGCGCACGACTGGACGACCGGTGAAGACCGTCCGGCGCTATGCGGACGACATGCAAACGGCGGCAGGCCGGCATGAGGGGAGCATTCGGCTGAAGACCGCCGTCACCGCGGGTGGGAAGATCGTCGCGCACGAGGCCCGGGTGCTGCTTAACGGCGGCGCCTACGCTGCCGGGAAGCCCGTCCCGAACCTGCTGCCGGGTGATTCGATGCTGACCCTTGCCGGTTATCACGTCCCCAGCGCGCGCGTCGAGGTGTCGGCCGTCTACACGAACACCGTCCCGGCAGGTCATGTGCGCGCGCCCGGCCAGCCGCAGAACGCGTTCGCCGTGGAGTCGCACGTCGATCTCATCGCCCGCGCGCTCGCGATCGATCCTCTCGAATTCCGCATGCGGAACGCGATCCAGCCCGGCGACACCGACGTGCTCGGAGAGCGTTGGGAGAATCCGCTCGCGACCGAGGTGCTCACGCGTCTCGGGACGTTATCGGGCTGGGGACGTCCCCTGCCGCACGGCCACGGCCGCGGGATCGGCTACTGCGTCCGGCACGTCGGTCGGGGTAAGACATCGATCACGCTCGAGGTCGAAGCCGATGGACGGGTCGCCGTACAGACCGGCGTGCCCGATCAGGGCGGGGGCGCGTACACGATGATCCAGCGCGTCGTTGCCGCGGAGGTCGGGATCCCGCTCGATCGCGTAGTGGTCCGGCACGGTACGACGGGCGAGGCCCTGATGGATCCCGGGGTGGGTGGGAGCCGCGTCACGCCGATCGTCGGCGGCGCGGCGCAGAACGGCGCGCGGGCGCTGGTGGCACGCATGGCGGAGATCGCGGCCGGTACCCCCATGGCGACCGCGTTGCTCCTGCCGGAAAGCGCAGGTGTTAAGGTCGTCGGCCGGTACGACAAGGACTACGGACACGGCTCCGAGCGCTACAGCGTCTATGGATATGTGATCGAGGTCGCGGTCGATGCGGAGACCGGCGTCGTACGCGTGGTCGATGCGCTCATCGTCGCCGACACGGGAACGGTCATCAATCCTGTTGCGCACCGCGGGCAGATCGAAGGTGGATTCGCGTTCGGTCTCGGCCAGACGCTCATGGAGGAGCTGCGCGTCGACGATGGACGTGTCGCAACGACGAACCTCGGCGACTACAAGATCCCCACGGTGAGCGACGTTCCATCGCTGCGGATCGACCTTCTGACATCCGATACAGGTCCGGGACCGTTCGGCGCGAAGTCCGTCGGCGAGCTTGCGAACGCCGCCGTCGGCCCGGCGATCGCGAACGCGATCGATGCCGCCGTCGGCGCGCGCGTCTTCCGCCTACCGATCAGCGCGGAAGCGGTCTTGTCAGCGATCGCGGCCGGAGCCCGGTCGGACTAGCGCGAGATCCGCGCGTCCACGAGGACCGGTCGGCCCTCGTCGAGGACCCGCAGCGCACCGGCGAAGGCCGGCGCGAGATCCGTGGACTCGGCGATCGGCCCGAATGACTCGACACCCATGCTCGAGGCAAGCCGCGCGAAGTCGACGGCTGGGCGATCCATGCGCTGGCCGATCCACCGGTTCGCGACCGGCCGGCCCCGAGCGATCGCGACGCGCTCCTGGTGCTCCTCGTCGTTCAGGTACGTCTGGTTGTTCGCGACGACCACGAGCAGGGGGATGTCGTGATGCGCCGCGGTCCACAAAGCGGTCGGCGCCATGAGGAGGTCGCCATCACCGAGCACGGCGATGACCGGCCGACCCGAGCCACGGGCCGCGAGTGCCGTGCCCACCGCCATCCCCGGGCCCGAGCCGATCCCGCCTCCGCCGTCGCCGCCCAGATACGCGGCGGGTCGATCGAACTCCCAGGCCGCGCGTGGCCAGTTCAACGTTGCCCGCGCAAGGATCGCGTCGCGCGCGCGGGGACCGAGCGCCAGGCGGAGTTCGCCGAGCACGCGCGCGAGCGAGAGAGGTGAGCGATCCCACGCTGCTGTCCGCTCGGCCGCCCACCGTGCGACGATCTGCCGGCGTCGTGAGCGGAGGGCGGTCGCGCGGTCCGCGATCCGGCCGGCCGCGCTCCCATCGCGCGAACGGGCCGCGCGCACCTCCACAACGAGCGCGCTGATCGTCGGGGCGATGCTCGCGACGAGCGGGACGGTCGCCGGCGGGAGCTCCTGATGATCTGCGGACCACGCCCGGACCGCGAACACGTCAGGTGAGACGTGGATGAGCTGCGCCGTCGGCGCTGCCTGGCCGGCGCGCAGGGTCCCGGCCGGGTCGATGCGATCGAGCGACAGGATCACGTCCGCCTGAGCGAGGATCGTCGCGGTGTCCTCGTCCACGAAGTTGGTCTCCGCGTTCTGCTGGAGGTCGTGCGTGGAGGTGAAGCTGGTCGGGCTCTTCCAGTCGGCGAGCACCGCGGCACCGAGCAGCTCCGCGAGCTCCTGGAGGTCGTCCCAGACCTGCTGGGTCGGCGGCACGCGCCCCGGAAGGATCACCGGGTGCAATGCACCGACGAGTAGCTGAGCGGCGTGCCGCACCATGTCGGGATCGGGCCAGAGCGGTGCCGCATGCGGGTATCGCGACAGGTCCGGCAGCGGCAGCGCGGATGTGAGCCGCTCCTCCTGATGGGAGACATCGAAGCTTAGGTACGCCGGACCGCGCGGCTCCTGGTGGATGACCTGCCACGCGCGCAGGATCGCCTCCGGGATCGCGGCCACGCCGCCGGGCTGGTGATCCCACTTCACGTAGTCACGCACGAGCTCGCCCTGGGCATTCGACGTATGCACCCAGTCGATCCAGGGGCGCCGCTTGGAGGAGTCCATCGGCCCCGTCCCACCGAGCGCAAGGACCGGCTGGCGATCCGCCCACGCGCAGAAGAGGCCCATCGACGCGTGCATCAGCCCGACGTTGCTGTGAAGCGCGACGGCCATCGCGCGCCCGAGCAGCTTCGCGTAGCCATGCGCGATCGCGACCGCGACCTCCTCGTGATTACAGATCACGATCTCGGGTCGGTCGTTGCCGAGATGATTCACCAGGCTGTCGTGGAGCCCGCGGAACGAGGCACCCGGATTGAGCGCGACGTACTCGACGCCAAGCTCACGCAGCATCGCGGCGATGACGTCGCTGCCCCATTCGGGAGCGGCGCCGGGCGTCGCGCCGGCTGCCGGTCGTTCGGTCACGGGTCAATAATGTCGCTTCGCGAACGCTCACGGATCGCGTCTGCCGCACGTGTATACACTTTGCCTCGTCGCGTCGGCCGCGGCGCGAGCACGAACGGACGGGATGGGCAGCATGGAAGACCTGCGCGGCTGGCTCTCGAGGGTCGAGGCGATGGGCGATCTCGTCACCATCGAGGGGGCCGACTGGAACCTCGAGATCGGCGCGGTCGCGCACGTCGCGCGGCAGCGCCCGCGGCCCCCGGTAGTCCTCTTCGACTCGATCAAGGGCTACCCGAAGGGCCACCGCGTGCTTACAGGTACACATACCGACTTCCGGCGCTTCGCGATGACGTCGGGCCTCTCGCCGGACCTCGATGTGCTCGGTCTCATCCGCGCGTGGCGTGACAAGCTGCAGTCCGCTAGCAAGGTGCCGCCGGTCGTCGTGGCCGACGCGCCGTTCCTCAAGAACCGCTCGATCGGCAAGGACGTCGATCTGCTCAGCCTGCCGTCGCCGTTCTGGCACGACAAGGATGGGGGACGTTACCTCGGAACGGGCGCGTCGGTCATTACCCGTGACCCCGTTGACGGGTGGGTGAACCTTGGGACGTATCGCCTCATGGTCCACGATCGCGACCGGCTCGGCCTGTACATGGCCCCGATCCAGGACGGCCGCCGCCACATGAAGGGGTACCACGACCGAGGTGAGCCGTGCCCGGTCGCGATCTCCATCGGTCATCACCCGCTCCTCTTCATGGTCTCGTCCATGGCGCCCCCGTGGCTCGGGACATCCGAGTACGAATTCGCGGGCGGGCTGCTCGGCGCTCCGGTCGAGGTGGTCAATCTGCCGATCACCGGCCTGCCCGTGCCCGCGACGGCGGAGATCGTGCTCGAAGGGGAGATCGTTCCCGGCGATACGGCGCTCGAAGGACCGTTCGGCGAGACGACCGGCTACTACGCGAGCGGCACGCGGCCTGAGCCCGTGATCCGAGTGAAGGCGATTTACCACCGGGACGATCCGATCCTTGTCGGCGCGCCGACCTGCAAGCCGATCCACGAGCACAGCTGGCAGACGGCCATCCTCACGTCGGCGCGGATCTGGAACGAGCTCGAGCGGGCGAACGTCCCGGGGATCAAAGGGGTGTACCGCTCCGTCTGGCAGGGCGGCGGCAACCTCATCGTCGTCTCGCTCGAGCAGCAGTACGCCGGGCACGCCCGGCAAGCTGCGTATATCGCCTCGAACTCCGGTGCCGGTGCTTACCGGGGGAAGTTCGTCGTCGTCGTCGACGAGGACATCGATCCGACCAATGAGGCGGACGTCCTCTGGGCGGTGCTCGGCCGTTGCGATCCGGCGGAGGACATCGAGATCATGCGCCGCGCGGTGAGCGGCCCCCTCGATCCGATCATCCCGGCGGACAAGAAGGGGCACAATTCACGCGCGATGATCGACGCTTGCCGTCCCTGGGAGTGGCGGGCCGACTTCCCGGAGGTCGCCGTCGCGAGCCCCGCTGACGTTGCGAAGGCGGAGGCCACCTGGGGCGCGGCGTTGGATCGGCAACCATCGTGAGCGTCAGCCAGCTTGGCTACGTTGGCTTCGGTGTCCGCGATATCAAGGCGTGGGAGCGATTCGCGACGACCGTCGTCGGCCTCGAGCTCGTCGAGCGCGGCGCGGACGGCACGCTGTTCCTCCGGATGGACGAGTACCACCACCGGATCGCGATCCATCCGAGCGGCGAGGACGATCTCCTCTATGCGGGGTGGCTCGCGCCCACGCCGGCGGACCTCACCGCACTCGTCGGGCGCCTGCGCGCCGCGGGCGTCACCGTCGAAGATGGGACAGCTGCGGACGCGACGGCGCGGCGCGTCCGGAAGCTCGTCCGGTTCCGCGACCCATCCGGCCGGTCGCTCGAGGCCTTCACCGGCGCGCGGGTGATCCCCGGCCGCGCGTTCGCGCCGGCGCGGCCGATGACCGGCTTCAAGGCTGGCGCGCTCGGCCTCGGCCACATCGTGGTCCGCGCGACCGACCAAAAGGTTTCGGAGGCCTTCTACGGCGACGTGCTCGGCCTCACCCTCACCGATTACGGCTCCGGCCGCATGGCCTTCATGCGCTGCAACACGCGCCACCACTCGATCGCCTTCGGGGAGATCCCGGGCTCCGGGTGGCTGGTCCACATCATGCTCGAGGTGGCGACGCTCGATGACCTCGGGAGCGCCTACGACGTCTGCGAGCGTGAGGGTGCACCGCTGCTCAAGACGATCGGAAGGCATCCGAACGACCGGATGGTGTCCTTCTACGTCGCCACCCCATCCGGGTTCGAGCTCGAGATCGGGTACGGCGGCCGTGAGATCGACGAGCAGACCTGGGTCATGCAGACGTACGAGCGCGGCGATCTCTGGGGTCACCGCGCGCTCCCGGCGGCGAAGGGCGAATGAGCGCCGGACGATGCTGATCGACGAGCGGAGGTCGACCGACAAGCTCGTCGACCTCGAGCGTGGCCTCCTGAGCCGGCGGGTCTTCACCGACCCGGACATCTACAAGGTCGAGCTCGAACGGATCTTCGCCAAGTGCTGGCTCTTCCTGGCGCACGACTCGATGATCCCGAAGGCCGGCGACTTCATGACCACGTTCATGGGCGAAGACCACGTCATCGTGACGCGTGGCCGGGACGGAAAGGTCCACGCGATGCTCAACACCTGCCGCCACCGCGGCAATCGAGTGTGCCTCTTCGACAGCGGGAACGCGGCCGCCTTCACGTGCACGTATCACGGCTGGTCGTACGACACGGCCGGCAAGCTCATCGGCGTGCCCTTCCTCAAGGAGGCCTACTACGACGAGCTCGACAAGAGCGAGTGGGGCCTCGTGCCGGTGCCGCGCATCGAGAGCATCGGCGGCATGACGTTCGGCAGCTGGGATCCGAGCGCGCCATCGCTCACCGAGTATCTCGGCGAGCTCGGCTGGTTTATGGAGCGGCTCGTGCTCGGGACGTGGAATGGGGGACTCGAGTTCGTCACCGGCCGGCACGTCTACACCGCGCGCGCCAACTGGAAGATCATCGCCGAGAATTTCGCGGGCGATCATTACCACACGTCGGTGACCCACGCGTCCGCCTACAAGCTCGGGCTCGCGCCGCACCCGGCGGGCTACGAGGACGTGCAGGACCCGAACGGCCCATTCGAGGTCGCACTGCGGCCCGGGCATGGTGCGGGCGGCGTGTACACCGGCCGGCCACCCTTCGAGCGCGATCTCGCGGTCGCCGAGCGGCTCGGTCCGGAGGTCGTGGCCTACGCGAAGGAGCGGTATGCGCGTCTTACCGAGGTCATGCGCGATGCGCCGTGCGTTCCGTATCGCCAGGGACACGGGAACATGTTCCCGAACCTGTCGTGGTCGGGTCAGGCGAACGCGACCGGTGGGCGCTCCTTCTATCTGCTGCAGCCGAAAGGGCCGCTCCACACGGAGATCTGGATCTGGTTCGCCGTCGAGCGGAACGCGCCACAGGCCGTCAAGGATCTCGTGCGGGGGCAGAGTGGCCAGATGGGCCAACTCCCGAGCGGGTTCTTCGCTCAGGACGACGCCGAGAATTTCGAGCGGGTGACCGAGTCCGCGCGGACGACGGTCGCGAAGCGCTATCCGTTCAACATCAGCATGCAGCTCGGCCACGAGGGTCAGTGGCCGGGGCAGGAGAAGTGGGAAGTCGCCGGGATCCCCGGTCTCGTGGGTCCGCGCTACGGCGAGCACAGCCAGCGGCTCTTCTACTCGTTCTGGGCCAAGCAGACCGGGCTCGACACAGAGGCGTGACCGAGCCCGCGGGTGCCGAGGTCCAGCGCGAGGTCGAGCGTTTCTTCCATGAGGAGGCGGTGCTCATCGATGAGCGCAAGCTGCACTTGTGGCTCGCGCTCTTCACCGACGATGCCGTCTATCGCATGGAGCTGCGCTCGAAGATCCTGCAGGCGCTGCTGCCGAACACCCTGCCAACCGCGGGGACCCAGGTGCTCTTCGAGGATGACAAGCGATTTCTCACGCTGCGCGTCCGCCGGCTGGAGACGGGCATGGCGCACGCCGAGAAGCCGCCGTCGATCACGCGCCATCTCGTGACGAACATCATCGCGGATCTCGATGGGCCTGCCGTCATCGCGCGCTCCAATTTCCACGTCTACCAGGCCCGGCTCGAGGCCGACGACATGCACTTCTTCGGAAAACGTGAGGATCGCCTCCTGCGCACAGATGCGGGATGGCGGATCGCCCGACGGTCCATCGTGCTCGATCACATCGTCGTACCGCGCACACTGACGACGTTCTTCTAAGGGGAGGGGACCGGATGCTGACACCGAGCGATGTTCACGGGGTCATGGCGATGATGCCGGCGTTCGCGACCGCGGACGCGGCCGATATCCACGCGACCGCGACCGTCGATGTCGGCAATCTCGAGCGCGGCCTCGACCGCATGATCCAGGACGGCGTCGACGTCATCGCGACGAGCGGCAGCTTCGGCGAGTTTCACACCCTCCTCTGGGAGGAGTTCGTCACGTTGACCCGGGCGACCGTGGAAGTCACGCGGAAGCGCGTTCCGCTCTTCATCGGCTGCACCGCATTGCACAGCCGCGAGGTGGTGCGGCGGATGGAGGTCGCGCGGGACGCCGGTGCCACGGGCGTCCTCGTCGGGATCCCGTTCTACTTCCCATCGACGGTCGACAACGCCGTCCGGTTCCTCGGTGATATCGCAAACCTGTTCCCGACCCTCGGGATCATGATCTACCACAACCCGGCACTCCATCACGTGAACCTGCCGGCGGGGGCGTTCGAGCGGATCCTCGAGCACAAGAACATCATCGCGATGAAGGACAGCCACCGTGATACCCGTGCGTTCCTGAAGCTCATGAGCGTGACGAAGGGCCGGCTCTCGGTGTTCGTCAATGCCGCGCAGCTCTATCCCTATGCCCAGCTCGGCGCGGCCGGGTGCTGGAACTACGAGATGTGGATGGGGCCCTGGCCGGTGTTACGGCTTCGCGACGCGGTGGCCGCGGGCGATGTCGCCACGGCGACGGAGATCATCGCGCAGATCTCGACCGAGTCGTCCCCACCGCTCGAGTGGCGCGAGACCGCAGCGAAGATCGCCATCCGCCATGCGGGCTATTGTGATCCCGGTCCGCTCCGGCCGCCGTTCGTGGTCATCCCCAAAGATGTCGACGACCGCGCGATCGCTCGCGCGAAGCACTGGACCGCGCTCGCCGAGAAGTACCGGACGCAGGTCCGCGCGCCGCTCGCGGTCTAGGAGGAGCCTGTGCGCAACGTCCGCTTCGGCGTCGGCATCTACACGGCGGAGCCGCTCCCGATCGTGACGGACCAGGTGCGGCTCGTCGAGCGTTTGGGCTACGACAGCGTGTGGCTGTTGGACTCGCAGCTCGTCGGTCGCGAGCTCTACGCGACGATGGCCGTCGCGGCGCTCGCGACGGATCGCGTGCTCATCGGCTCGGGCGTGACGCAGCCGTACACCCGCCACGTCACGGTGACCGCCTGCGGCCACGCCACGATCGACGACCTGGCACCGGGTCGCGTCGCCCTCGGGATCGGGCGGGGCGATAGTGCGGTGCTCGGCGTCGGAGGCACGCTCCCCGGCTTCACCGAATTCGCCCGCCACATCAACGAGCTGCGGAAGCTCATGTCCGGCGAACGATTCGAAATGGCCGGCAAGACCGTTGGCCTGAAGTTCGTCGATCCCGCGAAGCCCAAGCGCATCCCCATCTACGTCGCGGCCAGCGGGCCCCAGGCGCTCGCTCTCGCGTGCAAGCTCGGTGACGGGGTCATCATCCACTGCGGCGCCGGCGAGGTGATGATCGGACGGGCCATGGACCTCGTCCGCCAAGGCGCGAAGAAGGCGGGTAAGGACCTCGCCGACATCGACGTCGTCTGGTGGGTGCACACCTCGATCGACGACGATTGGGCGAAGGTGAAAGAGCACTACCGGCCGAAGATGATCAGCAAGTTCCGGCACAAGCGCCCGGTGTCCATCGAGGAGCAGGGCGTGAAGCTCGATGCGGCCACGTTCGAAGAGGCGAAGAACTCGTACGACTTCATGGACCACGCGACGTCCGGAGCGGCGCACGGCGTCTGGGCGGACGTGTTCCCTGACGAGGTCTGGCGGCAGGAGGCATTCCTCGGCACTGCCGGCGAGGTCTACGAGACCTGCCGGCGCGGACTCGCCGCCAATCCCGAGATCTCCCACGTCGTGATCAACCCGCCAGCCTCCGGCTTCGGCATCACCGTCGAGGCGGTCTACGAGCGCTTCGCCCGCGGGGTCATCGACCGGCTGCGGGCCGCGACCGGGACGGCAGCATGACCGGGCCGGTCCTTCTTGATCGGCAGGGATCGGTCGCCATCGTCACGCTCAACCGGCCCGACGCGGCGAACGCGATGAACGGTGAGATGCGCGATGCCCTGAATGACATCTGGTCGGAGGTCGACCGCGACGATGCCGTGCGGGTGATCGTCCTTACCGGCGCCGGCACGAAGCACTTCTGCACCGGGGCGGACATGAAGTGGCAGGCTGAGCTCTCGCGCGACGAAGCGGCGGTCCGCGCGACCATGGGCAACGTCGGCCGGACGATCCAGTGGCCGGACATCCCGCACACGCTGCTGAAGCCCGTGATCCTCGCGATCAATGGCGCAGTGGCGGGAGGCGGCTTCCACTACGTGTGCCAGACCGACTTTGCGATCTGCGCGGACCACGCGACGTTCCTCGAGCCGCACGTCTCCGTCGGGTGGGTGCCGATCCGGGAGATGCTTGGTCTCGCGACGCGCGCCCCGTTCGCGGTCGTCATGCGCATGGCGATGATGGGCACCGCGGAACGCATGGACGCCGCTCGCGCGTACCAGCTCGGCATCGTCACCGAGCTCGTCCCCACTGAGCGACTGCTCGCGCGGACGCTCGAGGTCGCTGAGATCATCGCGCGCCAGGCGCCGCTCGCGGTCCGCGCGATCAAAGAACTAATGCACCGGGCCTACTCGCTCGAGTACGCGAATCCCGAAGTGCTCGCCCACGCCGAGCTGCTTCGCGATGTCGTCCACCGTGGGCCCGACAGCAAGGAGGGTCCGCGTGCATTCTCCGAGAAGCGCCCGCCGCGCTGGACCGGCAGCCTCGACCCGGATGGCGGGTAGCACGGTGGGCCAGGCCTGGAAGAAGATCATCGTGACGACGGAGGGCGCGCCTGCGCCACGGAGCGCAGCGTCCGCCCAGGGCGTGCGTGTCGGGCCGCTGCTCTTCGTCACCGGACAATCGGGGCGCGAACCGGGCGAAGCCGGCTACAAGGCCAATCCGGTGGAGCACGCGCGCCGGACGATGGAGAACGTGAAGGCGGTCGTGGAGGCCGGCGGCAGCACGATGGCCGACGTGGTCAAGCGCACCGTGATCGTCAGGGATCAGGAGATCTTCGCGGCGGTGCGCGACGTCATCGAGAGCTACTTTCCGACCCCTGTCGCGAGCACGACCCTGCGGGGCGCGCTCATGCTGCCTGACATGCTGCTCGAGGTGGAAGTCGTCGCCGTTGTCCCGGAGTAGCGGGCCCGAGCTGCTGATCGGCGGCATCGGGCTGCTCGCGTCGGGCGACGCGGGGACCCCTCGCCTCGACGCCAGCCGGATCCTCATACGCGACGGGCGGGTCGCGGCCATCGGCGAGGCGGTCGCGGCGGACAAGAACGCACGGGTCGTGGATGCGCGCGGCGGCGTCGTCCTGCCCGGATTGTGGGACGCCTATCACGTGCTGGCGTTCGGGGACCACGAGCCGGTCCTCGACGCGCACGGGTATCTCGCGCGGACCGCGGCGACCGGTACGACCACCGTCGTATCCGCGGGAACGCTCGCGCTGCCCGGCCGGCCGCGCGACGCTCGCGGCGCAACGTCCCTCGCGATCCTCGCCGCCCGCTCGTGGGCCCACGAGCGTCCCGGCGGGATCACCACCCATGCCGGCGCGCTCATCGCGGTGCCGGGCCTCGCCGACCCCCAGCTCCGCGCGGCGGCCGACGCGGGTGTGCGGCGGCTGTCGATCGTCGAGCCGTTCGCCGATCGCGACGAGGCGACGCGCTGCGTCGCTCTTGCGCGCGACAACGGCTTCTCCGTCATGGCCGATTGCGGACATGGATCGCTCATCGTCGGCGCCTCGGTGCGCGAGGCGCTCGCCCTGGTCCGCCCTGATGTCTCGGCCTGCGTGAATGGCCCAGTGGCGCTCGCCGACGGCGACATCGCCTGGCTCCTCGACCAGGCGTCGGGCTGCCTCGGTCTGACCCCGACCGGCAGCCTCGC
Source organism: Candidatus Limnocylindria bacterium (assembly GCA_035543375.1). Classification (GTDB taxonomy): domain Bacteria; phylum Chloroflexota; class Limnocylindria; order P2-11E; family P2-11E; genus UBA4735. The sequence continues at coordinate 12,863 of DASZZF010000006.1, forward strand.
CGTTGCGACGCGGGTGGCGACGGCCGCGGCGGCACGCGGAGCCCTCGGTCGCCTGGTGATCTCGACGCGAACGCCCCACGCAGGGATGATCCTGCCCGATGGCGTCGGTCGGTTCGTTGCGTTCCTCGCGGCGATCCCCGTTGTCGGGCCAGAGGCTGCGATCGCGATCGGCTCGGGGAATGCCGCGCGCGCGTATGGCGCGCCGGGCGGACGGATCGCGGTGGGGGAGCCGGCAGATCTCATCGTGCTCGAAGGACCGACGGCGCTCGCGGCCCTCGTCGACGGAGCGTGGCGGGCGCCCGAAATGGTGCTCGTGGGTGGCGATGTCCTCAGCTGACCCCGGCACGACCCGCGACCTTCGCGCGCTGTTCGCGCCGCGGGCGATCGCGGTCGTTGGTGCCTCTGAACGGAACTTCGTTGCCCGGAGCGCGCAAGAGGGCCTGCGGGCCTTTGGCTTCACCGGGCCGGTCTATCCGGTGAACCCGCGCTATGAGACGGTGCTCGGCGCGCAGTGCTATCCCGATCTGCGCTCGCTCCCAGGCCCGGTGGACCTCGCGGTCATCATCGTGAACGCCGCGGCCGCCGTCGTTGTCGTCCGGGAATGCGCCGATACCGGGATCCCGGCGGTCCTCGTGATGGCGACAGGATTCAGCGAAGCGGGACCCGAAGGCGCCGACCTGGCACGCCAGCTCACCGCGATCGCCACGGAGCGCGCAACGCTCGTGTGTGGCCCCGGGACCTTCGGGCTGGTCGCGGTCCCATCGCGCCTCGCTGCGTACATCGCGCCGGTACCGGTGACGCTCCGCCCCGGACCTATCGCCGTGATCACCCAAAGCGGGAGTCTCGTGAACATGATCCTGTCCCTCGGTGACGAGCGCCGGCTCGGCTTCACGTATGCCGTTTCGGCGGGCAGTGAGGCGAGCCTGACGCTCTCCGACTACCTCGCGTGGGTGCTCGAGGACGACACGACGCGGGTCGTCGCGGTCGTGGCGGAGCAGCTGCGGGACCCCGCCGGGTTCGTGCGCGCGGCCCGGCGCGCGACCGCACTCGGAAAGCCGATCGTGATGCTGAAGCTCGGTCGAAGCGAGGCCGCACAGCGCGCGAGCCTCGCGCACACCGGCGCCCTCGTCGGCGCTCCCGAGGTCCACGAAGCGGTGTTCCGCCATCATGGGGTGCGCTCGGTGAAGAACCTCGACGAGCTGATCGAGACGACGGCGCTCCTCGCCGGCGGCCGGCTCCCCGCGGGACGCGGCGTCGCGATCGTGTCGGTGTCCGGCGGCGACTGCGTGCTTGCGACCGACATCGCGACCCGCGTTGGCCTCGACGTTCCCGCGTTCGCCGCCGCGACGGTCGAGGCCCTGCAGGCGGCGCTACCCGATGGTGGGCTCGCGATGAATCCGGTGGACGCGGGGATGCGCCCGATCTGGGAGCGCGGCCTCTTTAGCACGGTGATCGGCACGGTCGCTGACGATCCGGCGGTCGATCTCGTTGCGGCCCGGGTTCCGCCCACGATCGCCGCGTTCCGCGATCTCGCCGGCGGCGCGGCCGGACGATCGAAGCCGGTCATCGCGTTCACCCGCGCGACGCAATCACTCGATCCGGAGCTCTGGCTCGTCGCGGAGGAGCTCGGTGTTCCGATCGTGCAAGAGATGGAGAAGGGCTTCACGGCGATCCGGCACCTCATCGAGCATGCCGCGTTCATCCGGGCGGATGGCCGGCCGCGCGTGCCGCGGCGCTCCCGACCTGACGACCGGATGGTGGCCTTGCAGCTCGCGGCCGGCTCCGCGGTGCTCGGGCCGGTCGAGTCAGCGGCGCTCCTTGAGGAGTACGGGATCCCGGTCGCTCGGCAGACGCTCGCGCGGACCGCGGACGACGCGGTCGCTGTCGCCGCCGCGATCGGTGGACCGGTGGCGCTCAAGCTCATCTCGCCCGACGTGTTGCACAAGGCCGATGTCGGCGGGGTGCGCCTCCGCGTCAAGGGAGACCCCGAAGTGCGAGCGGCGTTCGCGGAGCTCACGACGATCGCACGTGCCTCGGGCACGCGATCGCAGGGCGTGCTCGTGCAGGCGATGGCTGCGCCGGGCACCGAGCTGCTGCTCGGCATGCTCGGCGACCGCGAGTTCGGCCCGATCGTCGTATGCGGCCTCGGCGGGACAGGCGTCGAGATCATGCACGACGCCGCGCGCCGGGTACCGCCGCTGGGTGAGGATGAGGCGGCAGCCATGCTCGACGAGACGATCGCGAGCCGCGCGCTCGGGCTCGTGCGCGGGCGAGCACCCGGTGATCGGGCCGCGTTCATCGACGCGCTCATCCGATTCTCAGAGCTCGCTGCCGACATCGGCGCGCGGCTCGAGGCGGTCGACCTCAATCCGATCATCGTGCACGACGTCGGCCGCGGCACGACGGTCGTCGACGCACGGATCATGGTTCGGGCATAGTGGTCGGGATGGCCGATGTGCCCGCGGACGAGCGCCGGATCAGGTATGGGACGCCCACCGGCGATGACACCGCGGTCATCATCGCCGACAAGCTCGAGCGGATCCGGTCGCTGCCTCGCGTCATCCGGCGCGCCGACCTCGCGCAGCACGACGGCACGCGTTTCGCCAACCAGGTCATCACGACGCCCGACAACTGCCCGTTGCGGACGATCGTCGCCTTCATCGAGCACATCCCGCCGGGGTGGCGCTCGAACAAGCACGGCCACATGAATGACGCACTCTTCTACATCCTGAGCGGCTCCGGATACGACGTGCACGATGGCCGCCGGATCGACTGGTCGCCTGGAGACGCGGTGTACGTCCCGCCCGGTGTCATGCACCAGCACTTCAACGGGAGCGAGACCGAGCCGGTCGAGGCGCTCGTCCTGAATCCCAAGCTGAGCTACCTCGACGCGAATCTCGTCTACCAGCATGTCCTCGAGCGCCCGAGCGGCCCCGCGGGGGCGCGCGAGCGATGACAGAGAAGAAGCGATACGAAAGCGGTGACCGCACGGCGGCGCACTACGCGGATCTCGTCCATGACCACGACGCGGCGGTCGGGCGGCGGACCGGCGGCGCGACCGAGCGTTTCCGGGCCGACGAGCTGCCATGGGAAGAGAGCCCGCACGGGAGACTGAAGCACCTCGCGAACGCCGACATGGGTGGCGCCCTCGCGAGCATGGACGCGTTCATCCTTGAGCTTCCGCCGGGCGGCCGGTCGGGCCGTCACCGGCATTTCGCCGAAGAGCTCGTGTACGTCATCGAGGGGCGCGGGCACGATCGACACTGGGACCCCGAGCCCGCCATCGGTGAGCACGGTTACGTGTGGCCGATGCCGCGAGAGGAAGCAGCGACGCGGTGGGACTGGGCGGCCGGTGACTCCATCTTCGTGCCGCCGATGGTCGCGCACGAGCACATCAATGACGATCCGGAGCAGCCCGTCCGGCTGCTCTGCTCGATGAGCCGGATCTACGACTCGCTCGGGTTCGGCGGGATCGAGCAGCTGGAGCCCGCGCCCGGACGCTAGGACCTCACGGTCACGACCGGGATGCGCTTCGGTGCGATCGATCGAGGGTCAGCGTGGACGCGGATCTCGCCGTCGATCATGACGATCCCGGGCGTGAGGCGATCGCCGTACGCGACGCACTCGAGCGCGTCGGTCGTGACCCCGCCCTCCATCGGATCCCAGAGCACGAGGTCGGCCGGCTCGCCGACGGCGATGCGACCGCCGGGCAGGCCGAACGCGCGCGCGGTGTTGCCGCTCGCCATCGCATAGAGGATCTCCGGCGCGATGCCGCTCACGCCCGCGAGGAGCGTCACGAAGCGCAGGATCGCCCCGGGATTCACGCCACCCTCCGATGGGCTATCGCTCCCGATGACGACGCGGCCGAGCGCGCTGCGCTCCTGCACCTTCGCGAGGATGCGCGCCGCGACGCGCAGGTTCCCGTGGAACACCAGATCGAGCGTGCAGGCCGTGTCGTCGACGAGCCGGTCGATGACCTCGGCGGGGGGCGGCGTCGGGCCGCCGTTCACGTGACAGGCGATGTCCGGCGCGATGATGCGGAGGGCCTCATCGATCGTCGCGCAGTCCCCGATGAGTGACCGGCCGCCGGTGTGGGTCATGACGAGCATTCCGTGGTCGCGCGCCCATGTCGTGTAGCGCTGAGCTTCCGCGCGCGACGGGATCGGCCGGAGGAACTTCAGGCGTCGCACTCCGGCTTCGGCAAGCTCCGCGAAGTCCTCCTCGCGGAGGCCAGTCTCGGCGATGACGGTCTCAGCGAAGCACTTGAGGCCGAGCGGCCGAAGGGTCCGCCAGACCGCGACCGACACGATCGCGAGGGCCTTCGTGCCGACCGCATCGCGTGCCACCGGCGCGGCACCCGCGCCGCCCGCTGCCTGCACGTTCGGGAGCGCCGGGGTCGGCAGGTACATGCCCGGCTGATGTGCCGCGCCGGCGGAGACCACGGCGACCGTTCCGGCGCGGACGGCCTTCGTCATGGTCCCGAAGGCCTCGCCCCGCGGCGTGAACTCCCCGAAATACGGGTGGTGATGCGAGTCCCACAACCCGGGCGCGAGCGTCGTTCCACGCGCGTCGATCGTGGTGTCCGTCGCGCCAGCCGGCCGGGTGTCGTCCACCGACACGATGCGCCCATCCTCCACCGTCACGCTCGGGGCCGGCGAGAGCGGCTTCGCGAGCTCACCGGTCACGAGCGTGCCGATGTTGACGATCCGGGTCCGCACGAGCGCCATCGTACGGGCTGACCGGGTCGGCGTTGCCGTCGAACGCGACCTTCTGTATACAGTTCTGCATAGGGGGTGGGGACCGTGAGCGACCCAGACGTCACACCAGCGCCGTTCAAGAAGCAGGCGATCCACATCAAGGGGGTCAGCGAGGGCAAGGCGATCGAGCTCCTCGCGAAGACCGACATCCTCACCGCGGGCGTGCAGATCGTCAGCGCGAAGGGCGGAGAGACCAACCTCCATGCGCACGCAGGCACCGACCAGTTCTATGTCGTGCTGCAGGGGCAGGCGACGTTCTACCGCAGCGTCGACGAAGTCGCCGCGCGTCTCGACAAGAACGACACGCTGCTCATCCCCCGGGCGACGCCGTATTGGTTCGAGAGCTCGGGGAGCGAGGACCTCGTGATCCTGCGGCTCGGCGCCAAGGCGGCGGGTGTCGAAGACAAGCGAACGAACTACACCGAGCGGAAGCGCGAAGGGACGGTGGTCGCGTAATCGGCGGGCAACGTTCCCACACGTTTCGGGCACTCGCTCTCGCGGTGGCGGTCACGCTCCTCGCGGCCGCCTGCGGCGGCGGCGGGGTCGCGCCCGCAGCGTCGGCCTCGGCCAGCGCGGCGGCATCCGCCCCCGCGGCAGCAGCAGCCCCCGGCGGACCGTTCCTGAAGGACGACTCCCCGGAGTGGAAGGCGATCCTCGACGCGGCTCGGAAGGAAGGCGCCATCACCGTCTACGGGGCGCGCAGCCCCGAGATCGAAGCCGGCGCGGCGGACTTCCAATCGAAGTTCGGGGTGAAGCTCAACTACGTGGTCGGCAGCTCCGGCGAGACCTCGCAGCGGATGCTCGCCGAAAAGGATTCCGGCAGGTTCGTCGCGAGCGTCGTCCTCACGGGCGACTCCGCCGTTTGGACGCTCGGGCCGGGCAAGGAGCAGCTGCTGCAGAACATCATCGGGATCCCGAGCGGAGCGAGGCTCCACCCGTCGATGTCGGCGATCGTGAAAGAGTCGGGCACGCAGTACTGGCCGGTCTATGCGCAGGTCTACGGGATCTTCGTGAACACCAAGCTCGTGTCCGACGCGGACGCTCCGAAGAACTGGAAGGATCTGCTCGACCCGAAATGGAAGGGCAAGATCGTCCAGCACGATCCGACCCGCAACGGTGGGGGCCAGGCGATGTGGGGTGTCCTGCTCAACGCGACCGGCTACGGAGAGCCCTTCCTACAGTCCCTCGCGAAGCAGGAGCTCTTCATCGTGACCGGCGGCGGCGACCCCGGCGCGGTCGTCGCCCGTGGCGAGCGCGCCCTCGGCGTCCCCGGCAATGTCTTCGAGACGACGACGAACGCCGGTGCTCCGTTCAAGTACGTCCAACCGACCGACGGGGTGCTGACCTCGCAGTTCGTCGTCGGACTGGCGAAGGCCGCTCCCGCGCCGAACGCGGGGAAGGTCTTCATCAACTGGATCCTCTCGCCCGAGATGCAGAAGCTCTTCCTCGACAAGGCGTACAACATGCCGGCCATCACCGGCATCCCCGGTGGCCAGTACGGCCTCGCGGTGGACACGCTCAAGGTCGTCGGCGGCGGCCGCATCCCGCCGATGGAAGCCGACGCGGTGTCGGCCAAGGCAAAGACGATCCTGCCGAAGTAGCGCGCGGCCGGGACGATCGGGCGCCCACCTCACCGGGGGCGCCCGATCGTCAGGTCGCGAGCACCGGCGCGGATGCTCCGGGCTCGCGGTCCGACGCGAACAACGGAAGGACCTCGGCGCAGAAGAGCTGGAAGCTTCGGCGGGCCGCATCCACCTCCTCCAGATCCCTGACGAAGTTGCACATCATCTGGCCGACCCCCGCGGCCGCGTAGCGCCTGAGCTCGGCCGTGACCGTGGCGGGGCTGCCGCAGATGATCTGGGCCGCCGAGCGGAGGCTTACGGGGTCACTTTTCCCGCCGCTCGGGTCCGAGGATGCGATCTCCGGCACCGGATGGTCATCTCCGCTCACCCTGTTGGGCGTCGACCGGGCGCGGCCGGCGTGCGGCGCGCCGAGCCAGCGCCCGATGCTGCTCTCGACGTGCGCCCGCGCCTCCGCGTCGGTCTCGGCGACGTGGATCCACTTCATCGTGCCGGTCCAGCGCCGGGCGACCTCCATAACGGCGTCGTCGAGACCGGCGGACTCGAGCGCCAGGTGGTACGGCGCGAGCCGGCGCGCCGTCTCTTCGGCATCCCACTTGCCGACCAGAACGGGCCACCCTTTTCCGCGCGGTGTTGACGATCGTCGCGTCGGTCAGGGTCGCGCGCGCAAAGAGGGGGTGCGGGTCCCGGAATGGCGCGGGGATGACCGGCCGATCGATCCGCCCGCGCTCGCCGCCCGCGACGTATTCCAACGGCGGCGTGCCGTCGGCAAAACCCCAGAGGTCCAGGGCCACCTGCAGCGCCGTCTCGAACAGCTTGACGCGCTCGGCCGGATCGCGACCGAACGCGCGGTACTCGTCATCCACGAACCCGGGTCCGAATCCAATAATGAAGCGCCCGCCAAGCAGCTGATCGAGGAGGTTGCACGACTCCACGAGCCGGAGCGGCTGATGGATCGCGGGATTGATGGTCGCGAGGATGATGTGCGCACGCGTGATCCGCTGGGCGATCGACGCCGCGAACAGCAGCGAGTTCTGATATGGATTGTGCGAGCTCAGGTGATGTTCGGTCAGGACGATCGCGTCGAAACCCGCGGCGTCGGCCAGGGATGCCTGCTCGGTCAGGAAACGGATGAGCGGAAGCTGATCACCCGCATCGTGCGAGCGTGGGCTGAGGTACAGCGAACAGCGCATCCGACATCCCCTTTGCGTGCGTAGGGCTCATGCTGCTCGCGGTCCCCACGCCGCCCGGTTGCCACCACCGGTCAGCATGTGTATACAGTCGCCAGACTATCCACGGCAACCGGCGGGGACCCTAGCGCGTATGCGGGAGCGGGCGGAGGGACCATGAGCGGACGACGCAGCCTCATCGCCGTCGCGGTGATCGCGATCCTCGCGAGTGCGTGTGGCGGAGGCGCAGCCGCGCCCGCGGCGACCGTCGCGGCAGCCCCGAGCGCGGCAGTTGCGCTCATCCCCGGCGGACCGTTCCTGAAGGACGACTCCGCCGAATGGAGGGCGATCCTCGACGCGGCGAAGAAGGAAGGTACGGTCACGGTGTACGGCGCGCGGAGCCCCGAGATCGAGGGCGCGGCCGCCTCGTTCCAGACGCAGTTCGGCGTGAAGCTCAATTACGTGGTCGGCTCATCCGGCGAGACCTCGCAGCGGATGATCGCCGAGAAGGACTCGGGCAAGTTCGTCGCGAGCGTGGCGCTCACCGGCGATTCGGCGGTGTGGACGCTCGGCCTCGGCAAAGAGCAGCTGCTCCAGTCCGTCAGCGGGCTCCCGAACGGAGCGCGGCTGCACGCGTCGATGTCGACGATCATCATCGAGTCGAAGGGCGAGTACTGGCCGACGTACGCGCAGGTCCAAGGCATCTTCGCCAACACCTAGCTCGTCCCCGAGACCGATCTGCCGAAGAACTGGAAGGATCTTGCGGATCCGAAATGGAAAGGCAAAATCGTCGCCCACGACCCGACGCGGAACGGCGGCGGCCAGGCGACCTGGGGCGTCATGCTCGGCGCACCCGGATACGGCGAGGACTTCCTCAACAAGCTCGCGACGCAGGACCTCTTCATCGTGACCGGCGGCGGCGATCCGGCGGCGGCGATCCGGCGGCGGTCGTGGCACGCGGCGAGCGCGCGATCGGCTTCCCGGGCAACGTCTTCGAGACGACCACGCAGGCCGGCGCACCGTTCAAGTGGATCCTGCCGACCGACGGTGTGGTCACCTCGCAGTTCGTCGTCGGGCTTGCGAAGGCGGCGCCCGCACCGAACGCCGGAAAGGTCTTCATGAACTGGATCTTGTCGCTTGAGATGCAGAAGCTGTTCCTCGACAAGGCCTACAACATGCCCGCGATCAGCGGCATCCCCGGCGGCCAGTACGGACTCTCGCCGGATACGCTCAAGGTCCTCGGCAAGGGCCGCATCACGCCGGCGGAGGCGGACGCGGTCGGGGCGAAGGCCAAGACGATCCTCGCCCGTTGACCCGACCCCGCGGAACACGCGACCCGCGCGACTAGGCTGAGGGCGATGGAGTCGATCGTCCTCGCGGACGTGAGCAAGCGCTTCGACAGCGTCACCGCCGTCGACAACGTGAGTTTCACCGTCGCGCCGGGGGAGCTACTCACGCTCCTCGGGCCGTCGGGGTGCGGCAAGACGACCACGATGCGGCTCATCGCGGGCCTCGAGCGCGGCGACGATGGCCAGATCCGCGTTGGCGATCTCATCGTGAGCGATGCACGTCGCGGCTTGTTCCTGCCGCCCGAGAAGCGTCACATCGGCATGGTCTTCCAGTCGTACGCGATCTGGCCGCACATGACCGTGTTCCAGAACGTCGCCTATCCGCTCAAGGTCCGAGGCGTCGGGCGGGCGGAGATCGAATCACGCGTCCTTGAGGCTCTCGCGCTCGTCGAGCTGTCGGGCTATGAAAGCCGGCCGGCCACGAAGCTGTCGGGTGGACAGCAGCAGCGCGTCGCGCTCGCGCGGGCGATCGTCTTCCGTCCGGCGGTCCTCCTCCTCGACGAGCCGCTCTCCAACCTTGACGCCAAGCTCCGATCGCACATGCGGCTCGAGCTCCGGCGCCTGCAGCAGCAGACCGGCATCACGACCGTCTACGTGACGCACGATCAGACCGAGAGCATGAGCCTCTCCGACCACATCGTGGTGATGCGCGCAGGCCGCATCGAACAGATCGGGGAGCCGCGCGCTCTCTACGAGCGACCGCGGACGGAGTTCGTGGCGGACTTCGTCGGCTCGGCGAATCGCATGACGGCGACGGTCGTCGCGGCAGACCCTACCGGTGTACGTCTGGCCGTCGCTGAGGCGGGCGCGGAGCTCGAAGCCCTCCGCTGGAACGACCTGCCGCTCGCGGTCAGCGACCCGGTCCTCGCCGTCGTACGCCCGGAGCGCGTTCGGGTAGCTCCAGCGGGTGGCGCGCTCGCGGCCGACAGCGGCATGACGCACTGGCGCGGCAAGGTCGACCTCGCGGTCTATTCGGGCGATCGGCGCGAGTACCGCATCCGGATCGGTGAGCTCGTGCTGCACGCCGTCACGATGAGCGAGGTCGAGGTGGCGCGCGGCGACCTGGTCGACGTCGCGATCGCGGCCCACGATGTGATCGTCCTGCCGGCGCCGGCCGTGGCCCAGGTGCCGGCGTGATCAGCGCGCCGCGACGCGACCGCGCGGTCGCCTTCCTCCGCAGATACACGTGGCACCTCGCGTTGTTCGCGCTCGTCGCGATCCTCGTCCTGTACCCGATCCACTGGCTCGTGCGCGGGGCGTTCTGGACGACGCGCCCCGGCGCCCCCGGGGACCTCACGCTCGACAACTTCACCACCGCACTTGCCGACGCCGAGACGTGGCGGCTCTTTGCGACGAGCGTTGGGATCGCGGGCGCCGTGACGGCGCTCGCGCTCGTGACGGGCATCTTCCTCGCGTGGCTCGTGACGCGCACGGACGTCCCATACCGCGGCGTCATCGAGGTGCTGGCGCCGCTGCCGTTCTTCGTCCCCGGGCTGCTTCTCACGATGGGTTGGGCCATCCTCGGTAATCCCACGAGCGGCCTCCTCAACGTCGCGCTCGCGAGCCTGAGCGGAGCGGCGAAGGGACCGTTCAACGTGTACTCGGCGCAGGGCATCATCTTCGTCCTGGCCCTGCCGTCGGCCGCCTTCGTGTACCTCTTCCTGGTGGGACCGATGCGGAACATGGACACCGGCCTCGAGGAGAGCGCGCGCACGAGCGGCGCGGGACCGGCCCGCGCCTTCCTGACCGTGACCACTCCGCTCCTCCTGCCCGCGATCTCGACCGCGGGGATCCTCACCTTTATCTTCGGCCTGGAATCGTTCGAGACCCCAGCCATCCTCGGCACGCCCGGAAAGGTCTTCGTCTTCACGAACCAGATCTATCAGTACATCCGGTGGACCACGCCTCCGAACTACGGACCAGCGATGGTGCTCGCGGTCCTGCTCACGGTGACGATGCTGACCCTCGTTGCGGTGCAGTGGGGCGTCCTCGGAAGCCGAAGCTTCACCACGGTCACTGGACGCGGCTACCGCGCGCAGCCGATCGCGCTCCGGGGCTGGACGATGCCGGTGCTCGCGCTCTTCGCCCTCTACGCCGGGGTCGCCGTCGTTCTTCCGGTCGGCCTGATCATCGCGACGAGCTTCTTCAGCGTCTACGGCTTCTACTCACCGGAGACGCTGACGCTGCAGAACTACATGAAGATGGTCCAGGATCGCCAATTCCTGACGGCGCTCACGAACACGCTTGGCCTCGCCATCGGCGGCGGCTTCCTCACGATGCTGCTCGGGAGCGCCGCCGCGTATGTCGTCGTTCGGACGCGCTTCCCGCTGCGGCGCCTGATGGATTGGATCGCGTGGCTCCCGTGGGCGCTTCCCGGCGTCGTGCTCAGTACCGCGATGCTCTGGGCGTACATCCGCCTGCCGATCCCGATCTACGGGACGATCTGGGTGCTGCTCCTCGCCTATGTGACGTTCGGGCTCCCGCTCGCCTCGCGCACGATGAGCGGCGTGTTCGCGCAGGTCAGCCCCGATCTCGAGGAGAGCGCGCGTGTCTCGGGCGCGTCGTGGGGCCGGTCGTTCGTCGACGTCCTGCTCGCGCTCGTGCGGCCGGGCTTCGTTGCCGGCTGGTTCCTCGTGGGCTTCGTCTTCATGCGGACGGTGAGCGTCCCGGCGATGCTCTACGGACCGGGCAGCGAAGTGCTCGCGATGTTCTCGCTCCGGGCGTGGGAGAACAGCCAAGGCTCGGTCGCTGCCGCGATCGCCACCCTCATGCTCGCGCTGATGGTCACCTTCATCGTTCTCGATCAGATCTTGCGGCGGCTGGCGCACCGGCGGACCGCACGCCCGACGGTCGCGCTCCAGGCCGCGACGGCCGCGGCCCCCGCGCGCTTCCCGGCGTGACGGTGGCTCCGCTCCGGATGGGGATCGCCGGCCTCGGGACAGCGAGCGCGCTGTCCTTCCCGGCGCTCGCGAGGCATCCGGGCATCCGCATCGTTGCTGCGGCCGACACCCGGCCCTCGGCGCTCGACGCCTTCCGCGCGGAGTACGGAGGACGGACGTTCGACAGCGTCGAGGCGCTCTGTGGCGACGATGGCATCGACGTGGTCTACGTCTGCACGCCGAACTTCCTCCATGCGGAGCACGCCGTCATGGCTGCCGAGCATCGCAAGCACGTGCTCGTCGAGAAGCCGATCGCGGTCACGCTCGAGGAGTGCGACCGGATGATCGCCGCCGCCACGCGGAACCGCGTGCAGCTCCTCTGTGGTCACACCCAGGCGCACGAACCCGCGGTGAAGGCGATGCGGAAGCTCGTCGAAAGCGGCGACGTCGGCCGGCTCCTCATGATGAATGCCTGGTGCTTCACCGATCTCCTGCTGCGGCCGCGCGCGGCCTGGGAGCTGGACACCGCGCGCGGCGGGGGCGTCGTATTCATCCAGGCGCCGCATCAGGTCGATGTCATCCGACTGATCGGGGGAGGCATCGTGCGCGGCGTGCGGGCCGCCGCCGGACTGGGTGACCCGTCGCGGCCGACGGAAGGCCATTACGCCGCGTTCCTGGATCTCGACGGGGGCGTTCCCGCGACGATCGTGTATTCGGGCTACGCCCACTTCGACAGCGCCGAGTATCACGGCTGGACCGACGGCCAGGGGTTCGCCCGCGATCCGGACACCCACCGGCGCACGCGCGCGGCCGCGCGAGCCCACCCGGATGAGCCCGCCGAGCGAGAGGCGAAACGTTACGGCGGCGGCCGGAAGATCGCCGAGCGCCTCGCGGCGGCGCGACGCCAGCCGATCTTCGGAACGACGGTCGTGAGCTGCGAGCGCGGTGACGTCCGTCAGACGCCCGACGGACTCAGGATCGACGGCGACGACGGGCCGCGGGACGTGATCGTCGCCACGAGCCCGACCGGTCGCGATGCGATGCTCGACGAGCTCTGCGCGGCGGTGCGGGGCGAGCGGCCGGCGATCCATGACGGTCCGTGGGCCAAGGCGACGCTCGAGGTGTGCCTCGCGATCATCCGCTCCGGGCGGGAGCGTCGCGAGATCGTCCTCGAGCACCAGGTGCCGGTCGTGACGACGCGCCGCTAGGTCGCGGGGGCGGCGGTGCGCGGCTCGTCATACGAGACGAATCCACGGCCCGCGAGGAGGCTTGTCCCGATCGAGTGGTACAGCTCGCTCGATGCACCGAGCGTCGCGCGAAGCCGGAGCGCGCGCTTGTAGTAGAAGTGGAGGTCGTGGTCCCAGGTGAACCCGATCCCGCCGTGGACCTGGATCGCCTCGCTCGCGATCATCCGATACCCGTCGTTGCACACGGCCTTCGCGACCTCCACGATCGGATCGTCCGAGCCGTGGCTGCCGGCCGCCGATGCAGCCGCGTAGGCGAGGCCCCGCATCCCCTCGAGCGCGAGCTGCATATCGGCGAGCTTGTGCTTCACCGCCTGGAACGACCCGATCGGCCGGTCGAATTGCACCCGCTGCTTCGCGTACTCGACGCTCAGCTCGATCGCGCGCTGCGCGCCCCCGACCATATCGGCACAGAGCGCGGCGCGAGCCGCGCGGATGACCGGCTCGAGCACGGTCCAGCCGGCGCCCGGAGCACCGAGCACGTGATCGCGCGGGACGCGAACGTCGTGGTACTCGACGCTGGCGGCGCGTGCGGTCCGGTCAGCGAGATCCACCGGCGCGGCGCCGAATCCGGCGCTCTCGGCCGGTACCGCGAAAAGCGTCGGACCGTCCGCCGTCTGGGCGAAGGTGAGCACGAGGTCGGCGTCGGCACCGAACGGCACGATCGGCGTGCTGCCGTCGACGAGCCAGCTCTCGCCGTCGCGCCGCGCGGATACCGGCATCGCCGGGCGGTCATTCGGCAGGTGGAAGGGTCCCATCGCGACGATGAGGGTGCCGCCCGCGAGCGCCGACAGCCAGCCGTCCGCCCGCGCAGGGACCGCGGCCGATCCGATCGCGAGGGCGCCGACGACCGCGGTCTCGAGCAGCGGGAGCGGCGCGATGGCACGCCCGGCCTCTTCGAGCACCATCGTGAGATCGCCGAGTACCAGGCCGGAGCCGCCGTGCCGCTCCGGTACGAGGGCCCCGATCCAGCCGAGGCGCGCGGCGGACGTCCACAGGTCACGCTCGAAGACACCACCATCGAGGCCGCGGCGGAGCCGCTCGCTCGGGAGCTCCCGCGAGAAGAACGCGCGGGCCGAGCGCTGCAGGTCCCGTTGCTCGTCGTTCGGCCCGAAGTGCATCGCTAGGACCGGGGCAGGCCGAGCATGCGCTCGGCGATGACGTTCTTCTGGATCTCTGCCGTACCGGCCGCGATGGTCCGTGAGCGCGCCTCGTAGAACGCGTAGAGCCAATCACCCTCATCGACGGCGCCGGCCCCTGATGCGACCTGCGCCTCCGGTCCGATGATCTCGAGCGCCACCTCGGCGGCGTCCTGGTACGCGAGCGACCAGGTGAGCCGCAGCAGGGAACCCTCGGGCCCGGGTGGCAGACCGGACGACCAGCCGCTCACGTAGCGGTGTTGGAGGTACTCCAGCGTGCGCGAGGCCGCGTACGCCCGGCCGACACGCTCGAGCAACAGCGTCGCACGGGGCGATCCGTCGCGCAGATCCGACCCGTAGCGCTCGAGCGCGCGCCGCACGTGCGCGATGTTCGCGTGATGCCGACCCGCATTCAGGATCGCGCGCTCGTGACCGAGCGTCGTCACGGCCACGTCCCACCCGCCATTCACTGGTCCCAGGACGTTCTCACGCGGCAGCCGCACGGCGTCGAAGAATTCCTGGTTGAAGCCGGACGCGCCGCTCAGCTGGCGGATCGGCCTGATCTGGATCCCGGGCGTGCGCAGATCGAGGAGGAACGCCGTGATGCCCTTGTGCTTCGGCGCGTCGGGGTCGGTGCGGGCGAGCAGCAGCATCCAGTCGGAGTAGTGTGCCCAGCTCGTCCAGATCTTCTGGCCCTGCACGACCCAGTGATCGCCGTCGAGTGTCGCCGTGGTCTGGAGCGCGGCCAGGTCCGATCCGGCGTTCGGCTCGGAGAAACCCTGGCACCAGATCTCCTCTCCGCGGAGCATCGGCGGCAGGTAGCGGCGCTTTTGCTCGTCGGTGCCGTGCCGCATGATCGGTGGGCCGACGAGGTGCCGGCCGAGGAACGAGAGCCCTGCGGGCGCCTCGGTCCGCGCGCTCTCCTCGGCGAAGATCACCTGGAAGGTGACGCTCGCGCCGCGGCCGCCGTATTCCTTTGGCCACGCAAGGCCGGCGTAGCCGCCGGCATGGAGCCGTCGGTCCCATTCGCGCTCCGCGGCGACCCAGGCGACCTCACGGCTCGGCTCGGGCTCGTTCCGGCCGACGCGCACGGTGTCGTCGACGCTCCGCGCCAGCCACGCGCGCACCTCGGCGCGGAATCGGAGCTCATCCTCGGTCTGCTCGGGTCCCATCGACGAGGCGAAATGTAGGTCGGCCGCTCGATCCGCGCTGGGTTGCTCGGGTCGGGCACGCGCCGTACGCTCGGGTCGCGATGAAGAGCGCGGAACGCATACCGGTCGAGCGGGTCGTCGACAACCGCACCTATTGGGATCCTCGCGTGTTCGATCTCGAGATGGAGCGGATCTTCGCGAAGGCCTGGGTCTTCGCCTGCCACGAAAGCGAGCTGCGCGAGCCAGGCGATTACATCACCATCGACGTCGCGCGAAGCCCGGTCATCGTGAATCGCGACAGGTCCGGCCGGCTTCGCGCGTTCTACAACACCTGCCGGCACCGGGCGAGCCTCGTCGTGAAGGACGAGAGCGGGCATTGCTCGTCGTTCCGCTGTCCCTATCACTTCTGGGTCTATTCCCTCGAGGGCGAGCTCATCGGGATACCCGAGGAGTCGGCGTACGACGACACTGGCTTCCGCAAGGAAGAGTTCCCGCTCGTCGCCGTGGCGTGCGAATCGGTGCTGGGCCTCGTGTTCGTGAACCTTTCGCCGGAGCACGAGTCACTCGAGGACTGGCTCGGCAAGGGCGTTATCGACGTGCTGCGGACGCCGCTCGAGAATGGGACGTTCGAGGTCTTCAACCGGAAAAAGATCGACGTGAAGGCCAACTGGAAGGTCTGGGGCGAGAACTCGCGGGATGGCTATCACGTGCCGTTCGTACACCCGTTCTTCCGCCGGGCAAGCCCGCCGGGGGAATACACGCTGCTCGACAACGGCCACGCGGTGCAGCTGCTGGGCATGGACCCGAAGGGGATCGAGCCGGCGCTCTGGGAGAGCCTCCAGCGGCACCCGCTGCCCGGTGTCGGCGTCGGGGAAGGCTACATCGTGACGATCTTCCCCGACCTCGGGATCACGCTGCGATCGAGCGTCATCTCGATCGACTCCCAGGTCATCAACGGTCCGGAGTCGGTGACCTTGTCCGGCCGCCAGCTCGGTCTCGTGGGCGACAGCGACGCGGTGCGCGAGGATCGCAAGCTGTCCTGGCTCACGTGGTTCAACAACCCGGTGGAGCTCGAGGACCATCCCATCTTCGAAGGGCAGCAGCGCGGCGTGTCCTCGCGAGGAGTGCGGTACAGCATCATCGCCCGAGGCCGGGACACGACCGTCGGCCTTCGTGGCGACGACAACCGGCTCCGGCACTTCTGGGTCCAGTGGCGCGAGATGATGGGAGTGGACGCCAATTCGATCGATCCGCAATGACTCCGGCCGCCCGCGCATCCGGCTACCTGCTCACCGTCGAC
The DNA here is from genome assembly GCA_035543375.1 of Candidatus Limnocylindria bacterium. Taxonomy (GTDB): domain Bacteria; phylum Chloroflexota; class Limnocylindria; order P2-11E; family P2-11E; genus UBA4735. The sequence continues at coordinate 29,431 of DASZZF010000006.1, forward strand.
GATCTGCCCCGCTACGCGAAGCCGGATCGGCGGCTCGAGCTCGTCGACGGTCACCTGTTCGTGTCTGCGCTCGAGACGCCGTACCTCGAGCGCTTCATCGCCAACGCCGACCGGGTCGTCCGTGGCGCCGCCCGCGGGCTCGACGTGCGTACGAACGAGCCGATCGAATTCGATCCACGGAACCTGCTCATCCCCGACATCGCCGTCCTTGGAGAGGATCACCTGGCGCGGCTGATCGTCGAGGTCCGCTCCGATTCCACCGAGCGCTACGCGCTCGGCCCGAAGCGGATGGTGTATTCACGCGCGCGCATCGCTGAGTACTGGTTCCTCGACCCGCGGGCGTCGAGCGTTGCCGTGCTGCGTTTCACCGCGCGAGAGCCCGACTACGTGTGGCCCCCCCGGTATTTCCACCCCGGCGACGAGCTACCCGCCGGAGTGCTGCCCGCGCTCGCTGTCGCGCAGTTCTTCGGCTAGCGCGGCTCCTTTTCGATCCGGACGATCCGCTCGGGCGGCGGCGTCTGCTCGGCCCGGTCGCGGACGATGAGCTTGCCGTCGACGAGGATGCAGGAGATCCCCGGGAGGTCGCCTTGCGCGATCGATTCGAGCGCGCTCGTTGCGACGGAGCCCTGGACGTGACCCATGATGACCACGTCGGCCGGCCGGCCCGTCGCGATGATGCCGACGTCGAGGCCATGGGCTTTGGCCACTGACCCGGAGGCCATGCAGATGGCCTCTTCCGGCGGCAGGCCGTTGATCCCACTCGGGAAGAGCAGGTTGCGCAGCATCCCGCGCGGCATGATGCCGGCGCCAGAGGGCGTGTCGGTACCGAAGATCACGCGATCCCAGGCCTTGTGCTTCTTCACCATTTCGTAGAACTCGTAGTTGCGCCGGTAGTTCGCGCCGCTCACGACCTCGAGCCAGCATTTCGTCTCGGTGATGACGCGCTCCATGTCCTTGGCGGACATCGCGATCGGTCCGCCGGTGATGTGACCCACGACGTCCGGCTGGAGCATCTCGATCTCCTCGGCGAATGCCGGCTGCGACACGCCCGAGCGTGACACGCCGCCGGAATGCACCTTCGTCGTGATGCCGCGCGCGCGGGACCATTTGATGTAGGCGCGTCCCTCGTCCGGGTCCTTGTGGAACGGATAGAAGATGAACTTCACGTTCGTGCAGCCCGCCTGCGCGAGCTGGTCGAACGAGCTTTCATCGAACCCGGGCACGGCGAGGAGGGTGCCCGCGCGTACCTTCACGCCCCCGGGCCGGTGCGCGCTCCACAGCTTCCGCGCGACGATGGCTTCGTACAGGAGGATCTGCGGATCCGGCGGGTCGTACGGCAGCCCGGGCAGGTGCTGCTCGCCGGCCGAGACCATCGTGGTCGTCCCGCTCCCGTGGAGGTACGCGCGGATCCAGCCGACGCTGTTGGCCACCGGCGTGTGATCGCCGAACGTCGGGTGCACATGGCTGTCGACCAGACCCGGCGTGACGGTCAGGCCGTTCGCGTCAATGACCGTGTCGGCGTCCGTCCGCGAGCTGCCGACCTCCCGGAAGAGGCCGTCCTCGATGTAGATGGCATCGGCCTCGATGAGCGGGTGCGCGAGATCTCCGGAGACGAGCGCGCCGATGTTCCTGATCAGCACGGATGACATGCAGTCCTCCAATTATCCGATCGAGATCGCTTCGTGACGCGCGAGCAGCGCCCGGAACGCGCTCATCGCCGTTAACTTGCCGGTGCGCGGATTCTCTTCGCTGGGCACGTTCTGCACTTCCACGCGAAGCGAGCCGAACGTGCCCGTGGCCTCGACGACATGCTGATTCCGATCGGCCGCGGGGTCCGCGATGACGCACATCTCGGTGTCGTCAAGACCGATCCCAGCCAGGCTCACCGCTGCCACGACGTTCGCGCTGTCGGGAAAGCGCAATACACCCGCCCGGGCGGGACCGCGATACAGCTCGCGCGGGCCGGTCAGCTCACCGGCAGCGTCGCCGAGCAGGGTGCGGGCCGGCTTGCGGATCGTGTGGGTCACCGTCGTCAATCCTCCGGCGGCCGCCGCGGCGAGCGCGTCGAGACCCGCGATCGCGCCCGACGCGACCCGGAGGCGCGCGCGTCCCGCCCGCGCAGCGGCACCGAGCTCATCGACGAAGCCGGGGTCCGCGAGCGCGCCGACCGCGAGCACGATGAGATCGCATCCCGCGCGGAGCACGGCCGGACCATACGTGCGGAGCGCCTCATGTCCCGCGCCCTCGATGATCACCTCGGGTCGCAGCGCGAGCAGCTCGTCGAGCGTCGCGACGGCCGGGGGCGTGCTTGCGGCTCGCGGCCGCGCGGTGTCGCGAACGAGCGCACCGACGATCTCGATGTCACCCCGCCCGAGGGCGAGGCGACAGACGCCGAGACCGATCGCCCCGAGACCGATCAGTCCGACGCGCATCAGCCCTGGTCGTCGTTCGGACCGGCGAGCGCGGCGCGCTCGGCGAACAGGCGCTCCACGCTGCGCCGGGTGCCCTCGATGTGCGCCTTCAGGACGCCGCGGGCCCGCGGCAGGTCGCGTTTGCGGAGCGCCACGATGATCTCGTGATGCTCGCCCTGTGCTTCCGACGGCCGGTGGACGCCGCGGCCCGCGCTCCAGAGGTGCAGGTACCGCTCATTGCGCGCCGCGAGCTGCTCGACGAGCGTCATCGTCATGTGCGCGCCGGATGGCTCGTAGAGCGCCTGATGGAAGTCGCGGTTCCGCTGCAGCCATGCCCGGTGATCCCGGAGCGACGTCATGTCGCTGTTGATGTCGTCGAGGCGCTTCAGCCGCGCGGCGTCGATGTGCGGAAATGCCTTTCGGAGGAGATGCGTCTCGAGGAGCGACCGCATGTCGAAGATCTCGTTGACCCGGTCGATCGTGAGGCCGGTGATCCGCACGCGGTGATGCGCCTCGACGCTGATGAGCCCTTCCGCCTGGATCTGCCGCAGGGCCTCGCGGACCGGCACACGCGACACCCCGAAATGACGCGCGAGCTCGACCTGGCTCAGGACCTCGCTGTCCTGGAACGCGCCCGTCAGGATCGCCTCGCGGAGCGAATCCGCGATGAGGTCCGGCGTCGTGCGCCGCTCGGCGAGTGCCGGCGTCACGCGCACCGCTCGCATTCCGGTCCGTGCACTTGTCAACGGGCGCAACTGTATACTCGATGCAGTTTTGCCGGGCTCGCGTAGCCGCTGGGGAGGACATCAGATGGGACTTCCGTATCGCCGCGCGGAGGCGAAAGAGCGCGCACGCGCGGAATGGCGTGGCTGCTGCAACGTCACGCTGCCATCGTTCACCGATGACTTCAGCGGGCTGAATGAGGGTGGGATCCGTCACGATGTGCGGCGCGCCGCCGAGCTGGGCTTCTGGGGAACGCTTGTCGCGTCGGAATGCGGGACGACGCTGGACGAATACCTCCGCTTCATGGAGGTCGCCGCGGAGGCCGCGCCGGCGGGCCTCAAGCTCGTCTATCACGCGAGCTTCGACACGGCCGAGGAGACGATCGTCGCGGCGAAGGCCGCCGAGGGCCTCGGCTATGAGGCGGCGCTGTTCTCGTATCCACCGTCCTTCCGGCCCAAGTCGGCGCAGGACATCGTCTCGTACACCGCCGAGTTCGCTGCACATTCGGACCTCGCGCTCATCGCGTTCGCGGTGACGACGTGGGGCTTCCGGGCGCTGCACCCGAGCCACTTCCCGCCCGAGGCGCTCGAGGCGATCGCGAAGCTCGAGACCGCGGCCGCGATCAAGTACGAGGCATCACCTCCCGGCATGGTCGCCGGGCTGGCGGACATCCTCCGGCGCTGCGGGAAGCATGTGATCGTCGAGTGTCCGATGGAGCAATACGCGCCCGGCCTCGTCGAATGGTTCGGCATGCAGTGGATCGGGACGAGCGCGTACGAGTCGTTCGGCGACCGCGTCCCGCGGTGGTTCCGCATGCTGCACGAAGGCAAGTTCGATGAAGCGATGGAGCTCTACTGGAGCTATCAGGCGGCGCGCGACGCGAAGGGCCAGTTCCACCAGTCGTTCGCGGGCGCCAACCTCATCCACCGCGTTGGCTGGAAATACCTCGGGTGGCTCCAGGGCTTCAATGGCGGTCTGCTGCGCATGCCGCAGATGCGCCTCAACGGTGGCCAGATGCGACAGCTGCGTCAGGGCCTGCAGGCGTCCGGGTTCGAGCTGCCGAAGGATGACGAGGGCTTTTACGCGGGTCGCGTACCCGCGGCGACGCTCGCCGGGGTGCGCTAGCGAGTGACGCGGCTCTACCGCGCCGAGGACCTCGAGCACGTCGATGACGAGCTCGCGCTCCTCGCGATGCACGACGCGTTCGATGACGAGGAATCCGGTCGCACCGTTCTGCCCAAGAGGATCGATACGAAGACCTCGCACGGCTTCCTCCGCGTCATGCCGGCGATCCTTGGGGACATGATGGGCTTCAAGGTCATGACCCTCGTCGAGGGCGTCGGCACGCGCTATCTCGTGCTCCTGCACGCGGTGTCCACCGGCGAGCTGCTCGCGATCTTCGATGCCGACGAGCTCACGCGGCTTCGGACCGCCGCGGTCACGGCCCTCGCGGCCCAGGTCATCGTCCGCACGCCGCCGGCGTCGCTCGCCATCATCGGCACGGGATTCGAGGCCGAAGCGCAGCTGCGCGCGGTCGCGCGCCTGTGGCCAAAGGCCGAGCTGGTTTGCCACAGTCCCACACCGGAGCATCGCGAGCGTTTCGCCCGCGCGATGAGCAACGCGCTGGGCCGCAGCGTCGGCGTCGCGGGCTCGAGCGCCGAGGCGTTGCGCGGGCGACCGGTGGTGCTGCTCGCCACGAAGGCAAAAGTGCCGGTCATCGATGGGACCGACTTCGCGCCCGGCGCGGCGGTCCTCTCGATCGGCGCGACGCGCCTCGATCTGCGCGAGCTCGATCGAGCGACGTTCGCTCGCGCTGGCACTGTCGTCGGCGACGATCCCACGCAGCTCGAGACCGAATCCGGCGACATCGCCGAGGCGCTGCGGGACGGAGCGCTCGGGCGCGAGCGGATCGTCTCGATCGCGCGGGTGCGCAAGGAGCCGTCGCTCCTTCGGACCGATGCCGAACGCGATCTCGTGGTCCTGAAAACGGTCGGGACCGCCTTGCAGGACTTGGCGATCGCGCGGGCCGTTCACCGCGGGGCAGCCGCCGGCGGTCTGGGCGAGGAGATCGGCGATCTCGCGCGGCTCAAGCCATTCGCGGCGCAGAAGAGCACAACGCCGGCAGGGGCGACGCGCGCCTGAGCAGCCCTGAAGCAGTGTCGGCCCGCACGATGCGGCTGGCCGCGGTCGCCGTCACGGTGCCCGCGCCTGAAAGCACGGCGCGGTTCCTCGCCGAGACGCTCGACTTCGCCGTCGCCGGCAGCGGCGATCGCGTACATCTCACGGCGCAAGGTGAGTACGGCGGCGATGGGCCCCGACGGATGCTCACGCTCGTGCGCGGGCCGTCGCTCGGCGTAGCGGCCCTCACCTTCGAGCACAGCGATACCGCCGCCCTCCGGGGGCGTCTGCAGACGAAGGGCGTCGCCGTCAGGGAGTTGCCAGCGGACGACGAGAATGACGCGGCGATCGGGTTCACCGATCCAGAGGGACTCGCGGTGGCCTGCGCCGCCGGCTCCCCGCGACTTGGCCATCCACTGCCGGCATCGGACGTCCGGCCGCGGCGGCTCGGTCACGTCAACCTCGCCGTCAAGGACGCGCCGGCGGAGGCCGCGTTCTACGCGGATGTCCTGGGCCTTCGCCTCTCCGAGCAGATCGGCGAACAGTTCTTCTTTCTGCGCGTCGGATCCGAGCATCACAACCTCGGCTTTCGGGGGAATGCGCAGCGGGCGACGGTCCACCACATCGCATTCGAGATCGCCGGGTGGGAGAGCTTCCGGACGATCTGTGACCGCGTCGCCGACCGTGGTCACGTGGTCGAGTACGGTCCCGGGCGGCACGGACCCGGGCACAACCTGTTCGTCTATCTGGTCGAGCCGACGAGTGGCCTCCGCCTCGAGCTCTACGCGGACATGGCCCGGATCGAGGACGAGGCCGGCTACCGACCGAAGCGGTGGGACAGCGCGGACCGCGTGAAGACGGTGAACCGTTGGGGTCCGCAGCCGCCCGAGAGCTTCCTGAAATGAGCACCTCAGGCTTCGCCGGCAGGGTCGCGGTGGTCACCGGGGGCTCGGGCGGCATCGGGGCCGCGATCTGCGCCGCGCTTGCCGAGCAGGGCGCGGCCGTCGCCTCCCTTGCCCGCCGCGACTCGCCCGGCGCGCGGCTCAACGTGCGCTGCGACCTCACGTCGGAAGTCGATGTCGCCCGCGCGGTGGGCAGCGTCGAGACGCAGCTCGGTAAGGTCACGCTCCTGGTCTGCTCGGCGGGCGTCGTGAGCGAGCATTCGGTGACCGAACTCTCGATCGACGAGTGGCGGCAGGTCGTCGACGTGTCGCTCACCGGCACTTTTCTCGCCTGTCGGGCGGTCGTCCCGTCGATGCGCGCGGCGGGCGGGGGAAGCATCGTGGCGCTCTCGTCCGGCTACGCGACGAAGGGTTATGCCGGCGGCTCGCACTATGCCGCGGCGAAGGCCGGCGTCGAGGCGTTCGTGAAATCGCTCGCCCTCGAGGTCGCGGGTGACGGCATCACGGTGAACGCCGTTGCGCCCGGGCCCATCGACACGCCGATGATCGATCACTTCAAGGACCATCCCGGAAGGCGCGAGCGGACGGTCGCGCTCATTCCGCAGAAGCGCATCGGCGTGGCGGCCGACGTCGTCGGACCGGTGCTGTTCCTCCTCTCGCCCGCCGCGCGCTACATCACCGGCCAGGTGCTGCAGGTGAACGGCGGGATGTTGATGCCGTGAGCGCGCGTTCCGACGAGAACACGACGACGATCCGGCGCCTGAACGACGAGGTCATGAATGGCGGACGGCTCGAGCTCATCCCCGAGCTCTATGCCGCCGAGCTTGTCTCCCGTCGCCGAGGGATGCCGTCTCTCGCGGCCCTCGCTCCTGGTCCGCCGCGCGACCACATAGCTCCCACCGAACGCCTCGCGCTCCGGATCGCGGCGATCCGAACGGCGTTCCCGGACTGGCGCTCCGAGGTCTTTGCGATCGTCGCGGACGGCGACACGGTCGTCGCCCGCTACGAGCTCAGTGGGACCCACCGTGGCCCGCTGTTCGGCATCGAACCCACCGGGCGAGCGGTGCATCTCGACGAGGTCGTGTTCTATCGGCTGCAACATCGGCGGATCGTCGAAGATTGGGCCATGGCCGATGAGCTCGGGCTGCTGCTTCAGCTCGATGCCACCCACATCGTCACGAGCGGCTTGCGGGGCTCCTGAAACGTGAATACAGTCGCCAGATGTCGGTGACGTTCAGCGAGCGCACCCTCCGCGTCGGCGACACGACGATCGCGTTCAAGGAGGCCGGGACCGGCCCGGCGGTCGTCCAGATCCATGGCGCCGGCGGCGCACGCGTCACGCCGGCCCATGCGCTCCTGGCCGAGCGCTATCGCGTCATCGTCCCCGAGCTTCCGGGATTCGGCACGACCCCGGATGTCGCGGACGTCCGGACCGCCCGGGATCTTGCCCGCGTGATGCTGACCTTCGTGGCGGCCGTCGCGCCGGACCGACCCAGCCTGATCGGGACGTCGTTCGGCGGCAAGGTCGCCCTGTGGATGACCATCGACGCGCCGGACCGGATCGCCACATTGATCCTCGAATCCTCCGCCGCGATCCGACCGGCCGACCATGACCTCTCGAAGATCCCGCCGTCGGAGATGCCGGCGCGCGTGTTCGCCCATCCCGAGCGGGTCACGCTACCTCCGGACGACCCTGCGGTACGCGCCCGGAACGGCGCGGCCGTGGGTCGTCTGATCGGTCCGAATCGCGACGCCGACTTCGAACGGCACCTCAGCGGGGTGCACGTGCCCACCCTCGTCCTGTTCGGGGATCGCGACGGACTCATCCCCACGGAGATGGGGCGGATCTACCGCGAGAAGATGCCGTCCGCGCAGTTCGTCATCGTGTACGACGCAGCGCATCAGATCCAGATCGACCGCCCTGAGGCGTTCGCCGAGATCGTCGGCGACTTCCTCGAGCGGCAGGAGACGTTCATCATCAACCGGTCATCCTCGCTCGTTCTCACATAGCGATGGTCCTCTTCAACTTCTTCCACCTGATGGCCTGGCCGTATCTGCAGTCGCGCCCGCGGTCCTGGCCGGCTCCGGCCAAGCTGTTCGACCCGGCGAGGGCGGTCGACCTCTACGGCAGCTACATCGACGAGATGGCTTTGGCGGACGAGCTCGGCTTCGACTGGGTCGGCTGCAACGAGCATCACTTCTCGCCGTTCGGGCTCATGGCGTCTCCAACGGTCATGGGCGGCGCGCTCACGCAGCGCGTCAAGCGGGCAAGGATCGCGATGATGGGAAGCATCATCCCGCTGAACGACCCCGTCCGGCTCGCCGAGGAGTACGCGATGCTCGACGTGATGTCAGGCGGTCGCCTGATCGCGGGCATGATCCGCGGGACCGCCCATGAGCAGCTCGCCTACCACACGAATCCGGACGAAAGCCGCGATCGTTACGAAGAAGCGTTCGAGCTCATCCTGAAATGTTGGACGGAGCCCGAGCCGTTCGGTTGGCAAGGCAAGTACTTCCAGTACCGCACGATCTCGATCTGGCCGCAGCCACTGCAGAAGCCTCACCCGCCCATCTACATCCCGGCCGGAAGCGTGCAGTCCGTCCACTTCGCTCTCCGCCGGCGCGTTGGCATCGGCGCCGCGTTCGTCTCCATGGACCGCGCGAAGGAGCAATTCGATTTGTATCGCAAGCTCGCCGGGGACCAGGGCTGGCAGCCTCCGCCTGCGAACTTCCTCTACGACCATGTCATCCACGTCCAGACCGATGGCGACGCCGCTCGCCGCACGATCGGAGAGGCGACCACGTACTTCCGGAAGGAGCTGCTGGGTCCGATCACCAGCTCGCTGGAAATGGTGGTGCAGGGCACGAAGTACATCACGCCGGAGGAGCGCGCCCGCCGGCGCGGCGTCGGTGCGGAGACCATGGCAACGATGGATCTCCCTCAGCAGATCGAACAGGGATACGTGTCCGTCGGGACCCCCGATGAGGTCGTCGAACAGCTGACCCGGGTCATCAAGCACACCGGCGTCGGCGTCGTGAACGCCCGATTCCATGTCGGGACCATGACCCACGAACAGGCCGCAGCGAGCATGCGGCTCTTCGCGAAAGAGGTATTGCCGCGAGTGCGGGGACTGGGACAGCAGGATGCCCCGCCGCCGTCGCCAACGGTCGCAGGCTAGCGGTGGGCGCCTTCGGTCAGGGGGCGGCGACACGAGCGCCCAAGCTGCGCGTCGAGGGCGTCTCCCTGCGCTTTGCGAGCGGCAAGGGGGCCGGCGTCGAGGTGATGCGCGACGTCAGCCTCGACGTCGCCGACGGAGAGTTCCTGTCGATCCTCGGTCCCTCTGGCTGCGGCAAGACGAGCCTCGCCCGGATCATCGACGGGCTCATCGTGCCCCAACAGGGCCGGGTCCTGATCGACGGCGCACCGATCGCCGGCCCTGGACCCGACCGCGCCTTCGTCTTCCAATCGGACCGACTGTTTCCCTGGAGGACCGTGCGGGCCAATATCCGCTTCGGCTTGGAGGTCCGCGGCATCCCGGCCAGGGAGAGCCGTCCGCGTACCGACGAGCTCCTGGAGCTCACCGGGCTGACCGGCTTCGCCGAGGCGTATCCGCATCAGCTGTCGGGCGGCATGCGGCAGCGGGCCAACCTTGCACGCGCGCTCATCGTGGATCCGGCCGTCCTCCTCATGGACGAGCCTTTCGCATCGCTGGATGCGCAAACGCGTGAGGTCATGCAACAAGAGCTGCTCCGCATCTGGTCCGATCGGCGGAAAACTGTCGTCTTCATCACCCATCAGCTCGACGAAGCCGTGTACCTGTCAGATCGGGTCATCGTCATGTCCGCGCGCCCCGGCCAGGTGAAGGATTCGTTCGCCGTCCAGATCCCTCGGCCGCGCGCTTTGGATTGCAAGCGCACACCGCAGTTCGCGGGTTATCTGGATCGCATCTGGGGCGTGCTCGAAGAGGAGGTGCGCCGATCCATGCGGCTCACAGCGGCCATCTCAGCGTCGTGACCACACAGCGGGAGGGAAATTCCATGGGTCAGAGATCGATCGCCGCGATCATCATCGTCGTCGCGCTCGTCATTGCCGGGTGTGCCCCGGCTGCCGCACCCGCCGCGCCTGCCGCGTCCGCCGCGTCCGCCGCGTCGAGCGCCAATGCGGAGTCGCTCGGCACCGTCCGGTACAACCAGATCCAGTCCCAGCCGTGGTACTGGGATGTCTTCATTGCCGAAGAGCTGGGGTTGTGGACGAAGCTCGGTCTCACCGTAGAGCGATCGACGCTCGATGTGAACGGTGCGGATGCAGCGAAAGCCTTGATCGCGGGGCAATTCGATCTCCAAAGCAATGCGTTCGACGTGTACATCCAGACTGCCGCGGTCAGCAACGACACGCTCATGCTCGCTTTCGAGATGACCAAGCCGGAGCATGGCCTGTTTGCCCAGAAGGGCATCACGACGATCGAGCAGCTGCGCGGCAAGAAAATAGGGATTGGTCCGCTCGCGAGCGGCACGACGCTCATCCTGCGGACGATGCTGCGGCGGAACGGCCTGCAGGACGCCGACTATCAGGGCGTTCAGGCCGGACCCGGTGCGGCGCAGTATGCCGCGCTCCAGAGCGGAGCGATCGACGCGACGCTCCTCGTGTTCCCCCAGAAGTTCGAGGCCCAGAAATCCGGCACCCTCACCTTCCTCGGGGACGCGGCACCGTTCTGGGACAACCCTTTCCTCACCGTCGGCGGTCGTCGCCAGTGGATCGAATCGCATCCCAAGCAGACGGTCGCGTTCTTGCGTGGCCTGCTCCAGGCCCGGGCGTGGCTGTACGCGCCCGAGAACCGCGCACGCGCGATCGAGATCGTGGGGAAGTACCTGAAGATCCAACCGGACGCGGCGGAGAACACGTATAAAGAGTTCGTCACCAACGAGCGGATCGCCCGCGAGGGCAAGATCACCGATGAAGCGGTCAAGAAGATGGGACAGGCGATGACCGGCCTCGGCGCGATCAAGGAAGCCGACCTCAAGACGCAGGGGATCTTCGACTCGAAGTATCTGGACGACGCACTGAAGCTCGAGAAGCGGTGAGGAGGGAAGACCGCCCCCTCGCAAGGGCACCGGCCGCGGCCACAACGCCGGAACGGCGGCCCGGAGACCGTGGCCGATGGCTGCGCGTGGCTACCCCGTACCTGTCGTTAGCCGTCGGCTTGACGGCGTGGGAGATCGTCGGCCGCTATTTCGTGACGAACAAGCTGTTCTTCGTGCCCTTCACCGCTGTCCTCGCGGCCGCGTTGCGTTGGGTCGCGGACGGCACGCTCTGGCCTCACCTCGCCGTCAGCGCGGGCGAGTTCGCGATCGGTTTCGCGCTCGCGGCGGTCGTCGCCATCGGACTCGGTCTGCTCATCGGCACGAGCCCAGCAGCGCACCGGTTGCTTGATCCGTGGATCACCGCACTCTATTCGACGCCACTTGTCGCTCTCGCACCGTACTTCATCATCATCTTCGGCATCTACCTCGCGCCAAAGGTCGCCCTTGTCTTCGTCGTGAGCCTGTTCCCGATCCTCATCAACACCTTCGTTGGCGTGCGGTCGACTGACGCCGCGTACTTGGAGGTCGCGCGGTCGTTCAGTACCCCGCGGATCCAGGTGCTGTACAAGATCCTTGTTCCCGGCGCGCTCCCGTTCATCGTGAGCGGCCTTCGGCTTGGCGTCGGGCGCGGCCTGACTGCGGTCGTGGTCGGCGAGATCTTCGTTCCCAACGCGGGTATCGGCTATCTCATCTCGGTCGCCGCTCAGACCTTCAACACGGCCGATCTATTCGCGGGTGTGCTCGTCTTCGCCCTCGCCGGCGTCCTCCTCACGGCGATCCTCGAACGCATGGAATCGACGCTCGCGCCGTGGCGGCCGATCGAAGGACGACCGTGAGCCGGGCCGCTCGTCTCGCTGCCTGGTCCCCACCGGATTGGTCCACCCCGGGCTTCGGGCGGTCTTGGCGTGCGCTGTTCGTCATCCTGTTCGTGATCCTGTTGCTGCTCGTCGCGGTCCCACTCGGCGGGCTGCTCATCAGCAGCGTGTCGCGGTCGGGAACGCTCTCGCGATTCGCGTTCACTCTCGGTACCTACCAAGAGGTGTTGAGCGACGCGCGGACCTTCGGTCTGCTCGGCACGTCGATCGCGTTTGCCGCAGCAAGCGCCGTCATCGCCCTCCTGGTCGGCGCGCCTATCGCGTGGTTCGTGGAGCGGTCGGACCTCGGCCGTAAGGACCTGATCCGCGCGGTCATCTTTGCGCAGGTCGCGGTGCCGCCGCTCGTGCTCGCGATGGGCTGGGTCCTCCTCGCGAGCCCGAAGATCGGGATGCTGAACGCGGCCCTCGGCGCGACTGTGGGCCCGGGCGTCGTCCTGAACGTGTATTCGTTCCCCGCGATGGTCGCGATCCAGGGCCTGTCGCTCGTGCCACTGGTCTTCGTGATGCTCTCGCCGGCCCTCCGGAACATGGACGCGAGCTACGAGGAGGCCGCGCTCGCGACGCGCGGCACTGGCCTCATCCGCGCCATCTGGCACGTGTCGCTCCCGCTCGTGCGGCCGGCGCTGCTCGCGGTGGCCCTCTATGCGTTCATCGCGTCGCTCCTCAGCTTCGATATCCCAGCGGTCATCGGCATCCCGGCGAACGTGTTCGTCTTCAGCTCGGAGATCTTTTTCTCCATCCAGCGCTATGCCGTACCCCGGTACGCCTACGCGTCGGTGCTCTCGATGGTGACGCTCGTCGTCGTGCTCGCGACAGGGCTCGCGTACCTGCGGGCCCTTGGCAACGCACGCCAGTTCGCGACGCTCACCGGGAAGTACCGCGCGCGGACGCTCCATCTCGGTCGGGGAGCGAATGCCATCGGGCGCGCCTGGCTGATCGGCTACCTGCTCCTCGGGCTCGTCCTCCCGGTGGCGATGGTCGTGTGGACGAGCTTCATCCCGTTCTTCGCGCAGCTCGGTGGGGATGCGCTCGGCCGGCTCACGCTTCAGAACTACGCGGATGTCTTCGCCACGCCGCGCGGGGCGCTCGCGCTGCAGAACACCGCCCTCAACTCGGTGGTCGCGGCGACCGTGGTCACGGCGCTCGCCGGGCTCGTTGCGTGGGTCGTCATCCGCAGCCCCTTGCGCGGGCGTCGCACCTTGGACGTCCTCGCGCTGCTGCCGCTCGTCGTTCCGGGCGTCATCCTCGGCCTCTCGCTGCAGTACGCCGCGATCGCGATGACCTTCTTGCCGTTGTACGGCACGATCTGGGTCCTCACCCTCGGCCACGTGACGCTCGGGTTGCCGTTCGCGACCCGGAATGCCAACAGCGCGATCTCGCAGATCCATCCCGAGCTCGAAGAGGCCGCCCAGGCGTCCGGGCGGTCGCCGCTCGACGTGTTCCGCACGATCACCCTGCCGCTCATCGCGCCGACGCTCGTGTTCGTGTGGCTCTGGACGCTCGTGCACTCCATCCGCGATCTCTCGACTTCGGTGTTGCTGGCGCCTCCCGCGAATCCGGTGCTCGCGAGCCTGCTGTGGCAGCTGTGGGACTACGGGAGCCTTACCGTCGGCGCCGCCGTCGGGACGCTGCTCATGGCCGCGGTCTTCCTCATCGCGCTCGCGGCCCTGCGGATCCTTGGCCGCTCACGCGCCGCGACCGGGCTGCTGTGAGCAAGGAAGTGGCGACCGGAGCGGAGGTCATCGCCGAGGCGCTCGCCGCCGAGGGGGTCGAGTACTTCTTCAACCTGCCGGGCAACGGCGTCTATCCGATGCTCGATCCGCTCGCCGAGCACTCCATCAAATACGTCCTCGGCCTGCATGAAGCGAGCGTCGTCTCCATCGCGGACGGCTACGCGCGCGCGAGCGGGAAGGTGCCGTTCGTGAATCTCTACATGGTGCCGGGCACAGCGAACGCGCTCTCCGCCATCTACATCGCGCATCGGGATCGTGTGCCGATGGTGATCACGTCGACCCAGCAGACGCGCGCGCTCATCGGGCGCGATGCGTACGCCTCCGCGACCGATCTCCTGGGGATGGTCCGGCAGTTCACGAAGTGGGCGTGGGAGGTGAATTCGCCCGAGCGGCTTCCGGAGGCGATCCACCGCGCGTTCAAGTTCGCCGCGGCGCATCCGCAGGGCCCGGTGTTCCTGTCGCTGCCGTTCGATCTGTTCCCGGCCGTGGTGCAGGGCGTCCGCTCGGAGCCGAATCGACCGAGCGCGGTCCCGACGCTCGGCGCCCCATCACCCGCATCGGTCGAGGCGATGGCCGCGCGGCTCGCGGCCGCCGAGGGGCTGCTCTTCGTCGCCGGCAAGGATGCGGTCACCGGAGGTGCGATTCCCGATCTCGTCGCGCTTGCCGAGGAGCTGGGTGCTGCCGTGGTCTCCGAGCCGTGGGCCGGGACAGTCGCCTTTCCCCGTCCGCACGATCTGGGATTCGGCGAGTACACCCGCGCGACGTTCGATCGGATCGCGCCGTCCTGCGTCTTCGCCATCGGCGCGCGCCTGTTCCCCGAGGCCATCGGCGTGCCGGAAGCGGCCTTCCCCGCGGGAACGGAGGTGCTCGCGCTGGGGCTCGACCCGACCGACCTGGGACGGCAGCAAGCCGTCGACGTCGCTGCCGTCGCCGATATCGCGCTCGGGCTCAAGGCCGTGCGGGCGGCGCTGCGGGGTCGGGTCCCGGCCGCGCTGCGCGATGCCCGCCTGGCAAGGCTCGCTCCCTTCCAGGCCGAGCTCCGGGCCGCGGATGCCGCGTTCCTCGAAGAGCACGGCACCGACCGTCCGATGAGCATCGCCCGCCTCGCCACCGAGCTCAACCGGGCTATCGACGATGACACGCTCATCGTCGAGCACGGCACGACGTCGACGCCGATGCTGCTTCGTTATCTGCGGCAGGCGCGACCCGAGCACCTCTTCGGCACGGGGGCGAGCGTGCAGGGCTGGGGCATGCCGGCCGCGATCGGCGTCCAGCTTGCCCGGCCGGACGCCCGGGTCCTCGCGATCGTCGGCGACGGCGGATTCGCGTTCACCCCACAGGCCCTGTGGTCGGCGGCCAAGTATCAGCTGCCGGTGACGATCCTCGTGATCAACAACAAGGGCTATCGCTCGATGCGCTCCGGCGTCCTGCGCAGCGCCCAGCGGGCCCTCGCCAGGGGTGTCGACTTCGGCTTCGACTTCGAGGTCGACCTCGCCCACGCGGCCGCGGCCTTTGGCGTCACCTCGCGTCGGGTGGAGGATCCTGCCGAGATCGCCGCTGCGGTGCGGTCCGCGCTGCAGAGCGGCAAGCCATCCGTCATCGAAGCCGTCATTTCACCGAACCCGTTCCCGTGGATCTGACCGTGTCGAAACAGGTATTGGAGGAAGAGATGTCGAACACCACTCCGGGTCCAGGTGGTCAACGTCGCGTCGTCGGACTGGCGCTGCTGGTGGTCACGCTGCTCGCCGCATGCGCGGCCCCGGCGGCGACGCCAGCGCAGCCGGTCGCGAGCAAGCTCACGCTCGATCAGGTCAGTGCAACGGCGAAGACCGAAGGCAAGGTGCTCGTCTCCGACAGCACGCCCGACCAGCAGTTCGCGCCGGTCATCGCGGCCTTCAAGGCGAAATACCCCGGCATCGACGTGCAGCAGCTCAGCCAATCGAGCGCCGAGGCGATCCAGCAGATGACCGCGGAGGTTCAGGTAAACCGCACCGCGACCACCGACGTCTTGATCGGCGGCCTGGCGCAGCTCAGCGTGCCGGAGAAGGACGGGATCCTGCTCGCGACCGATTGGGCCGCACTCGGCCTGGGCAAGGAGCTCATCGCCTCGCAGGCCCAGGTCAAAGCCGTCGGCGCGCTCACCGTCTTCATCTACAACAAGAGCCAGGTCGCGGAGAAGGACGCACCGCGGACGTGGGATGCGCTGCTCGATCCGAAATGGAAGGGCAAGCTCGCGATCTTCCCGACCGGCGACATCGCCGCTGACCTCACCATGCCGCTCGGCGAGGCGAAGGCGACCGATCTCTGGACCAAGCTCGTCGCCCAGAGCACGATCATCGCGACGCCTCCTGATGTGGCGAACAAGGTCGCGGCCGGTGAGTTCGCTGTCGGCGTCGTCCGCGTCCAACACGCCCGCGCGCAGGTCGCGCGCGGCGCCCCGGTCGCCTACGTGGTGCCGAACCCGGCCGTCTTCTCCGTGCTCAGCGGGGTCATCCCGAAGACCGCGGCGCACCCGAACGCAGCCCGTCTGTTCATCGCCTGGCTGGCCTCGGTGGAAGGCGCGAACGCCTACGAGAAGGCGACGTTCCGTGGCAATCCGCTCGTGAGCGGGTCGCAGGCAGCCGCCGACACGAAGGGGCTCGATCTGGTCACCTGGGACGTGCAGAAGGAGTCGATCGACGAACGCGCGCGCCTCGAGGCGAAGTTCCTGCAGATCGCGCAACGTCGGTGAGCATCGAGCGCGTTCTCGTGACCGGCGGGACCGGCGTCATCGGCGCCTGGGTCGTGCGCGGTCTCGCGGAGCGCGGGATCGAGCCCATCGTCTTCGTGCGCGGCCGCACGAACGAGGTCGGGCGGACGATCAACGGGGACATCGAGGGCCGGCTCACGTTGGCGCTCGGCGACCTGCTCGATCCCGATGCGCTCGCGGCCGCGGTCGAGCGCCACCGGCCGCAGGCCATCATCCACATGGCCTCCGCGAAGCCATGGCAGATGGAGCCGCCCTGGGCGGCCGAGCCCGATGGCCGGTTCGCCATCGAGCAGATCGCGCTCGCGACCTGGAACGTGCTTGAGGTCTCTCGCAAGGCGGGCGTCACGCGAGTCGTCTACGCGAGCTCGAAGGCCGTCTACGACGACGTCACCGGTGCCCACGCCGCACCCGACTACGTGCCCCTTCCGGAGGAGTATCCGAAGCTCCCGCGGATGCTCTATGGCATCGGCAAGCTCGCCGCGGAGCATCTCGGCCTCTACTACGCGCGGAGCTACGGCATCGAGTTCCTCGCGATCCGGTTCAGCTCGGCGTTCGGGCCGCTCAAGCGCGGGCCCACGGCGACCAGCCCGGACGGGATGTTCTACGCGGCCCTTGCCGGCGAGGAGGTGAAGATCCGTCGCCTCGCTCCCGGCGAGCGCGACGACTTCGCGTACAACAAGGACATCGCAGAGGGCTTCGTGCTCGCGGCGCTCGCCGCCACGCCACGCCACCACGCGTACAACCTCGGGTCCGGGATCGGCGTTGACCACGAGGATCTCGCGCGTGCGATCAGCGCGGTGGTGCCGGGAGCCCGGGTCTCATTCACCGACCCTGCGGCAGGCGGCGCCGGTGCCGCGATCACCGATCGGGCCCGCTGCGTAATGGATATCCGGCGCGCCACGGCGGATTTCGGATACGTGCCGAAGTTCGTGCCGCTGGAGGCGGCATTCACCGACTTCCTGGCCGAAGAGCGGCGGATGGGGCGGCAGCCGGCGGCGACCACGGCGTGATCCGCGTCACTGGCCTGCGCAAGCGGTTCGACTCGCGGCGCAGGTCCGTCGTCGCCATGGATGACGTGTCCTTCGAAGTGCCGCGCGGTCAGTTCCTGACCCTGCTCGGCCCCTCGGGGTGCGGGAAGACGACCGCGCTGCGCTGCGTGGCGGGGCTCGAGCGGCCGGATTCGGGCGAGATCGAGATTGCCGGCCGGACCGTGTTCTCCGCCGCAGGAGGTGTGTTCGTCCCCCCGAATGAGCGCAACGTCGGCATCGTGTTCCAGAGCTATGCCGTGTGGCCGCACATGACGGTGTACGGGAACGTCGCCTATCCGCTGAAGCCGTTGCACCTGGGGCGCGACGCCGAACGGGAACGGGTCGAGCGGGTGCTCGACCTCGTCGGCCTCGGGCGTGAGATCGACCGGCCCGCGCCATTCCTGTCCGGCGGCCAGCAGCAGCGGGTCGCCCTGGCGCGCGCGATCGTGGGAGAGCCGGACGTGCTGCTCCTGGATGAGCCACTCTCGAATCTCGATGCGAAGCTTCGAGAGGAGATGCGTGTGGAGCTGCGCTCGTTGCAGCAGCGGCTGGGCATGACGGCGCTGTACGTGACCCACGATCAGGTCGAGGCGCTCGCGATATCAGATATCGTCGCCGTGCTGTCGGAAGGCCGCGTGGTCGAGCTCGGCGGCCCGCGCGCGGTCTACGACGCGCCACGGAGCCGGTTCGCGGCGGAGTTCGTCGGGGCCGCCAATCTCGTGACGCTTTCATCGGTCAGGCGGCAGGACGGCGGCATCATCGCGGAGGCGCCGTGGGGGACCCTCCGCATCGAGGGCCTCGCCGATGGCGCCATCGAACAGGTCCTCGTGCGTCCCGCGGACATCGAGCTCGCCGCAGCGGACGGCGAGAATACCTGGGCGGCGACCGTCATCGACGTCGCGTTCCTCGGCGAGTACTCCCGCGCTCGCCTCCAGCTGGGCGGCACCGAGCTCATCGCGCATCTGCCGCGCCGCGCGGCCTGCGCCCCGGGCGACACGGTCCGCGTGCACATCCCGGCGGGCCGTTGCCGGCCGGTCGCCTAGACCAACAAACTGTCTACACTTTGGCCAGCAGCTGGCTGGGGAGGATCGTATGAGCGGTACAGGCGGGCTCCGATCGACGGCGGTCGCCGCCATCTGCGCGGTGCTGCTCGCGGCATGCGGCGGCGGATCATCCGGCGGCGCTCCGACAGCCGCGTCCGCGTCGGCGGGCGCCCTGGCCACGCCCCCGGCGCAGCCGGTCGAGATCCGTCTCGGCTACGGGACCGCGGCGGAGGAGAACGTTTGGCTCATGCTCGCGAAGCCGGACCTCGCTCCGAATCAGGGCAAGTGGTACTCCCTCAAGGCGACCCAGTTCCGCGCCAGCGATGAGCGACTGTCGGCATTCGAGGCGGGTCAGCTCGACGCGGGCACGATGCCGGCGGCGACCGCACTGTTCGCGGCGGACCGCGGCGTTCCGCTCAAGCTCGTCGCGAGCATCGTGCGCGAGTCGATCGATCCGAAATGGTTCAGGACGACGTTTATCGCGCTCGCGGACTCAGGGATCAAGTCACCAAAGGATCTGAAGGGCAAGACCATCGGCCTTCCGGGCTTCAAGACCGCGACCGAGGCCTGGTCGCGCGCGACCCTGACGGCAGCGGGCCTGGACCCGAACAAGGACGTGAAGTTCGTCGTCATCGGTTTCCCGGCGATGGGCGAAGCCCTCAGAACGAAGAAGGTCGACGCCGGCGCATTCCCGCAGCCCTTCTACGCCATCGAGAAGGCCAAGGGCGGCATCGTCGACGTGTACGACTCGCGCACGGGGTCGCCGTTCGAAGAGGACAACCTCACCCTCGCGTTCACCCCCGACTTCGTCGCGAAGAATCCCGGGGTGATGCGGGCATTCCTCGCCGACTTCGTCGCGACGACGAAGTGGTACCTCGCGAACCAGAAGGACGGTCGGCAGGCGCTCATCGACAAGAAGTTCGTCGCAACGACACCGGACATCTACCTCGGACTCGTCGATTACTTCCGCGAGCCGACGGGAAAGATCAGCACCGATGGCTTACAGAAGCACCACGACCAGCTGCTCGCGAATGGGTGGATCGCAAAGAAGGTGGATCTCACCAAGCTCGTCGACCTGAGCCTGCTGCCGTAGCCATGTCCGCGTGATCGTCGAGATCGACCGCGTCTCGAAAGAGTTCGTACGCGGCGAGCAGCGGGTCCGCGCGGTGGACGACGTCAGTCTCGCCGTGTCCGAGGGCGAGTTCGTCACGATCGTCGGGCCGAGCGGCTGCGGGAAGAGCACCCTCCTCCATGTGCTCGGCGGCTTCATCCCCGCCGACGCCGGCGTCATGCGGGTGGCCGGGCGCGAGGTCCGCCGTCCGGGCCCCGATCGCGGGATGATGTTCCAAGAGCTCGCGCTCTTTCCCTGGCGGACCGTGATCGGCAATGCCGGATGGGCGCTCGAGATCCAGGGTCTGCCGGCGGCGCAGCGTGTCGCGACCGCCGAGCGCTATCTCGAGCTGGTCGGGCTGCTCCCGTTCAAGGACGCCTATCCGAGCGAGCTCTCCGGCGGCATGAAGCAGCGGGTCGCGCTCGCGCGGCTCCTGGCCTTCGATCCCAAGGTGCTGCTCATGGACGAGCCGTTCGGTGCGCTCGATGCGCAGACCCGCGAGCTGATGCAGGAGGAGCTCCAGCGGATCTGGCTCGCGACGGGGAAGACGGTCCTCTTCGTGACGCATGACATCGACGAAGCGGTCTTCCTGGGCGACCGCGTCATCGTCTTCACCGCCCGCCCCGGCCGGATCAAGGCCGATCTGCGGATCGATCTGCCGCGGCCCCGCCCGATCGAGGTGAAGAAGTCGGTCGAGTTCCTCACCGCCCGCAACCAGGTCTGGGACCTGCTGCGAGAGGAGGTCCTGCGATCGCGAGGGAGCCTGGGCGCCTAACGCGGGCCGCGCAGGCGGCGCTGCTCCCCGCGGTCCTTCTTGGGCTGTGGGAGCTCGGCGCGGCGACCGAGTCCCTGCCCGAATACGTCGCGCGCCCGTCGCAGATCGCCGGCGAGCTCTGGACCCTCGTTCGCACCGGCGAGATCGTGGGGCACGTCGCGATCAGCCTGTATCGCTCGATGGCCGGCCTCATCCTCGGCGCCGGAGCCGGCGTCCTGCTCGGCCTCATGTCCGGCGTGTCCCGGCGCGTCGCCGGCTTCTTCGACCCGATCATCTCGCTCAGCAATCCCGTGCCGAAGGTGGCCATCCTGCCGGTGCTCATCGTGTGGTTCGGGATCAGCGATACCTCGAAGATCGTCCTCATCGCGATCACGACGTTCTTTCCCGCCTATCTCAGCGCGCTCGCCGGTGTGCGGCAGGTGCAGACCCCGTGGGTCTGGGCCGCGCGCAGCATGGGCGCGCGTCCGGCCCAGGTCTTCCGCAAGGTCGTGTTTCCGGCGGCGCTGCCCCAGATCCTGGGCGGCCTGCGGGTCGCGCTCGCCCTCGCGTTCATCCTCATGTTCGCCTCCGAAGCCGTCGGGACCGCCCATCGCGCGGGCCTCGGCTTCCTCGTGATCGTCGCCGAGGCCGGCGGACGGTGGGATCTCATGCTGTCGGCGATCACGGTCATCGGGATCCTCGGCTTCACGGCGGACCGGCTGCTGCTCGTCGCGTCCCGCTCCGTGCTTCGGGGCAGGGAGACGTCACGTGGCTAGACGCCTTGCCCGCTACCACTCGATCGCGCTCCTGTTGATCGGGTGGGAGGTCCTCGCGCGGTCTGGTCTCGTGAACCCCAGGCTCTTCCCGAGCCTGCCGTCGATCGGCGATGAGCTCGTGCAGCTGTTCACGACCGGCATCATCTGGCCGCATCTTGCCGCGACCCTCTTTCGCGTGATCGGGGGGTTTGCCGGAGCGACGGTCGCCGGAGTGGCCATCGGCTTCCTCATGGCGAGGTTCGCCATCATCGGCCGAACGGTCGAGCCGTTCTTCTCGGCGAGCTACCCGGTGCCGCGGATCGCCATCTACCCCATCTTCATCCTCGCATTCGGCCTGGGCCACCTCTCCAAGGTGGCGCTCGTGTTCCTCGAATGCCTCTATCCGATCGCGATCACGACGTTCTATGGCACTCGGGCGATCGATCCCGTCTATGTGTGGGCGGCGGAGAACATGGGCGCCAGCCGGCGACAGGTCCTGCTGCGGGTCGTGGCGCCGGCACTCGCCCCCTACGTCTTCAACGGCCTGCGGGTCGCGCTGCCCATCGCCCTCGCGATCGCCGTGATTACCGAGATGATCGGTGCCACCGAGGGCATCGGCTATCTCGTGGCCTACGCCGCCGCCTCGCTCGCCCGGGCGCAGGTCTTCGCCGGCGTCCTCGTCATCGCGATCGTCGGCTTCATCCTCGACGCCGGGATCTCCGGACTACGCGATCGGCTCGTCTTCTGGGAGCGGCCGGCGGCATCCATCGGATGGAACTGAGCGTCGGCGCCTAGTGAGCCGCTTGCGGGCGCCACGGGATCAAGACACGATCGAGGGCATCCAACAGCCACGCCATCGCGAAGCCCAGAATGGCCGTGACCATGATGCCCACATACATGTGGCTCACCTGGAAGGTCTGCCAGCTGGTCCAGATCAGATACCCGATGCCGCTGCGCGCACCGACGAACTCCGCCGCGACGATCACGAGCATCGCGATGCCCATCCCGAGGCGCAGGCCCGCGACGATCGTCGGCAAGGCGCCCGGGAGCGCGATATCCGTGAACCGCATGAGGGCGCTCGCCTGATAGTTCCGTCCCACGTCAAAGTAGATCCGGTCGATGTTACGGACGCCGGCGAGCGTGTTGATGAGGACGACGTAGACGACCGCGACGGCGATGATCGCGTACTTCGATGCCTCGCCGAAGCCCAAAGTCATGATGAACAGCGGAAGCAGCGCGACCTTCGGAATGGGGAACGTACCGTCGACCAGCGGCTGCACGAACGCGCGGATCAGCGGGTTGAGGCCCATGGCGAGACCAAGCACCACGCCCGGGACCGCGCCGAGCAGGAAGCCGATCGCGATCCGTTGCACGCTCGCGGCGAGATGGCCCTCGAGCTCGCCGGACAGAAGGAGCTGCCACAGGTCGCGGAAGATCTCCGACGGCGGAGGGAAGAAACGCGTGTCGATCGCGCCGAGCGCGGCAGCGCCTTCCCACGAGCCGAGGATGAACAGCGGCGAGAACAGCGACAGCGCTCGTTCGAGCGCTCGTCCGCGCGTGCGCATGTCGTCGCATCCTAGCCCCGTGACCGGAGAGCCGAAGGTCGTGATCCGGGGCCTGCATAAGGAGTTCGCCCTACGCGGCCGCGTATTCAGCGCCCTCAGCGCCGTGGACATTGAGATCCGTCAGCGTGAGTTCGTCGCGATCGTCGGTCCCTCGGGCTGCGGCAAGACGACGCTGTTGCGCGTCCTCGCCGGCCTCGAGGCGCCGAGCGGCGGAACGATCGAACTGCGTCCGGATGGCGACGCGCGGCGCCCGGCCACCGCGATGGTCTTCCAAGAGCAGAGCGTCTTCCCCTGGCTGACCGTTCGGGACAACATCGCGTTTGGGCTGAAGGCGCGCGGCATCGATAAGAAGGCGCGCCGCGCGGTCGCCGACCTGCACATCGCCATGGTGCACCTGGGCGGCTTCGCTGATGCGCTGCCGCATCAGCTCTCAGGCGGGATGAAGCAGCGGGTCGCGCTTGCCCGCGCGTTCGCCAATGATCCCGAGATGCTGTTGATGGACGAGCCATTCGGGGCCCTCGATGAGCAGACGAAGCTCGTCCTGCAGGCAGAGCTACTCCGCATCTGGGAGTCGTCGCGCAAGACCGTTGTCTATGTCACGCATTCGATCGACGAGGCGATCCTGCTCGCCGATCGCGTCCTCGTCATGTCAGCCCGCCCGGGCCGCATCGTGGACGACATCGACGTGGCCCAGGTGTTCTCGCGTCCGCGATTGGTGGAGTCGGTCCGGACGGATCCCCGCTATGGCGAGCTGTTCGCGCGCATCTGGAGCCATCTGCGGGCGGACCAGCCGGTGGGAGGAGTGCCCGGGCCAAAAATGTAGACTGCGTACACTTTGCGGCCAGCCGCATCGGTCAGGAGGTCGGGTATGACGAAGTGCAGCTACGCCGTCGCACTCCTGGTGGTCATGGTCGTCATGGCAGCGTGCGCGCCGGCGAGCGCGCCCTCGTCCGCGTCGGCGGCCGCAACTCCGACCCCCGGTCCGACGATCGTGCTGGAGGCGGGGAAGCCTCCGCGGTACACGGGCCCGAAGACGACCATGAAGGTCGTAGTCCAGGGCCGTCCCGACCAGGCCCCGTTCGAGCTTGCCTTCCGCCGTGGATATTTCGACTCGCTCGGCATCACGGTCGATCCGATCACGATCCCGACGGGCGCCGAGGCGCTGCAGGCCATCGCGACGAACCAGGTGCAGGCGGGACCGACATCGCCCTCGGCGGCGCTCTTCAATGCGCTGAACCGCGGGGTCGACTTGCGGATCGTGGCGGATCAGGCGCACATCGAGGGCGCGACCGACACGACGGTCTCGATCCTCGTCCGGTCAGCGCTCCAGGGACAGGTCAAGAGCATGGCCGACCTCAAGGGCAAGAAGTTCGCAATCGGTGGCGCTCCCGGATCCATCGGCGACCTCATCGCCGCGAAGGCCGCCGCGAAGGACGGCATCAAGCTCAGCGACATGACGGTGAACTACCTCCCGTTGGGCGACATCCTCGGCGCGCTCGCGAGCGGCGCGGTGGATGCGGGCATGCTCGTCGAGCCGCTCGTCGGGGCGGCCGTCGGCCAGAAGATCGCGTTCGTCCTCTATCCCGGTGGGCAGCTCATCGACGGGACGCACGTCGCCGTCATCGTCTACTCACCCCAATTCGCTGCGCAGACGGAGGTCGCGACGCGATTCATGATCGGCTATCTCCTCGGTGTACGTGACTTCGACGACGCCTTCTTCCAGAACAAGGGGAAGACCGAGGCGATCGATCTGCTGGTCCAGTACCTCGCGTTGAAGGACAAGAACGTGTGGGCGAACGCGCGTCAGCCGAAAGGCGATCTGAACGGCAAAGTGAACGTGCCCGATCTGAAGGCCCAGGCAGACTTCTTTGCGAGCCTCAAGCTCATCGAGGGGGCGGTGCCCGACGTGACGAAGTACGTCGATACCCGGTTTACGGAAGGTGCACTCAAGATCATCGGCTCGCGCTGAGCGTGACCGCCGTCGGACGCATCGTGCTTCCCGGCAACGGGCGCATCCTGCGGCCGCCGCCGAACTCGATGACCGTGAAGCTGGATGAGGATGAGACCCGCCCGGACGGCTTTGCCCTCATCGAGTATCAGACCGCGCCCGGGCTCCCCCCGAATCCGCCACATCTCCACCGGACGTTCGAGGAGGCCTGGTACATCCTCGAAGGCGAGGTCGAGTTCCGTTTCACCGGGCGCCGCGAGCTCGCGCGGCCCGGGACGTTCGTGTTCGCGCCGCGCGGCGTTCCCCACGCGTTCACGGTGATGGGCGACACGCCCGCACGGTGGCTCACGCTGTTCTCGCCCGGCCGCTATTTCCGGATGGTCGAGGAGCTTCTCGCCGCTCTGCCGCCCGGTGGGGGACCGCCACCGGCCGCGCGGTGGACCGAGATCCTCGAGCGATACGACTCCGAGGTCGTGACCGATCTCTAGCCGAACCTATCCCATACTGAAGACCAGATGACCGAGCCGATCGACCTTGCCCCATTCGCCGAGCGTGTGAACGGGGCGGTCGCCGACGGTTGCCCGATGCTCATCGCGACCGCAAACGACGGTCAGCCTGATCTGAGCCTCCGCGGGAGCCTCATGGTGTGGGATCGCGATCACCTCGCGTTCTGGGAGCGCGCGCTGCTCGAGTCGTACGCCGCCCTCCAGCGCAACCCCAAGATCGCCGCGTTCTACCGCTCGACGGCGCGCAAAGAGCCATACCTGCGGTTCTACGGCGAAGCGCTCCTCGTCGAGGATGCGGCGTTGCGGGAGCAGGTCTGGGACCGCGTCGTCGAGTCTGAGAAGAAGAGCGACCCGGAGAAGAAGGGCGCCGCGTTCCTCATCCGGGTCGATCGTGTTCGTCAGGGGCGTGACGTCATCCAGCAGCGCGGCTGAGCCCGGCGTTCCCCTCGGCTTGGAGGCTCGTCGCTGTCACCCGCCGCACCGTGCCGGCGGACCCATCGACCTCGACGAGCTCGCCGTCGACCAGCGTGTCCAGCGCGGTGCCCGAGATCCTCGAGGGCGACACGTACATCAAGGACTGGCGACCCTCTCGGTCAGCGGGTCCACTCTTCCTCAATCGGCATGGCGACCCGTTCTCGTACGACGGCTTCTCGCAGATCTTCTCTCGGATCAAGAAGCGGTTGCCAGCCGCGATCGATTTCAAGATCCACCGCGCTCGCAACACCGCGCTCACCAACTGGCGGCGGGCCGGGGTGGACATCGCGACGCTGGCGAAGCTCGCGGGCCATGCCGACATCGCCCACACCGAGCACTACCTCGGCGACATCACCCCCGAGGAGATCGCGCGCATCCCCGACGCCTTCGGGCGCTTCTACGGCAAGCGGGCTGGGTGACGCATGCCAGCTGAGCGAATCACCCGCTCGAAAATCAGGTCCGTTGACGCGGATCTGCGAAAAGCCTCAGCATTGAGCGGGGCCAGTAGCTCAGCGGTAGAGCAGGGGACTCTTAATCCCTTGGTCGTGGGTTCGAATCCCTCCTGGCTCACAGGGAATCATTCGGAATATCGGCTCTTCCACGTCGGACGGGCGGTGCCTTGTACCGCGACTGTGCCCACTTCTGTGCCCACTCAGGCGCCGAGCATCGCGTCGAGCGTCGCTGCCGCCTCTTTCTGCATCGTCGGCGTGACGTGGCTGTAGACGTTCAGGGTGAGGCTTGGCGTGCTGTGGCCGAGCCGCTCGGCCACCACGCTCGGGTGCGTGCCAGCGGTGAGCAGGAGCGTCGCGGCGGTGTGCCGAAGGTCGTGGAAGCGAACGCGCGGCAGCCCCGCCCGTGCGAGCAGCGGGTAGTGCGTGCGCCTGAGGAGATTGCCGGCGTCGATCGGCGTCCCGACCTCCGTCGTGAATACCAGTCCGCTGTCCGTCCAGGCCGCTCCCACCCGCAGCCGCTCCTCGGCCTGCGCCACTCGATGCCGGCGGAGGGCGTCGAGCGCCCGTGCGCCGAGCGGGATCGCGCGGCGGCTCGCGGCGGTCTTCGGATCGGCGAAGAGGAGCCGACCGGGAAGCCGCTGCAGGGTCCGAACGATGTGGATCGCGCCCGCTTCGAAGTCCACGTCGGTCCAGCGCAGGGCGAGGAGCTCGCCCTCCCGCGCGCCCGTATCGAGCGCGAGCGCGTACAGCGCCCCGAGCCGGTCGGACGCGGCGGCCACGATGAGTGTCCGGGCTTGCTCGGCAGTGAGCGTGTCCATGTCGCGATGCTCGGCCCGCGGCGGCCGGACGAGCCGCTGCACGTTCCGCGCGACGAGCCCGGAGCGCTCCGCGTCGCGCAGTGCTGTCCCGAGCACGCGGTGCGCTTGGCCCACCGTCAGGGGAGCGAGGCCCCCCGCGATCATCGCGGCGTAGGCCGTCGTGAGGTCCGTGGGCTGCAACTTCGTCAGCGCGATGCGCCCGAGCCGCGGCATGAGGTGCCGACGCAGGAGCGCCGCGTAACGGACGTGCGTCGTGGGCCGAACGTTCGCACGCACGCCTTCAACCCACCGCTCGAGGTATGCGCCCACCGCGAGCCGCTCCGTCGCGACCGGCAAGCCCTGCTGGCGCGCTCTCAGGACCGCGGTCAGCCGGTCGGCCGCCTCACGGCGCGTCTTGCCGTAGACAACCTTGCGGCGGCGCTTCCCGTTTTCAAAGCCTAGCGACGCACGTGCGACCCATAATCCATCCGACTTCCGTTGACCGACCGTGCCCTCACCGCGTCCTCGCTTTGACACTGGTCACTCCTCTCGCGCGGACAGATCCGCGCCGCCGCGTCTTCTGCGCCTTGTCACGGTGCCGCTGCACTCTTCCGGCGACCCGTTCCGCGGGCTCTGGGTTCCTTTTCTGAGATATGCGCTTCCGCGCGTTGTCGCAGTCCGGCGCTCCGCAGGTGAGACGATGGTGCCGACGCTCGTTGCTGAGCCACCACTCGTGACAGAACGGGCATTGTCCGTAGCTCTTCGCATTCACCAACTGCTCAAGCGCCGCGAGGCCGATCGCTGACTTCGGGTCGAGCGCGATTGGGCCGAGCGCCGGCGGCACCTTGAGTAGCGATCGCCAGCGGTGATTCGGAGGCTGGTATCTCTCTGTGACGCCCGATAGAACGACTGAACGAGTAATGAGGGGAGAGCGCGACGACGGCACGAGCGTCTCCTCCGTCTGAAGGTCGAAGCCAAGCCTTTTCGTCAGTGGACGTAACACTGCCGCCGCTAGGAGAAAGTGGCGCCTCTCGCCCTCTTCGCTGCCCTGTTCGCGACTGCGGAGCGCCTTAGCGCCTTCACTGCGTGCCCAACGCACCCACGCCTGCAAGTCGGCAATCCGCTTGTGGCCGAGCCGAGTCCAGTTCTCGCCTACGACCTCCTCGAGCAGTTCGCGGCGTTCATCGGCTGTCGTCGGCGCGCACTGCGGTTCGCTGACAAAGACGATGAGGCGCTCGACGCGCTCCCGTCGCTCGCGGCTCATTTGTAACGCGACGCTAGTTATTCTTGCTTCAGTCGGCATCATCCGACAGTGTCCTACTGAAACGCATCGCCCACAAGAGTCCAAAGGGCGGACAGGAGGACAATATGAGCGACCGGCTACTGCTCCGGGTCGGTGAGGCGGCGGACGCGCTGGGCGTCTCGCGCTCGAGCCTCTACGCACTCATCCAGGCAGGGGTGGTCCCTGCGATAAGGCTCGGCGCGTCGCTCAGGGTTCCGCGCGTCCAGCTCGAGCAGCTCATCAACGAAAGAGCCGCCACCGCTGCAAACGGCGACGGCTCAGAGGTGGAGACGGATGACCGCCGTCCCCGCTCTAACCGAGGGTAGCCCTGGCGGATGCCGGGCGCATCCGTCGAAGGCTTACGAACCCAGGTGGTGGTCCAAGCCTGATCGGGAGGATCCTGCCGATCGAGCGATCCTGACGTGGCAGCGGGAGCGCGACGAGCTCCGCCGCGCGCGGCGGCAGGCGGCGATCGAGTCGACCACCTCTATGTGTCTTACCTGCGGGCAGAGCGTGCCGGGTGGCTGAGCTCCCGTTCGACCCTGAGGCGCACGCCCGCGACCATGGCGAGCAGCACCTGATCCCTCCGAACGTTGGTGCGCCGCCGCCCTCTGGCGTTCAGCGTCAGCGTGACGCGCTCATTGCCGTTTCTTCGCGCCGCCCATCTCCGGCGAGCATGCGGACTTGGTGGCAGATCGTCGACGTTGCTGAAACCGACCCGCCGCGGGCCATCGTCCAGGGCCTCATCGCGGAAGAGGAAACGGTCCTCCTCTACGGCTACAGCGGCACGGGCAAGTCGCTCCTGGCGCTCGAGCTCGCCCTCGCGATCCAACGGGGTCAGCCGTTCCTCGGACACTACGTGACCTCGCGCGCGCGAGTCGGCATCTTGGACGAGGAATCGCCGCCGCGGCGCCTCGGTGAGCGGCTACGGCAGCTCGCGGCGTCGCACGGTATCGCGGCCGGCGATCCCGAAATGCCTTTGATCGAGGTCGCAGGCGGACATCGCATCGATACGCCCGACGGTCTGGGGGCAATCTGGGAGCTTATCCGCGGCGGGGATCTCGGCGTGCTGATCGTTGATACGTTGCGGCGCGTCCATGGCCTGCGCGAGAACGACTCGGACGACATGGCGCGGATCGCGGAGGCGGTCGCTTGGCTGAAGCGCAGGGCGCGCGATGAGCTGGGGCGTCCGCTCACCATCGTCCTCATCCACCATGCGCCGAAGCCTCGCGAGGGCGGCGCAAACGCGCCCGAAACGATGGCCCGCGGCTCGGGTGACATTTTCGCCGCCGTCGATTCGGCGCTATACGCCCGGAAGGTCAAGGTGCACGACGCGGCTGAGGGCGAGGTTGAGGAGGTCGTCGTGGAGCACGCGAAGGCGCGCTGGGGCGAGGCAACGAAGCCGTTCCGTGTTCGCGTCACCGCTGAGGCCGGCGAGTCGGTCGCTCTGACCTACATGGGCGACGCGTCAGACGAAGTGCAGCAATCGGCGAAGGCCGAGCAGTACGTCCGCGACACGCTCGCGGCGGCTGGCGGTGCAGCCGTCCCGCGCAAGAGGCTCATCGAGGACGCTCGCGCGTCGGGCCTTGCGCAGCGCACGTTGCTGCGCGTTCTCTCCCGCCTCAAGGAGCTTGGCACCATTGAGCCGATACGAGACGGCCGCGAGACCCTCTTTCGGCTGACTTCCGACGGTCTCCTGTGATTCGTGCCATGGCACTCGTCGATGGCGTGCGTGGCACGGGTCGACGTGTGCCACGTGCCACACGCTAAGGGCGCGATCGTTGGCACGCGTCGCGCGACGCCGCACGGTGGTCGCTCTTCCAGTGCGCGATGATCGGCCCGGGGCTTTTCGCCACTCGGATTTCAGGCGGGTACCTACGCCCTCCCCAGCGGGCCAGTGAATGAAAGGTCCCCGGGATGATCGCGACGACACGTGTCGGTGTCGACGTTGGTCGCAGGGGGAGTGCGACGCGCCGTCGTCAGCGTCGAGCGACGCAGCGTCGAACCCGGGTCGCGCCGAGGCTCTGGCCGAGAAAAGGAGGAAGGCGTGAGGAGGGGTACCGTCGTCAGTCCTGACACCGCTCCGATGCCCTAACGAGCTCGCCGGCGTCACGCGCTCGAGGCGACGTACCGGACGTACCGGACCCTAGACGCGTTCCCGCACGAACTACTCGTACAGCATCGCCCACGAGCCTGCATCGCGAACGTGGATACCGCCCGACCCGGTGCTCATTTGGTACGGGGGTGCCCTCACGTCTGGAAGCTGTCTAGACGCCGTCTAGTATCTCAACCGTGACCGACCTCGATGCGCGGCGCCCGAAGGATGGCGGACCGTGGCGTGAGCTCAACATGCGAGTCACGGGGAAGGAACGGCAGCACATCGAACTGATCGTCGAGCTCGGTCTTGCCAGCTCCACGTCCGGGGCGATCCGTTTCGCACTCGCCGACACCGCTCGCCGACTGAGGCAGGGGCCGCGCTAAAAACGCACCGTCGCCGCCGCGATCTGTCGCCCGCTTAGGTCGTATGCCGGGCGCGAGTTTGCGGTGACGACGCCGCCGACCGTCACGGAGTTCGTCATCGGCGGGCCCCAATTATTCCCTCGGTCTCCTGGGTTGTAGCAATCTACGGTCACGGTCATGCCATCCGGTGAGAGAGTGACGTTGGGTGAGCCCGGACCCAGCCAGCAGGTGTCGTAAGGGTCATGCCCGTTGACTGAGTAGCTACGAAAGTCGGGCGGTCCGACTGGTCCGCTGAACGTGACCCTAAACGCCCTAGGGTTGAGGTACTCCGCTCTGACAACCACCGTCAGCGGGGTGGGTGATGCCGTCGGGACTGGCGTGGGCGGTGGCGTCGGAATGGGCGTGGGCGGCGGTGTCGGAACGGGCGTGGGCCGGGGCGTCGGCGGAAGCGTGACGATGATGATGACCGGCGCCGCCGTAGCCGCCGGCGCGGGGGACGGGCGCGCCGTTGCCTGAGGACCAGGAGCCGCGTCCGTAGGCGGAACCGGAGCTGGCGTGACCGAAAGCACCGGGGTTTGAGTGACCGCTGCCGATGTCGACGGCGCGGGGGTCGGTGAGCCAGGCGTGGCCGAGGGACTTTGCGCAGCCGCAACCGCCGCACGGCGTGCGAGCTCGGCGTCGACGGCCGAGGCGATAACTGACGGGTCAGGCGTTGGGGGAACGGCTGTCCCCGATGGCCCGCAGGAAACGATCAGGAGAAGCAGGATCGGGAACAGTCTCAACAGCGCAGCTCGCCGGTCCCAGTCAACAACTGTTGACGCACCGCCGTCCTAACGAGGCACAGGCTCGCGAGCTCGTCCCGCTCGCCGGCGTCACGTGCGTCTGCGACCGGGTGTGCCCAGCACTGTGCCCACCCGGTTGGACTGCCGTGAAGAAGTTGGACGCCGCTGAAAAGCACCGCCGGCATTGTGGCGCATTCGGATACCCTTGGATGCCCTTGCACGCGCGAGTGGAACTCTTAATCCCTTGGTCGTGGGTTCGAATCCCTCCTGGCTCACTGAAAAACGATGGTTTGTCTCGCGCGACGACTGACGATGTAGCCAACCGTGTAGCCCAACTGAGGGACAGCCTCGCGGGCTATTAGCCGCGAGGGGTTCGCGTCGCTGGCGGCGGAGTTCATCACGCGACTTGCCGGACCCCGGAGGGCCGAAGATCGTCACGAGATACGGACGCTGCTCCCCGCCAAGCCGGCGGTACGCGTCCTCGAGCAGCCGAAGCTCGTCGTCGCGGCCGATGAGCGGCGCGCGCGGGCCCGGCAGACCACGATCCTGCTCAGGCGTCGCGGTCGCGACCAGCGCCGCCGGCCACGCCTCCAGGGCGCCCATGTTCTTCGCCTCGATGACGCGCCGCTCGCCGTAGCGGATACCCCGGTCAGTGAGGCGTTTGGTGAGTCCCCCAACGAGGATCTCGCTCGGGCTCGCGGCGTTTCCGCTCCTCCGGCATGCGGGGAGTCTAGGAGGCTGCCGAGCGAGCGCGGCCTGGAGCGCGAAGCGCTACAAGAGCAGACTGGCGCGAAGCTTCTCGACGCGCGCCACCGCGGCCACGTTCCGTTTCGCCTCGTACTGGACGCGCGCCTCGTCGAGCGCGGCGGCCGCCTCATCATTCCTCCCCGCGAGCGACAGCACTTCCGCAAGTCCCAGGCGAGCATCGCCGCGCCGATTCACGGTGTCGCCCCTGTCCGCGGCCGCGATGACCTCACCGGCAAGCCGCTCAGCGCCTTCGAACTCACCTCGGCGCGCGAGGAGCTTCGCGCGAACCTCATCGAGGGCGTAGCGCTCCGCTTCGTCGTATCGGCCCTGCCGGTACAGCGCTTCGGCGAGCTGCCTGGCGATGCCGCCCTCGGGTTTTTCGCCCATCTTCTCCAGTCGCTCGTAGCCCCAGCGCAACTCCCGCTCGGCGGCGGCGGGGTCGTCCGCGAGCAGCTCGATCATCCCGGAGATGGTGCGCCGCGTGGCCATTCGCAGGTCGAGGCCGAGCTCCTCCAGGATAGCGAGGCCTTGCGCGAAAGAGGCGCGCGCCTCCGCGAAGCGGCCCTGCATCGCGTTGAGACCGGCGAGCACGCCGAGCACCCCGGCCTCGACCGTGCGGTCGCCGCGCGCCAGCCCGATCAGCTCGTCGCAACGGCGGATAGCTTCGTCCGCCGGGGTCGGACCGAAGTGGTAGGTGACGGCGAGCCACCAGAGGATGTCGGCGATCTCGCGCTGGTCTCCGGCCCGCCGCGCGTGCACGAGCGCGCGCTCGAGCCCCGCCGTCCCGGCCGCCCAAGTATCTACGACGTGTTCGTCGCCGGTGAGGTGCCAGGCCTTCGCGAGACCGAGCTCGTCGCCGAGCTGTTCGAACACCGGGATCGCGGTCCGCGCGAGCTCGACGGCCTCCTCCTCTGTGGCGCTCCCGGCCTCGACCCGCCAGGTCATGCGCTCGATGAGCGCGCGAAGCTCACCGCCGCGATCGTTCGACGTCCTCGCGGCTTCCACGGCTTCGATGAGCGTCTCGTCCGCGGTGGCGAACTGACCGGTCCGCGCGAGAGCGCTTCCGAGGCGTTGTAGAACCTCGCTCCGCGCCGCCGTTCCGCCTTCCGTGGTCGCTGCCGCGGCGCGGAGCCTCGTCACGGCGTTCGTCATGTCGCCGCGCGCAAAGGCGTCGAGGCCGTCGCGCAGATCCTCCGACAGATGCTCTACCACGGGCCGGCAGTCTATCCGGGAGCCGTAGCCCGCGGTGAGTCATCTCTAGACTCCGGTGTGTGACGGCCCGCGAGGTCCGCAAGACGGTCACCATCGTGTTCGCCGACGTGACCGGGTCCACGAGCCTCGGCGAACGCCTCGACCCCGAATCCACCCGCGAGGTCATGAACCGCTATTTCCAGGGGATGCGTGGCGTGCTCGAGCGGCACGGCGGCACGATCGAGAAGTTCATCGGCGACGCTGTGGTGGCGGTCTTTGGCGTGCCGACGCTACACGATGACGATGCGCTTCGCGCGGTGCGTGCCGCGAGCGAGATGCGCGCGGTGCTCGGACAACTGAGCGACGCGCTCGAACGCGAATCCGGCGTTCGGATCGAGGCGCGGATCGGAGTGAACACTGGCGAGGTCGTCGCCGGCGATCCCGGGAGCGGGCAGACGTTCGTCACCGGCGACTGCGTCAATGTCGCCGCGCGGCTGCAGCAGAACGCCGCGCCGGGGGAGATCGTCATCGGAGATGCGACGCGCGCGCTCGTGCGGGACGCGGTGCGCGCCGAACGCCTCGAGCCGCTCGTCGCGAAGGGGAAGAGCGCACCCGTCATCGCCTGGCGGCTCCAGGAGGTCATCGCAGGCGCGCCCGCGATCGCCCGACGTCGCGACGTGCCGATGGTCGGTCGCGGGGCCGAGCTGGCGCAGCTGCGGCGCTCGTACGACGACGCGAAACGCGAGCGTTCGTGCCAGCTCCTGACGTTCATCGGCGCACCGGGCATCGGGAAATCCCGGCTCGCCGATGAGTTCGTCGCGAGCGTCGCCGCCGAGGCGCGCGTCGTCGCCGGCCACTCTCTCGAATACGGGGACGGCATCACCTACTGGCCGATCGCCGAGATCCTCCGGCAGCTCGGCGGCGTCGAAAGGAGCGTCGTCGCGATCCCAGATGCGGTCGAGCGCGGCGTTGTGCTCGGCCACCTCCGGCTGGCGATCGGTGAGGCGGCCGGCGGAGGGACCACGGCCGAGATCTTCTGGGCGGCCCGCAAGCTTCTGGAGGCGCTCGCTCGCGAGACCCCCCTCGTCGTTGTGCTCGACGACCTCCAGTGGGCCGAGCCGACGTTCCTCGACCTCGTCGAGTATCTCGTGACGCTCGTCGCAGACGCGCCCGTCCTCGCGGTGTGCCTCGCCCGTCCCGAGCTCCTGGACGCGCGACCGGGTTGGAGCGCGTTGGGACGGAGCGCGCGCGTGCTCCCGCTCGGGGCGCTCTCGCCTACGGAGTCCACAGCGCTCCTCGAGGCGGATCAGGCGATCAAGACCGTGCCGTCCGCCGACCGCACGCGGATCATCGAGGCCGGGGGCGGCAATCCGCTGTTCCTGCAGCAGATGCTCGCCATGATCCGTGAAGGCGCGACCCCAGCGGCCGTCCCGCCGACCGTGCAGGCCCTGATCGCGGCCCGACTCGACCGGATACCTCCGCACGAGCGCGTCCTCCTCGACCTCGCGTCTGTCGAAGGGCAGGTCTTCCATCACGGTGCGCTCCGCGAGCTATCCGACGGCGCCGACCAGGGCGATATCGCGACGCGGCTGGTCGCCCTCGTGCGCCGGGAGCTCATCCGCCAGGACCGGACACTGTTCCCGGGCGACGACGCATTCCGCTTCGATCACGTACTCATCCGGGACGTTGCCTACGCGTCGATCCCAAAGACGCGTCGCGCGGAGGTACACGAGCGGCTGGCGACATGGCTCGGTCAGATGCCCGGCGAGTTCGACGAGATCGTTGGCTACCACTTCGAGCAGGCGCACCGATATCGCATCGAGCTACGGCGTAACGATGATCGCGCCGGCGAGCTTGCGCGGCGCGCCAGCGAGCCGCTCGCGGCCGCGGGACGGCGCGCGTTCACACGCGGCGACATGGCCGCGTCGGCCAACCTCCTCGGCCGCGCGGCGGCACTCTCGGCTCACGACCGCCAAAGCGGTGAGCTCCTGGTGATGCTCGGCAGCGCGCTCGCGCGTGTCGGCGACCTGGCCCGAGCCGATCGCGTCCTGGGCGACGCGATCGACGCCGCCGTCGCCGCGGATGATCGCCGTCTCGAGCTCCACGCCCGGGTCGAGCGCGCGGCGTGGCGGCTCTGGGTGGAACCAGGGAGCGCTGCGGCGGCACGCCGTTTGGCCGAGGACGCGATCGCCCGTTTCGGCGAGCTCGGCGACGACCGCGGCCTCGCTCGCGCGTGCCGTCTCCTTGGTGATGCCGAGACGACCTGGCACGCCAGCGCAGGGGCCCTCGAGCGGGCCGTCGCGTACGCGCGGCGCTCCGGCGACGATCGCGAGGGATCGGACGCTTTGTGGTGGATCGGCGTCGCGATGCACTTCGGCCCAATGCCGGCCCAGGACGCGATCCGCCGCTGCGAAGCGATCCTCGCCGAGGTCGGCGCGGACCGAACTCTGGAGGCGGGGATGCGCGGGATCCTGGCGGGCCTCCTTGCGATGCGCGGCCAGTACACCGAGGCCCGGGAGCTCTACGCGAGCGGGTTCGCGATCCTCGAGCAGCTCGGCCTGAAGCTGCGCATGGCCACCCGACGGACGATCTCGGGAGCGGTCGAGCTGCTCGCGGGTGATCCGGTCGCGGCCGAGCGCGAGCTGCGCTGGGGGTTCGAGCGCCTGGAGCAGATCGGAGAGCGGATAGATCGGCCGGGCATCGCCGCCCAGCTTGCCGAAGCGCTGTACCAGCAAGGCCGCTTCGAGGAAGCTGAGCGTTTCGTCGAGATCGCCGATCAGGTCATCCCCGGTGCGCGGGTGCGCTATCGCTTCGCGGTCCGCGCGAAGATGCTCGCGCGGCGAGGTGAGTTCGACCGTGCCGAGGCGCTCGCCCGGGAGGTCGTCGCGCTCGCCGAGCCCGACGACAACCTCAACATGCGCGGCCACACCCTCATGGACCTCGCGGAAGTGATGCGGCTCGCCGATAAGATCGCCGAGTCGCGGCACTGCGTCGAGACCGCGCTCCACCTGTACGAACGCAAGGGGAACGCCGTGTCCGCGGCGGCAGCCCGGGCGCTCCTCGGCGGCTGAGCGCTCCCCAGGTCGGGCGAGGACCCGGGTGAGGTACGGGTGAGGACCACTGACCCACTTCCCGCTACCGACGCGCCGCACTAGCGTCTCCGAGCAGATGAGGCTTCACTCGCGCTCGCAGCGGGCACTCGCCGCCGGACTCGCCGGCGCGGTCGCCGTGTGGGCCGTCGAGGTGTTCGCCGGCCCTGGCCAGGTCCGGAACCTGGTCGCCGATGTTGGCTGGACCGGCTTCGCCTTCGGCGCGATCGTCGGCGTGGCCCGCGCCGCCTTCGGCCCTGCGGGCCGGGATCGCGGCGCCTGGCTCTGGATCTTCGCCGGAACCATCTCGTGGACGGCCGGCCAGCTGTTCTCGGATGTCCGCGACATCGCGAACATCGCCGCGCCAGCACCCGGGCCCTCCGACTTCGGCTTCGTCGTCGCCGGCGCCTGCTACCTGGTCGGCTGCGCGGCCTTTCTCACCCGTCACGGCCAGCGGCTGGCCATCTACGCGCTCGGGCTCGATGTGAGCGCGGCGGTGCTCACCATGGTCGCCGGCGTGGCCCTTTCCGCCTCGGACGTCTTCTCGGCGGACATGGTCCGCCAGCCGATCCCGACGATCGTCGCGTTCGCGGTTCCGGTCGTGTACGTCGCCGCGACCGGCGCCGCGCTGTCAATGTTCTGGGGCCTGCCGCCATCTGAGACGCGACGCGCCCACGTCTCGCTGCTGATCGGCATCGCGCTCAGCACGGTCGCCTTCGTGCTCCGCTTCCCCGACTTCGTGCACGACACATCCGCCACCGGCTCGATCCTCGATCCGATCTGGATGGTCGGCATCCTGTTCGTTGGCATCGCGGGCTCCGAATGGTCCGAGGGACGGGCCGCCGCGGGCTCGCCCTTCGTAAGCGGTGTCGCGGTGCAGTTCTCACGCATGCTGTTGCCGGCCTTCGCCGCGGTCGTTGCGGCCGGGATCCTCGTCACGAGCCAGCTCGACAAGCAGACCGCGACCGACCCGATCGTTGCCGGCGTCGTCGCGCTCATCATCATCGTGTTGTCCATTCGCACCGGTCTGGCGCTGTACGCGAACTGGCGTCTCGGCCTGCGCGAGCGGCGGCGCGCCGCGCAGTTCGCGGCGCTCTACGACGTCGGGCTTGCCACCGCCGGTGAGATCTCGCTCGCCGATCTGGCTCGGCTGGCCGTCGACAACGTGACCAAGCTGACCCAGACGGACGGCGCGATGATCGCGATCGCCGATACAGATCGCGGGGGTTACATGGTCCGCGCGGTCAACCGCTCGAAGATGCCCGAGCTCCGTGACGCCACCGGGGAGCCCCTGGCTGGGATCGCGCGCGAGTGCGTTCGCACGCGCGATGCGGCCGTGGCGGTCAATTATGCCGCCCATCCGGAGTCGAATCGGCGGCTCCACGGCGTCATCGCGTCGGCGCTCGCGCTGCCGCTCATCGCGCAGGGCGAGGTGTTGGGGGCCATGACCTTGTACTCCGGGCGGTCCCGCCACTGGGGCAGCGAGACGCAGCGGATGTTCCGGCTGTACGCGGCGCAGGTGGCGATCGCGATCGCGAACGCCCGCCTGCTCAGCGAGAGCCGCCGCCTCGGCAGCGACGATCCGCTCACCGGCCTGACCAACCGCCGGGTCTTGGTGGAGCGACTCGAAACCGAGGCCGCGGAGGCGCGCCGCCACGGCGACGCGTTCTGCGTGATCCTCTGCGACGTCGACGGCCTGAAGGCGGTCAACGACTCCGCCGGCCACCTGGTGGGAGACTCCGTCCTCCGGTCCGTCGCCGCGACGCTGCGGGCCACCGCGCGGGCCGAGGACATCGTCGCGCGTTTCGGCGGTGACGAATTCGTGCTGCTCCTGCCGCGCACCTCGCTCGAAGCCGCACAGGTGCTCGTGCAGCGCCTCGGGCGCGAGCTGCCCGAGCAGACCTACACCTGGGCCGGCACGCCGCACACGCTTCCGCGGGTCTCGCTCGGCATCGCCGCGTTCCCCGGCGACGGCCTCCTCGCGGATCAGCTCATCGCGAAAGCGGACGAGCGGATGTACGCGGACAAGGCGCGCGCGCGCGGTCGCGTCCGCTAAAGTTCCCTCATCGCACCGAGGGAGGTCCGCGTTCGCATGTCACAGGCGACCAAGTGCCCCGAATGCGAGGGCAGCGTCACCGTCGGCGCGGACGCCGTGAAGGGCGAGATCGTGTCATGCCCCGATTGCGGCGCCGAGCTGGAGGTCACCGCGACGGCGCCGGTCGCCCTCGCGCTCGCGCCGGAGGCCGAAGAAGACTGGGGTGAGTAGCCCCACCGTGGCCGTCCTCCTCTCGCGGGTGCGGGTCGAGGAGAAGCTCCTCCTCGAGGAGATCGAGCGTCGGCACATCGCGTCCAAGGTCATCGACGACCGCGAGCTCGTGTTCGCGCTCGAGAGGAAGCCTGATCTCGGCGCGGACGTCGTCCTCGAGCGTTGTATCCAGCACTCGCGCGCGCTGTACTCGCTCTCGGTGCTCGAATCCTGGGGCGTGCCCACGGTCAACACGTTCGAGGTCGCCGACGTGTGTGGGAACAAGCTGCTCACGACGAACCGGCTCATCCGCGACGGCGTGCCCTCGCCGCGCACGCGCCTCGCCTTCACCCCCGAGTCGGCGCTCGCAGCGTGCGAGGAGCTCGGCTACCCGGTCGTCCTGAAGCCGCTCGTCGGATCGTGGGGCCGGCTCATCTCGAAGGTGAACGACCGCGACGCGGCGGAGTCGATCATCGAGCACAAGGACGTGCTCGGCACCTACATCCACTCCATCTACTACATCCAGGAGTACGTGCCCAAGCCGGGTCGCGACATTCGCGCGTTCGTGGTCGGGGACGAGACGATCG
Source organism: Candidatus Limnocylindria bacterium (assembly GCA_035543375.1). GTDB lineage: Bacteria > Chloroflexota > Limnocylindria > P2-11E > P2-11E > UBA4735. The sequence goes on from DASZZF010000006.1 coordinate 68,840, forward strand.
GCGCGATCTACCGCTACTCCGATCACTGGATCACGAACACGGCGCGCGGCGCGAAGGCGACTAACTGCCCGGTCACGCCCGAGCTGAACGACCTCTGCCTGCGCGCCGCGCGCGCCGTCGGCGGGGGCGTCGTCGCGGTCGATGTCCTCGAGGCGCCCGAAGGGCTCCTGGTCAACGAGGTCAACTACACGATGGAGTTCCGGAATTCGATCGACACGACCGGGGTGAACATCCCTAGCCGCGTCGTCGACTATGCCCTTGGCGTCGCGAAGAGCAGATAGATGAAGGTCGGCATCATCGGCGCGGGCGGATATGCGGGCGGCGAGCTGCTTCGTCTCCTGCTCGCGCACCCCGAGGTGGCGGAGATCGTGGCAGGCAGCGAGTCGCTCGCCGGCAAGCCGGTCACCGCGGCGCACCCGAACCTTCGCAAGCGGACGGCGCTCGCCTTCGTGCCGTACGCGGAGGTGCAGGGCTGCGCTGTGGTCTTCCTCGCGCTGCCGAACGGGTCGCACCGACTGACCGAGTTCCGCGGCGCGGGGACGATCATCATCGACCTCTCGGCGGACCACCGGCTGCGCGACGCCGCGAGCTACAAGCAGTGGTACGAGCAGGACCACCCACACCCGGAGCTCCTCGGGAGTGCGGTCTACGGGATCCCCGAGCTGCACCGGGACGCGCTCCGGAACGCGAAGGTGATCACGGGCGCCGGCTGTAACGCGACGGCGACCATCCTCGCGCTGCTGCCGCTCGCGCGCGCCGGGCTCATCGATCGCTCGCGCCCGGTCGTCGTCGAATGCAAGGTCGGATCGAGCGAGGGCGGCCGCGACGCGAGCGACGATTCGCATCACCCCGAGCGCGCCGGCGTCGTGCGCTCGTTCAAGCCGGTCGGCCACCGCCACACCGCCGAGGTCGAGCAGGAGGTCGCCGGCGTCCGCATCCAGCTGTCGGTCACCGCGGTCGAGCTCGTGCGGGGGGTCCTGGCCACCGCGCACGTGCCCACGACCGCGCCCGTCGACGACAAGACCTGCTGGCGCGTCTATCGCGAAACGTACGCGGACGAGCCGTTCGTCCGGATCGTCAAGGAGCGGGCCGGGATCTTTCGGTTCCCGGAGCCGCGCCTCGTCGCCGGATCGAACTTCGCAGATGTTGGCTTTGCCGCCGATGCGCGCGGCGATCGCGTCGTCGCCCTCTGCGCGATCGATAACCTGATGAAGGGCGCTGCCGGCAACGGCGTGCAGGCAATGAACGTCGCCTGCGGCCTTCCGGAGACCGCGGGCCTCGAGTTCCCGGGGCTGCATCCGTGACCTTGCGGGCGGTCATCAAGGCCGGCGGCTCCGCGGGGGTCGATCGCGACAGCGTCGCCGACCTGGTCGCCGACGTGGCGCGGTCCGACGAGATCGTTCTGGTCCATGGCGCCTCCAGCGAGACCGACCGGCTCCAGGCCGCGCTCGGGCATCCGGTCGAGACGGTCATCTCGCCCTCGGGCCATCAGAGCCGCCGGACCGACCGGCGGACACTCGAGATCTTCGCCATGGCCGCGCTCGGGATCGAGAACTTCCAGTACGTCGAGAAGCTGCAGGCGCGCGGGGTCGACGCGGTGGGCCTCTCTGGCCTGTCCGGGCGGCTGCTCGTGGCGAAGCGCAAGACCGTGCGCGCGGTGAGCGACGGCAGGACGGTGCTGCTCCGCGACGACTACACCGGCACCGTCGAGGCGGTCAACGTGCCGCTGCTCCGCCAGTTCATGGGCCCCTCTCGGGTGCCCGTCATCGCGCCGCTCGCGTTATCCACCGAGTCCGAAGCGCTGAACGTGGACGGTGACCGGGTCGCCGCGCGGATCGCCGTCGCGATCGAAGCCGACGCCCTGCTCATCCTCACGAACGTCGCGGGGCTCCTGCGCGACGTGAACGATCCCGCGTCGCTCGTGGCGGAGACGACGCTCGCGGAAGCGGAGACGCTTGCCCAGGGCCGCATGAAGAAGAAGATCCTCGCCGCGCGCGAGGCGATCGAGGGCGGCGTCGGCGAGGTCATCATTCGCAGCGCGGCCGGCGACCCGCGCATTCGCACGGTGATCCACGGGTGAGCGACGTCCAGGCGCGCGAAGCGGCCCATACGTCGGGGCTCTACCAGAAGCGCGACCTCGCGATCGTCCGTGGTGACGGCGCGGTGGTCTGGGACGACACCGGCCGGTCGTACATCGACTGCGTCGGCGGTCAGGGGATCGCGAACCTCGGTCACGGGAACGCCGCGGTCGCGGACGCGATCGCCCGGCAGGCGCGCACGCTCGCCTCGTGCACGGAGCTCTTCTACAACGACCGCCGCGCGGAGCTCTATGACCGTCTCGCCCGGATCCTCCCGGCGGCGCTCGACCGCGTGTTTCTCTGCAACAGCGGCACCGAGGCGGTGGAGGGGGCGCTGAAGTTCGCTCGCCTCGCGACCAAGCGCACGCAGGTCGTCGCGACGATGCGCGGCTTCCACGGGAAGACCATGGGCTCGCTGTCGGCGACCTGGGGGCCCGAGTACCGCGAATTGTTCGGGCCGCTGCTCGAGGGCTTCACGCATATCGCGTTCAACAAGACCGAGGCGCTCGACGCGGCCATCACCGCAGAGACGTCGGCGTTCATCGTCGAGCTCGTGCAGGGCGAGGGCGGCGTGCGGCCGGCGACGCCCGAGTTCATCGGCGAGGCCGTGCGGCTCTGTCGCGAGCGCGGCGCCATGCTGATCATCGACGAGGTCCAGACGGGCTTCGGCCGGACGGGCACGATGTTCGCGATCGAGCAGTTCGACCTCGTGCCGGACATCCTCTGCCTCGCGAAGGCGATCGCGGGCGGCCTGCCGATGGGCGCGATCGCGTTCTCGCGCGCCGTCGGGGAGCTGCCGAAGCGCTCGCATTCGACCACCTTCGGCGGCAACCCGCTGGCCTGCGCCGCGGCGGTGGCCACGCTGGACGAGCACGCGCGACTGGGGCTCACTGCCGCGGCAGCGGAGCGCGGACGTCAGCTGCGCGCGGGCCTGTCCGCGATCGCGTCGCCAAAGATCCGAGAGGTGCGCGGGCTCGGACTGATCCAGGGCATCGAGCTCAAGGAGAATGCCGCGCCGACGCTCAGAGCGCTGCAGGATCGCGGCGTGCTCGCCCTCGGCGCAGGGCCGACCGTCGTGCGGTATCTCCCGCCGCTCGTGATCAGCGCCGAGCAGGTCGAGACCGTCGTCGCAGCCACGCGCGCGGCATTGGCGTAGCCGTTGCCAGCGGCACCCGCTCGCGTCGAATTGCGCCCCGACGATCTCGCCCTCGTCGGCGGGCTCGTGGCGATTCCCTCGGTGTCGCGCCACGAGCACGACGCGGTGGAGTGGCTCGTTGCCCGGATGACCGAGCGCGGCTTCCGCGCGTCGATCGACGAGGCGGGCAACGCCATCGGGGAGATCGGCGACGGTCCGGTGCACGTCGTGCTCCTTGGTCATATCGACACGGTGCCCGGCGAGATCCCGGTGCGCGTCGAGGACGGGGCGCTTGTCGGTCGCGGCGCCGTGGACGCGAAGGGTCCGCTCGCGGCCTTCGTCGCTGCGGCGTCAGAGCCGGTCGCGGGGCTGCGAGTCACGGTCGTGGGCGCGGTCGAGGAGGAATCACCGACGAGCAAGGGCGCGCGGCACCGATCGACGCTGCCCACGCCGGACTGCTGCGTCATCGGCGAGCCGTCCGGCTGGGACGGCGTGACCGTCGCCTACAAGGGGCGACTCGTCCTGCGCGTCGCGCTCGAACGCGAAGCGCGTCACGGCGCGGCACCCGGCGCGACCTGCGCGGAAGAGGCCCTCGCGGTCTGGGCACGGATCGCGAGCGCCGCGGCGGCCCGGAGCGGCGCGGCGCGTGGCTTCGGCCGGCTCGATTGCCGTCTCGAGGGAATGTACGCGGCGGCCGGTGACGGCATCGTCGAGCGCGCCGAGCTGCGAGTCGGATTCCGCGTGCCGCCGGGCATCACGATCGGGGAGCTCGAGGACGCGGTCCTGGCGATCGCCGCGGCGCACGACGGTGAGGCTGACTGCGAGATCGAGCGCATCGCGTCGGAGGAGCCGGCCCGGGTCGCCCGGACGACGCCGGTCGCGAGCGCGTTCGCGCGCGCGATCGCCGATGCCGGCGGCCGCGCGACGTTCAAGGAGAAGAGCGGGACGAGCGATATGAACGTGCTGTTGCCGGCGTGGAATTGCCCGATGGTCGCGTACGGGCCGGGCGATGCGCGGTATGACCACACGCCCATGGAACGGCTGGTCCTCGCTGATTACGCCCGCTCCATCGGCGTGCTCAAGGGAGTGCTCCGCCGCCTCGCCAGCCGCTAGCATGACCCGCGGCACGAGGTGTTCCGCGACGTGGTCGCCAGGTCGCTCAGGAGGGGAAGGGCGTGTTCTCCAGCCGCCGTCTGCGCGAGCGCGCGGTCATCAGCGGCATCGCCGCCCTTGGCATCCTGCTCGGCGCCCTCACCGCCGCGGCCGGCCTCCTCGACGGCAACCTCCAGAACGTCTTCTACGACACCGCGATCAGCAACATCCAGCACGACCAGCCGAACGGCATCCGCATCGTCGCGATCGACGACAAGACAATCAAGGCCTACGGGGTCTACCCCCTCCCGCGCCAGGCCTACGCCGACCTCCTCCGGAAACTCAAGCCTGCGAGCCCGAGCGTCGTGGCCTTCGACGTCGGATTCTTCGAGCCCTCGCCCGACGCGGCGGCCGACCGCGCGCTCGCGGCCGCGATCAAGGACAGCGGGAACGTCGTGCTCGCGATGCAGGGCACCGGCATCGGCGAGCGTCAGGGCGGGACCGAGCGCTTCGGGGCGGCGAGCTTCCCGATCAAGGAGTTCCGCGACGGCGCGGTCGCCCTCGGCTCGGTGAACATCACACCCGAGGACGACGGCAAGGTGCGCCGCGCGCAGATCGTCATCGACACACCCGAAGGGCGGTTCTACGGTCTGCCGCTCGTCGCCGCAGCCAGGCACTTGAAGGCCGATGTCGGCGCGCTGCGCAGCGACGGGCAGCGCGTCGTCCTGCCGACCAAGACCGGCGACAAGGTGATTCCGATCGACGCGACCGGCGCGGTGCGCATCGACTTCAGCGGTCCGCCCTCGACCGATACGCGCGAGCCGAACGGGAAGCCGTGCTCGAACACGAGGGAGTTCTGCGTCCTGTCGCTCGCCGACGTCGTCCAGGGCCGGATCCCCGACGCCATCTTCCTCGGCAAGTCGGTGCTCATCGGCGCTCACTCGGCCGACCAGGTGCCGGACAGCTACGCCACCCCGAACAGCGCGAATCAGAAGATGTACGGCGTCGAGATCTGGGGGAACACCGAGCAGTCCGTGTTCGAGAACCGCTACCCCGTGTTCAAGCAGAGCCTACCGGTGACGATCCTGACGCTTGCCGTCGTCATGATCGTCGGCATTCTGCTGATCCTCCGCTTCCGGTTGTTCGGGTTCCTCGGCGCCATCGCGCTGATGGTCGGGTCCGTCGCGGTGAGCCTGCTCGTCGTTGGCGCCACATCGCCCGGGCTGTTCGGCGACGGCAGCGTCGTCGTCCCGTCCGTTGGCTATCTCCTGCCCGGCGTGTTCTGGTGGGTCGTCGTGCTCGGGTACCTGCTGGTCGAGGAGCAGCGCGCCGTCACCCGGACCCAGACCACGTTCGGCCGGTTCGTGACGCCGTCGGTCGCGCGCACGATCATGGACATCGAGGAGAGCGGAAAGCTCACGCTCGGCGGCGAGGAGAAGCGGGTCACCGTGCTGTTCGGCGACGTGCGCGGCTTCACCAGCATCAGCGAGGGGATGACCCCGGGCGTACTGCTCAACACGCTGAACCGTTACTTCGAGGGGATCGTCGGCGTCGTGAATCGCTACGAGGGAACAGTGAACAAGTACAACGGTGACAACATCATGGTGCTCTGGGGCGCCCCCTTGCCGGTCGTGGACCAGGCCCGCAAGGCGGTCATGTGCGCGCTCGAGATCCAGCGCTGGATCGTGGCCGAGCGCAGGAAGGGCGGCCCGGACGTGTCGTTCGGCTTCGGCATCAACACCGGGCCGGTCGTCGCCGGCTTTCTCGGGGCCATGGGACGAATGGAGTACACCGTCATCGGCGACACGGCGAACGTCGCATCGCGGCTCACATCGAATGACATCGCGCGCCGCGACCAGGTCGCGGTCAGCGCCCAGACCCTGGGAGAGCTCGGCGACGACGCGAGCGTGGTCGACCTGGGCGCGATCCGCGTGAAGGGGCGCGCCGAGCCGGTCCGTTGCTACCAGGTGGATCGCCTCGGCCCGATCGAGAACCCGAACCCCGCTCCCGCGCCCGAGCTGCGGGTCGACCTGGCCGCCGTCGCCGGTCATCACTAGGCCAGCGACGGTGATCGACGACAAAGTGGCGTTCGTGCTCATGAAGCTCACGCACCTCGCCGTGCAGAAGGATCGCGACGCCTATCTGCGCGGGCTCATCGACCTGTGTAGTCAGGCCACCGATGCCGAGCGCTGCACGGTGTATCTCGTCGACCAGGCGCGCAAGGAGCTGTGGTCGCGGATCGCCTCGCGCACCGCTATGGAGATCCGGCTTCCGCTCGGCGCGGGCATCGCGGGCCAGGCCGCGCAGACCGGGGAAACGATCAACGTGCCGGACGCGTATGCGGATCCGCGGTTCGACCGGAACGTCGACCTGCGCAGCGGCTATCGCACGCTGAACATGCTCGTCGTGCCGGTCTGGGGCGGCGGCGGTCGCACCGTCATCGGTGTCGTGCAGGTCCTCAACAAACGCAGTGGTCCGTTCGAGCGCCGCGATCAGATGCTCCTCGAGCGCATCGCGGAGCGCGTCGGTCCGGTGCTCGAACAGATACCGAGCGCAGACGCCCAGTGACGCGTCGTCCCGCGGAACGCCGCCGCGGCGATCGGCGCGCGGTGGCGGGGAGGCGCCTCGAGGTCCTGCTGGACGTGACGCGCCGGCTCATGACCGTCACCGACCTCGACGCGCTGCTCCGGCTCATCGCAGAGGCGACGACGTCCATGGTCGAGGCCGAGCGCGCGACGATCTATGTCGTTGACCGGGACACCCAGGAATATTGGTCGCGTGTCGCGCTCGGCGCTGGGATCGGGGAGATTCGCTTCCCGATCGGCGTCGGCATCGCGGGCGCGGTCGCGAAGACCGGCGAGACGATCAACATCGCGGACGCGTACGCCGACCGGCGATTCAATCCGGAGAGCGACCGGCGTAGCGGCTTCCGCACCCGAAATCTGCTCACCCTGCCGATGACCAGCCACGACGGGTCGATCATCGGCGTCTTCCAGGCAGTCAACAAGCGCGACGGGGCGTTCGCGGCCGAGGACGTGGCGACGCTCGCTTCGCTCGCATCATCGGCGGCCGTGGCCGTCGAGAACGCCCAGCTGGTGAGCGCGCAGCGGCGGCTGTGGCAGTCGCTCATCGAGACGCTCGCGACGACCGTCGACGCGCGGGACCAGCAGACGGCCGGGCACAGCAAGCGCGTCACCCGCTACGCCGGTGTCATCGGCGCGGAGCTGGGCCTCACGTCCGCCGAGCTCGACCGGCTCCAAGCCGCCGCGCTGCTCCACGATTATGGGAAGATCGCCGTGCGAGACCGCTTCCTGCAGAAACCGGGGAAGCTCGACGATGCCGAGTTCGCCTACATGAAGGCGCACGCCGAGAAGACCGGGGAATTCCTTGCCTACCTCCAATTTCCCCCCGACATGAGGGAGGTACCGCTCATCGCGGCCCAGCACCATGAGCGGATGGACGGCACCGGCTATCCCAAGGGGCTCTCCGGCGACGCGATCCTGGTCGGCGCGCGCATCGTCGCCGCGGCGGACGTGTTCGATGCGCTCACCGCACCGCGGTACTACAAGCCGGCGTACACGCTCGAGAAGACGCTCGAAATCATGGACGGGATGGCCGGGAGTCACCTCGATCCCGCGGTCGTGACTGCGGTCCATCGAGCCCTGCCGGAGCTCGAGCGGACGATCGGCGAGCTCAAGTCGACCTGGCCGAAGCCCGGCGACGAGGGCATGGGCAGCATTCAGGAAGCGGTGAGCGGCCTGTCCGAGCGGGACCGGCCGGCGGCGGGCGCGGCGAGCGCGTGAAGATCAGGTTCTGGGGGACGCGCGGGTCCATCCCAACGCCCGGTCAGCGCACCGTCCGCTACGGCGGAAACACGGCGTGCGTCGAGGTGCGCGACGCAAGCGATCACCTGCTCGTGCTCGATGCCGGGACCGGGCTGCGCGAGCTCGGATCGAAGCTGAACGGCACGAGCCCGCTCACGGTCGATCTGCTCCTGTCGCATCTCCATTGGGATCACATCCAGGGCATCCCGTTCTTCCGGCCGGCGTTCGACCCCAAGAGCACGCTCCGGCTCTACGGGCCGAAGCAGCACCGCCCGCTGCGCGAGCTGCTCGGGCTCGGCATGGATGACCCGTTCTTCCCGGTCGACCTGGACGGCCTGCCGGTCCAACTCGAGGTCCATGAGATCGAGAGCGGCTCAGCGCGTCAGGTCGGGCCGTATCGTGTGCGGGCGACGGCGCTCTACCACCCGGCGCCGACACTCGCCTATCGGATCGAGGCCGACGGGCGCTCGGTCGTGTACGCGACGGACACCGAGGACGCGTTCAGCGGCCAGGAGAATCCGGTCATCGCGTTCTCGGAGGGTGCCGACGTACTCATTCACGACGCTCAGTTCCTCGACACTGACTTCAAGCCGGGGTGGGGCCACTCGACGATCAGTAAGGCGCTCGAGGTCGCGCAGCGTGCGAAGGTGAGGCGACTGGTGCTGTACCACCACGATCCGGATCGCACCGACGACGACCTCGATCACATCGCGGTCGAGACGCAGCGCACCGCCGATGCGACGGCGGGCGCTGGCCTGCGGGTGGTCGTCGCGCGGGAGGGCCTGGAGCTCGAGGTCTAGCGCCAGCGCGACACCAGCCTCGGTGGGCGAGGAGGGAGTCGGTCTAGTTGTCGCTCGTCCGGCGACCCAGTTGCAATCGGCCGGTCCGTACGCGCTAGTCCGATGGACCCGAGCCACGACTTTGCCCACGCTGCGGCAATGGTCGTCGGCGCAGGCTAGGGATGGGCACGCGGCAAGACGGCCGCGACGGACCTTCGGGTCGCGCGCGCCGCGGCGGCGCACCGTGGACAGATGTACCAACGGCGCACACCGATCGAGCTCTTCCGGTGGCCGAATGCGGTCAGACGCAGACGGTGTACGAGTGGTCCCCCGCCATGGCCTATGCGGTGGGCCTCATCGCGACAGATGGGTGCCTCGGCGACAACCCGCGGCAGATCGCGTTCGTGAGCCAGGACCGCCAGCTAGAGGAGACGTTGCTGACCTGCCTCGGTCGCGAGGCTCGGTACCGAACCGATCGAACGAAGCTCGGACACCAGATCTACCGCGCTCAGTTCAAAGACATCGTGCTCTATCGCTGGCTCATAATCGGCGGGCCTGGCTCCGCGTAGGAGCCTCACCCTCGGCCCCCTCCGGTCCCGGATGACTGCATGGCCCATCTCGTCCGAGGCCTGCTCGACGGCGACGGAAGCATCATCAATATGCGATCACAACTTGCATCCGGCGCCGGCCTGCGCGGCGGGATCGGCACGAGCACGCGGCCAGGGCACCATGCGAGCCGTCAGCTCGTTTACGGCAAGCATGATTCCATCGCTCTGCTGTGGTGGCTCTACGCCGACCGGGGTGCGCCGTGCTTGATCCGAAAGCGAGAGATCTGGGACGCATATCGGTACCGGCACAGTCTCGCCTAATGTTCGTTCGCTAGCATCAATCACGTCGCCGCCCGAGTGGCGAAGTTTGGTAGACGCGTCGGCCCTAGGAGCCGATGAGGGCAACCTCGTGTGGGTTCGAGTCCCACCTCGGGCACGGTCAGCTGGCCGGCGTGGGCGCTTTCTCCAGAAGGGCGTCGTCGAGCGCTGAGAGCCGCGCCGCATCCGATCGACGCTCGTGCAGTCCGCGTGACACGCCGATCCGGCGACAGATCGCGCGCGCATCGCCACCCGCTGCGCCTAGGGCAGCGACGATCTTCGCGCACTGGATGGTGTGCTCGGCAATGTGCGAGGCGAAGCGGTGCAGCCGGTGCCGGACATCGACCTCGAACCCGCCCCAGAGCGATGGCCGGTCGAGCTCGGGTTCACTCAGGCCGGCGAACGCGATGTCCGTCTCCGCGCGCCGGATCGCGAAGGCCGCCAGGATCTCGAGCACGCCACCCGCGGTGTCCCGCGGATCCGCTGCCGGACGGCGCTCGGCAGGCAGCTGCAGCGGCTCGCCGGCCGAGCGCGTGAGCGCATGTGCGGTGTTCGCCCGATAGGACCGCTCGGTGCCGATGGCGTGGGCGAGCGTCTCGCGCACGGTCCACTCGCCCGCTGCGGGCGCGCGATCGAGGAGCACGTCGTCGAGCCCCGCAAGGAGCCCGCGGAGGTCGCCGAAAGCCGCCTGCGCCAGTGCGAGGATCGCCGCGGACTCGGTGGTCGTCGGCGGGGCGGTCACGACGGCGCGCTGCTCGCTCTCGAGGGCGTGATAGAGGGCATAGCGCCGGTCGGCTTGCTCACCCGCGAACGGCCATGGCGCGTCGAGGTCCTCGTCGGTGAGTCGCGCCAACCGGGCGAGGGCGCGGTCGAAGGTCACGACCCGGCGCGCGCCTCGACGCCGGAGAGCCGCTCGATCGCCTTGATGAGCGCGTGATTCCCGTCGCGGCCGCCGCCGTCGTTCTGGAGCGCCGTGTAGAGCGCGTGGGCCAGCGACGTCCCGGGCAGGGCGAGGTGCGCTGCGTAGGCCGCCTCGAGCACGAGACGAAGGTCCTTCTGCTGCAGGTCGACCATGAACCCCGGCTTGAAATCGCCGGCGAGCATCTTCGGTCCGTAGTTCTGCATCGCCCATGAGCTGCCCGCGCCGCCTGCGATGACCTGGCGCGTTCGCTCGAGATCGATCCCCTGCGTCGCGGCGAACACGAGCGCTTCGGAGACGCCGAGGTTGTTAATCGCGACCGCGATCTGGTTCGCGAGCTTGCAGGCCTGGCCGGCGCCGTGATCGCCGATGTGCACGATCGTTTTCCCCAGCGCCTCGAACAGCGGCATCGCCCGCGCGACGTCGGTCGCGTCACCGCCGATCATGATCGCGAGCCGCGCCTCGATCGCCCCAATCTCGCCGCCGGACACCGGCGCGTCGAGCGTGCGGAAGTTCTTTGCCGCAGCGCGGGCCGCGAACTCGCGCGTCGCGATGGGGGAGATCGTGCTCATGTCGATGACCAGCATCTCGTCATGCGCGCCCTCGACGATCCCGTCCTTGCCGAACGTGACCGCCTCGACGTCCGGCGAGCTCGTGACCATCGTGACGACGATGTCCGACTTGTGGGCCACCTCGCGCGGCGTCTGCACGACCGTCGCGCCGCTGGACTTGAGTGGTTCGGCCTTGGCGATGGTGCGATTGGTCACCGTCACGGTGAAGCCCGCCTTCAAGGCATTCCGGGCCATCGGCAGGCCCATGATCCCGAGGCCGACAAAGCCGACGCGCGGCCGGCTAGTTGGCTCGATCGCCATTCGACTCATCGGATTCGACGTACACGGTGCGGACGCCCTCGTCGCTCGCGACGAGATAGGTGTCCCGGTCAGTTTCGCCCACGCTCACCGACGCAAGGAGCAGCTCGTCGGTCAGGTGGATGAATCCCTGCGACCGCTGCAGCTCGTTGGCGATGGCCTCGGAGAGCGACTCCTCCTCGAAGCTGCCCATGACGAGCAACCGGGCCTGCTTGACCAGCCGGAAGAATTCCGCCGGGGAGAAGCGGTCGACGTGGCCGACGAGCGCGGCGGAGCCCAGGTCCTCATCGCCATCGTGGATCTCGTAGAAGTACATCGGGTGCCGGCGAGTTTAGACTGCGGGTCTCCGTGACCGAAATGCCGCCCACTGACACGTCGGCGCGCTCGTTCCGCTACACCGTCGAACGGAAGGCCGGCTCGCTCGCCGTGCTCAGCGTCGAGGTCGACGCGGACCGCCTCGAGCGCGCGACCGAACGCGTCTTCCGGCGGCACGTCGAGCGCGCCAAGATCCCCGGGTTTCGGCCCGGCAAGGCGCCGCGCGCGCTCTACGAGCGCACCTACGGCAGCGAACATCTGTGGGAAGAGGCGGCGGCCGACGTCGTCGATGAGACCTTCCGCGAGATCGCCGACCTCGAGCAGCTCGATTGGCTCGACCGGCCGGATGTCGAGGTCAGCCAGCTCGGGGCGGGCAAAGCGTTCACTTATACGGCGACGATGCCGGTCCGGCCCGAGGTCGCGCTCGGCGACTACGCCGGCCACGGGACCACTATTCAGCCGACGCCGATCACAGATGAAGCGGTCGCGAAGACCATCGCCGGTATGCGGGAGCACCACGGCGAGCTTCGTCCAGTCGCGCGCGCCGCGGGTACCGGCGACGTCGTGACGATCGATCTCGACGCGACCATCGACGGCAAGGCGATGCCGCCAATGGGCCGCAATGCCCACCTCGAGCTCGGTCAGGCGTATCCGATCCCGGGCCTGGCCGACGCGCTCGAGGGTGCCGTGGCGGGCGACGACCGTTCGTTCGAGCGGGTCTTCCCGGAGGACTACCCGGACGAGGATCTGCGCGGGAAGACCGGCGTGTTCAGTGCGCGCGTGTCCGAAGTCGCCGAGAAGATCCTGCCGCCGCTCGACGACGCATTCGCGAAGACCGTTGGCGTCGAGACGGTTGCCGACCTGGACAAGGCCGTGCGCAGCGAGCTCGCGCACGCCGCGTTCCATGAGGCCCGGGACGCCGCGGCGGAGACGCTGCTCGCCCATCTGCTTGAGGTCTCGACCGTCGAGATCCCGGAGATCCTCGTCGCGGACGAGCTCGAGCATCTCATCGCCGATCTCAAGGGCCGCATACAGGAGCAGGGACTCGCCTGGGAGCAGTTCCTCCTGCAGGCGCGGAAGGCCGAGCCCGAGATCCGCGCCGACTGGCGGCCTACGGCCGAGCGGCGCGCGAAGTCAATGCTCGTGCTGGACGCGCTCGCCAAGCTAGAGAACGTCACGGTCTCCGGGACCGAGCTCGCCCACGAGGTCGCCCTGACGCCCCTCGCCCAGCAGGATCCGCAGGCGCTGCGCAACCCCGCCGTGCTCGCGTCGCTCGCGCGGTCGATGCGTAACCGCAAGCTCGTGGACAAGCTCATCGGTCTCGACTCGCCCGATGCTGAACGCGAGCTCATCAAACAAGCCGGCGGACCCGAGGACGTGGTGCTGCCGCATCCCGAGGTGCCTGTCGACGACGCGGCCCTCGTCATCCCGCCGCCCCAGGCACCGGTCCCCGAGCAGACGTCCGAAAGCCGGGAAGCGATCCGGGCGTTACTGAAGGACTAGCAGGCGCCCTACAGATATTTCCGGAACCAGTCGATGGTCGCGACCCAGGCGTCCTGGGCTTGCTGCGGCGCGTAACGCGTCGGGCCGCCTGTGTCGTTGTGGAACGCGTGGCCGACTCCGGGCTCGACCTTGGTCCCATACGGGACGCCGGTCTTCTTCAGCTGCTCTTCTGCCAGTGGCCAGCTCTGGGTGATGCGGGTGTCCTGCTCCGCGTAGATCGCGAGCACCGCCGCCTTCGTTGCGGCTAGGCCATCGACTTTCGCTGGCAGCGGTCCGTAGAACGGGACCGCCGCTTTGACCTGAGCCCCCGCGATGAGCAGGTTCCAGGTCGTGCCTCCGCCGAAGCAGAAGCCGACGGCACCGACCGTCGCGCCGCTGCCCGATTTGGACCCGATGAACGCGACCGCGCTCAGCAGATCGGCGTTCATCTGGTCGACCGTCGTGTTCGCGAGGGCACCTGAATATGCGTCCTGGCCGAGCTTGTCGACTCCGCCCATGCGGGAGAGCAGGTCGATGCCGAGGCCCATGTACCCGGCGGTCGCGACACGCCGGATCACGTCCTTGATGTGATCGGTGAGGCCGCGGTTCTCGTGCATGACGAGGATCCCGCTTGCCTTGACCGGGTTCGCGGGAAATGCCTGGTAGCCGATGAGCGGCGTTCCGTCCTTGGCGGGCACGGTGACGCTCCCCGCCTGTTTGATCCGCGGATCGCTCTCTTTCACCGTCACCGGATCCGTCGACGCGGTCGCAGGCGGCGTCGCGAACGCCGTGTTCGGCTGTGGCGACGGCGAGAAGCGCGTGGCGCTCGCGGCGGCGCTCGTGAGCGCGCGGGGCTGATCGACGTTGCAGCCGAGCGCGGAGAGCACGGTGAGCGATGCCGCGACACCGCCGGTGATATAGGACACCCGCCGCAGCAGGACGCGCCGCGAGATCCGTCCTTCGGTGTAGTCCTCGAAGTGCTCCTCGATCACGTACCGTTGAAGATCGGTCCATTGTTGCCCGCTCATGCCACTCCTCCATCCACCGATCGCGTGAGCCACGAGCGGACCCGGGCCCGCACCTGTGCCACCGCGAACGGTTTGGTGATGTAGTCGGTCACGCCCTGTGCGAACGCCGCCTCGATGTCCTTGTCGTCCGATCGCGCCGTGAGCATCACGATGGGGATCCCCGCGAGCTTCGCCTCGCCCCGGAGCTCGCGCGCCGCGCTCAGCCCGTCACGTCGCGGCATGTGCACGTCCAGCATGATGAGATCGAACGCGTCGCGCCGCGCGGCGGCGATCGCGGCGTTGCCGTCCTCCACGCACACCACCTGATAGCCGTCGCCGCCCAGGACCGTCTCGAGGACCATCCGGATCGCCGGGTCGTCGTCGGCCACGAGGATGCGGGCCCGGGTCGGGATGCGCGGCGCGCGCGGTCCCTCCGACTCACGCGGCGAAGCGGCGCCCTGCTCGGCGACGATGAGCTCGTCGCCCTCGGCGGCGGCCGTGACATCGAGCGTGCCGGCCCGCGTGCGCGCGAGGCGCACGAGCGCGTCGACAGCGGCGTCCTCCCTGCCGGGATCGTGGTGGAACAAGACCAGCCGCTTCACGTCCGCCACGCGGGCCATGTCGACGGCGTACTCCACCGTGCTGTGTCCCCAGCCCGCCTTCGCCGGGTAGTCGGCCGCGCGATATTGGGCGTCGTGGATCAGGACGTCCGCGTCCCGCAGGAACGCGGCGTGGTGCGCGTCGCCCGCGTGCAACAGGTCCTCCTCCTCGAACGAGCCCTCGGCCCGGCCCGGCCGCCAGGTGGCTCCCGCGTGCGCCTCGTGATCTGTTGCGTATACGACGCTCGTGCCGCCGGCGATCACCCGGTATGCCAACGTCGGGGCGGTGTGGTTGAGGAACTGGGTCCGGATGCGGAGCGCGCCGATGCCGAATTCACCTTCGCCGAGCTCGACGAGCTCGACCGTCGCGGGCAGCTCGTCCATCGGGACCGGGAAATACGCATAGTCCATCTGGCCGCCCAGGGCCGCCGGGAACGTGCGGTCGATCCCGGCCGGACCGTAGACCGTGAGGTGCGAGCCCGGGACGAACGCCGGCAGGAAGAACGGCAGCCCCTGGATGTGGTCGGCGTGGGTATGGCTGATGAAGAGGTGCGCGCGCACCGGTCCGCCGCGCGCGAGTGCCACGCCGAGCTTTCGCGCGCCCGTGCCGCAGTCGAAGATCAGGAGCGTGCCATCATCGGCGCGCGCCTCGACGCACAGGGTGTTGCCGCCATACCGGGCGGTCTCGGGCCCGGCCGCGGCGATCGAGCCCCGGACGCCCCAGAAGCGGATCCGCACCGGCTAGTGCTTCACCGGCGCGGCCATGGCGATCTGCGCCGCGAGCTCGCGCATCATGTGGGCACCGGCGTTCTGCGGCGAGGTCACGACGAGCGGCCGGCCCTGATCGGCGGCGTCGTCGAACGGCGCCGTGTACGGGATGACGAGCTCGGGCTTCCGGCCGAGGAAACGCGTCGCCTGATCGACCTCCACGCCCGAGGCGGTCGTGCGGTTCAGCGCGATGATCACCCGCCCCTTCCGCACGCCGAGCTTCTCGAGGACCTTGAGCACGTCGGAGGTGGCCTTCAGCGAGGCCAGGTGCGCGGAGGTGACGACACAGATCACGTCGGCGACGTCGACCGCGGCGAGCGTCTGCTGGCTGAACGACGCGGCGCTGTCCACCAGCACGTAGTCCGACGTCGCGCGCAACCGGTCGAGCGCGTGCTGGACCGCGGGGACCGTGACGAGCTCGGCGCGCTCCGGGAGGTCCGCGCCGGTCACGAGGCGCACGCCGCTCGCGTGTGGCGCGACGAAGAGATCGAACATCGTCGCGTCCATCTCCTCGATGCGCACGTCGGACAGGTCGGCGAGGGTCCGCGGCGGCTTCACATCGAGCAGCATCGCGGCGTTGCCGAACTCGAGCGAGAGGTCGAGCAGGCTCACGCGGTAGATCATCGTGCCCGCGAGCGCGATCGAGCCGTTCACCGCGGGCGTGGTCGTGCCCACGCCGCCCTTGCCGTGCAGGAACAGGCAGACGCGGCCATTTCGGAGCTCCGGTAGGTCCGTGGCCGCCGAGTCGGCGGCGCCGGCCTGCGAACGCTTGAGCAGGAGCTCGACCTTTGCCGCGAGCACGGCCAGCTCGACAGGCTTGGCCACGTACTCGTCCGCCCCCATCGCGTATCCAGTGAGCACGTCATCGGCCTGCTTTCGGGCGGACAGCATGATGATCGGCATCCGGGCGGTGCCCGCCTCGCCCCGCAGGCGGCGAGTGAGCTCGAGACCGTTGAGGTTCGGCATGGCGACGTCGGTGATGACGAGGTGCGGGCGGTCCTTGCGGATCGCAAGGAGCGCCTCGTAGCCGTCGTTCGCGGTCACCACGACATACCCGTGCCGCTGCAGGAAGGTCTGCGCGAGCTTGCGGATCTGGCCCTCGTCGTCGACGACGAGGATCTTTTCGCCGGCCATCGCTACGTTTCCGCCGAGGCGAACTCGGCGACCCGCGCGCGGAGCCCGGCCATGGTGAACGGCTTGGGCAGCACGGCCGCGGCCCCGTGGTGCATGGCCTCGTCGATCTGAGCCCGCTGCACCGAGGCGGTCATGAAGACGATCGGGATCGCAGAGGTCTCCGGGTCGGCCTGCATGGCGTCGCCGAGCTGGTAGCCGTCCATGTTTGGCATCGAGACGTCGCTGAAGACGACGTCCGGACGCACCCGCCGGATGAGCGCCAAGCCCTCCACGCCGTCGGAGGCGATATGCACCTCGTGCGCCAGGCCGCGCAGGGCCGCCTGAATGAGCTTCTTGATCATCGGGTCGTCCTCGCAGAACACGATCTTTCCCAAGGCACCCTCCCTTATACGCGCGCTGCGGCCGGGAGCGGCAGCGTGAACTGGAATACCGAGCCTTCGCCGGGCGTGCTCTCTACCCACGCGCGGCCCCCGTGCATCTCGACGATCTGCCGGACGATGGGGAGCCCCAGCCCGGTCCCCTGGATGTATCGCGTCGCCCCTGATTCGAGCCGCGAGTAGCGCTCGAAGACCTTCTCCAGCGAATCCGGGGCGATGCCGAGCCCCGCGTCACGGACGAACACGTGCACATAGTCGCCCTCGACCCGCGTCGTGAGCATCAGCGCCCCGCCTTCGGGCGAATACTTCACCGCGTTGCCCAGCAGGTTCAGCAGGACCTGGGTGACCTTGTCCCGGTCGACCTCGACGAGCGGCAGCTCCGGATCGAGGTTGAAATGGACCGAGTGGCGCGGCGCGTTCGGACGGATCCGCTCGGCGATCTCGGTGATCGTGGCGTTGAGGTCGATCGACTCCCGCTGCAGGATCATCCGTCCCGACTCCATCCGGTCGAGGTCGAGCATCTCGGTGATCATCCGGTTGAGCCGCTGGGCGTCCTTGTTGATGTCGCCCGCGTACTCCTTCATCTCGTCGAGGCTCAGGTCCTCGTCGCGCATGAGCTCGCTGAAGCCCTGGATGCCGGTCAGCGGCGTGCGGAACTCGTGGCTCACGATCGAGACGAAGTCGCTCTTCGCGCTGTTCAGGCGTTCCAGCTGCTCGACCGCCCGCTGCTGCTGCGCGAAGACCTCCGCGGTGGTGAGGGCCGCGACGGCCTGGTCCCCGAACAGCGCGAGCAGGCGCGCGTCGTCGTCGGTGAACTGCGCGCCCGGCTCGTTCGCGCGGATCAGCAGCGCGCCGATCGGGCGCCCTGTCCGCGTCAGCGGCACCGCGATCGCCGCCTGCTGCCCGGCCGCGAGCGGGTTCGGCTGGGCCCCCGGCCAGCGCTGGTAATCGTTCACGATGAACGGCGCTTGGCGAAGGAACGCCTCGCCGGCCACGCCCTGTCCCGATCGGAGGACCGGCGTGACCGCGCGCTCCGCATTGAAGTTCTGGACGCTGCGGAGCACGCCGGCGTTCTCGTCCCACCGGTAGAGCGATGCGCTGCCCTGGCCGAGAAGGCCGACAGCGGCCTTCAGGACCTCGGGCAGGACGGCGCTGGGATCGTCCTGCGCGGCGAGCACCGTGGACGCGTGGTGCAAGGTCAGCATCCGCTCGTTCTCCCGCTTGCGGGCCTGGAACAGCCGGGCCGTCTCGAGGGCGAGGCGCAGCTCGCGGGCCACCGATTCGACGAGCCGGAGCTCGTGCTGCGACCAAGCGCGAGGCTCGCCGACCTGATGGATCGCAAATACGCCGAGACGCTTTCCACCGAGGCCGATCGGGGTCGCGATGCCCGAGACCGTGCCACGCTCGATGAGCGCATGCGTGCCGAGCTCGGGATCGGCGAGCCGCGGATCGGTACGGGCATCGCGGATCGCGATGGTGCGCCCATCGCGCGCCGCGAGGTGGACGAGCGGCAACCCGCCGCGCATGCCGCTGCCCACCGGATCGATGCCGGGCGCGTCCCATTCGTGCAGCACCTCGAGATCTTTCGCGTTCGTCCCGACGCACACCAGTACGCGCGACACCCGAAGCTCGCGCCCCACCTCCTCGGTGGTGGCGCGGAGCACGTCATCCGGATCGAGGTTGGCGTGGATCCGCTGGGCGATGCGGTTCACCACGGACTCGCGGTCGGCACGGGACTCCGCCTCGGCGATCGAGAGCGCGTTGTGGAGCGCGCCGGCGCCGTACTGGCCCAGGAGCGCCAGGTGCTGCAGTTGATCGCGATCGAGGCCCTCAGGCCGGTCGTCGCCGAGCAGCAGCACGCCGATGAGCCGCGCTCGCGATACGAGCGGCAGCGCGGCGAGCGAGCCCGCGTGGCGGATGAGGGGGATCGGTTGAGCCGGGTCGTGCCACTGCGGATCGACCCGGCACTCGGCCACGACCAGGCTCCGCTTCTCGCCGATGAGCTTCGTCCGCATCGCGGCGGGCAGGGCCGCGACGGGGTGGGTGGTCCCCGCCGCGCCGGACCGCTGTCCGTCCTCGGCGAGCACCCGAATGGACTCGGCCGACTCCTCGTATTGGAGCAGCGCGGTGGTCACCTCGGGCGCGAGCAGGGTCCGGATGGCCGCGAGGAACGCCGTCGCGACCTGGGCGGCGCCGAGCGGACCGGAGAGGCTGGCCGAGAGCTGCGACACGAGGCCCAGCTCCTCGCGGCGCCGCTCGGTCTCGCGCCGCGCCTCGGTGAGATCGGCGCCGAACCGGCGAGCGACGAGTCCGGCGGCCACGCTGAAGGCGATCCAGAGACCGAGGCTGACCAGGTGCAGCGATACCGTTCGCCGGAGCAGCTCGAACGGCCCGTTGGACTCGTAGAGCAGACCCGCGCGATTCAGCTCGAGGTCGTAGGTCAGCTCGACGACGACGAAGACGGCCACGGCGTACGCAACGGACACCGCGACGTAGAAAGCGTGCGAACGCGGAATGTGCCGCACGGTCGAATGCTAGCCACCGCCCAGGACCGCCCGGAACAGCGCGGATCGGGCCTCCCGGACGAGACACGGTCGGTACACTCTGCGGTAGCCATGCGAGGAGGGTCGGAAGCGTGCAGTTGAACCTGGTGCCGATGGTCGTCGAGCAGTCGGGTCGGGGCGAACGGGCCTACGACATCTTCTCCCGCCTGCTCAAGGACCGCATCATCTTCATCACCGACCAGATCGAGGACTCCATGGCGAACCTGATCATCGCCCAGCTGCTCTTTCTGGATGCCGAGGACCCCGAGAAGGACATCCACATGTACATCAACTCGCCGGGCGGGGTCGTCACCGCGGGTCTCGCGATCTACGACACCATGCAGTACCTGCGATCGCCGATCAACACGGTGTGCATCGGCCAGGCCGCGTCGATGGCCGCGGTGCTGCTCGCGGCGGGCGCGCCCGGGAAGCGCTTCGCGCTGCCGAACTCGCGGATCATGATCCACCAGGGCGGCGGCGGATTCCGCGGTAACACGCCCGACGTCATGATCCAG
>DASZZF010000007.1:0-38937 GCA_035543375.1 Candidatus Limnocylindria bacterium
CACGCGCGGCGGCGTCGGCGCGCTCCGCCGTGGCGAGCGCCTGGGCGCGGCCGGCCTGGGCGTCGCTGCGCGCCGCGAGCTGCACTGCGACTGCGCTCGCGGCATGGCGGACCACCGCTTCGAAGGTGATGCGCTGCTCGACGAGCCTGGCGCGCTGGTCGGCGATCCGCCGGCCCATCGCCACGAGGTCGTCCGCCTTCACCGTCGCAGCGCCGCGCTTGGTCTCGATGTCGGCGGCCACGGTCCGGATCTCACGCGCGAGCCGAACGTCTTCGCGATCCAGATACAGCATCGCGTCGATGCGACGCGAGAACTCGACGAGGGAGCTTGACGACAACAGCATTTCGAGCGCGCTCACTCGTGACGAGCGATACGTCGCGCGCAGATGTTCCGCGTAGAGCGACTCGCGGCCGCGCAGGCGCGCGGTCTGGATGGCGATGTCGGCGCCCAGCTGCGTGATCTGGGCGCGTATCGCGTCGAGCTGCGCTTCCGTCGCGACGAGCGTCTGCTCCGCGAGCTGGATCTCCGTCGAGAGCGCCTCCACTTCGGCGGTCGCGGCGGCGCGCTGCGCGGTGAGGATCTCGATCTTGGCGTTCGCGGCATCCACCACGCCCTTGAGCTGGAGCCCGACCGCGGCGGCGGCGGCGCTCAGGCGCGCGAGATCGTCGGCACGCTGGTCCCGGGTCTTCGGGCGATCGTCCGCGAGGACGACCGACGATCCGCTCGTCGCGCAAAGCAGCGCGGCAAGCACGGCGGGGCCGAGGCGGCGGGCGAGCTTGGGCATGGGTCCATGGTGTGGGCGGCGCCTCGGCCCGACCATGGCACGTTCGGGTGAGACGGACCGTCCATCGGTACCGGACAGGGTCGGCCCGCCGCTGGCATCCCCGCCGGTCGAGCGAGCCCTTGGCGGGTCGTAGCGTGACCGGCGGTGTCGCCATGTGACACTTGATGGATGGCCGCGCTCGCTGCGACGCCGGATCCCCAGCGCCGGAGCCTCAAGCACGCCTTCGCGCTGCTGCTGCCCGCGACGCTCTTCGGGTTCCTCGTGGCCGCGCAATGGCAAGGCCAGGAGGAGCGCAGCCAGCTCGCGGTGCGCTACAACGCGCCGCTCACCGACGCGGCGCTCGCGCTCCAGAAGGAGCAGAATGTCCTCAAGGCGCAGCTGCAGGACCTCCGGGATCAGCTCGACCGGATCCAAGCCAGCGCGGCGACCCAGACCGGCGCGGCGGGCGAGCTCCAGGCGCGCGCGGCCGAGCTGAAGGCGCAGGCCGGTCTCACCGCGGTGACCGGAGACGGTGTCGTCGTGCAGCTCGACGACGCGAAGAACGTTCCCGCCACGACCAAGGACCTGGACCAGGCGATCTGCCATTCCACCGATATCACTGACATCCTGAACACGGCGTGGCGCGGCGGAGCGCAGGCCATCGCCGTGAATGATCAGCGCGTGGTCGGGACGACGAGCTCGTACTGCGTCGGCTCGACGATCATGGTGAATGGCACATTGATGTCGCCGCCGTTCAACATCGCGATCGTCGGACCGCCGACCAGCGTGCTGTCGGCCTTCGACGATCCGAACCAGCTGCGCGACATCAAACAGCGGCGCGACGTGCAGGGCCTCGGGTTCCATGTGACCCGGGCGAGCGCTATCCACGTCCCCGCGTTCGACGGCGCCCTCACCGTCCGCTTCGCCTCAACGCAATGAGAACGAGCGCCGGCGGCATCGCTGCATCGATCATCGCGCTGTTCCTCGGTGTCCTCGTCGTCACCCAGTTCCGTTCGCAGGATGTGTACTCCCGGAGCCTGCAGCTCGAGACGCCGGCGTCGCTGACGACGTTGATCGCGAACCTGTCCGACCGGAACAACTCGCTCCGGGACGAAATTTTCGACCTTCGCCTGCGGGTCGAATCGGCGCGCGACTCGATCTCGAGCGGACGAGGCTCGCTCGCGGAGGGGCACCGTCAGATCGAGCAGCTGAAGGTCTTCACGGCGCAAAGCGCAGCGAAGGGGCCGGGGATCTCGATCCGGGTCGACGGGGCATTCGACGATCGGGCGATGGGCGATCTGGTGAACGAGCTCCGTAATGCCGGCGCAGAAGCGATCGCGGTCAACGATGTGAGGTTCGGGCCCCGCTCGTGGGTCGGTCGCGGTCCGGACCGGACCATCCTGTTAGATGGTCGGCAGCTGACCGGGCCGTGGCTGGTGAAGGCGATCGGTTCGACCGAGGTCGTCTACGTGGCCATCACCCGCACCGGCGGGATCGTCGGCCAGCTCGATCTCATCTATCCGCGCACGCGGTTCACCGTCACGCGCGAGACGGCGCTCGATCTTCCGGCGCTGCAGACGCCGCGCTGACGATCTCGCCCCCTAGACTGCGCCTCCACATGACGAGGCCGCCGGTGCCGCTCTACCTCGACGATGTCGTCGTGCTTCGCAAGCCGCATCCCTGCGGCGGCGACACCTGGCGGATCGTGCGGCTCGGCGCCGACATCGGCGTGCGGTGCGCGAAGTGCGATCGGCGGGTCCTGATCTCGCGCAGCGAGATCGAGCGCGATATCAAGCGATTCGTCGAGCGCGGCCCACTGGCGCCGCTCGAGTGACCGGATTGGGAGTGGCAGGCCAGGGCGACGACACGGAGCGCGGCCTCATGCGCAACCGCGCGTTCATGGCCCTCTGGGCGGCGCAGATCCTCTCCCAGGCGGCCGCGAACGCCACGACCTTCGCGCTCATCGTCCTGGTCGGCGAGATCACGAAGTCGAACACCTCGTCGTCGATCCTCATCCTCCTCGCGATCCTGCCGGCGGTGGTCTTTGGGATCTTCGCCGGAGTGGTCGTCGACCGGACGGACCGCAAGCGGGTCCTGGTGGTCACGAACGCGCTTCGGGCGGCTGCCGTGCTCCCGCTCCTGTTCCTCGGCGAGAGCGTGTCCGCCGCCTACATCGTGAACTTCCTCGTCGCAGCGATCACCGTCTTCTTCGTTCCTGCGGAGGCCGCCACGATCCCCGCCATCGTCCGTAAGCGCGACCTGCTGGTCGCGAACTCGCTCTTCACATTCACCTTCAACGGCGCGTTTCTCGTGGGCTTCATCATCCTGGCCCCGGTCGTTATCGCGCTCGCGGGCTACGACGCGCTGTTCACGGTGATCGCCGCCATGTTCGGCGGCGCCGCGCTCCTGTGCCTGACCGTCCCGAGCGCCCCGCGGGGTCCCGGACACATCGGCGTCGCCGTCGCGGGCGCCGCGGTCGCCGACACCCGCCGTGGCGTCGGTGAAGCGTTCGAATACCTCCGGGACCACCCGCCGGTCGTGTGGTCCCTCGTCTACATCGCGCTCACCTACATGTTGATCGCGGTCGCCGGCGCGCTTGCACCCGGATTCGTCCGTGAAGTGCTCGGCCTCGGGGAGAAGCAGGTCGTCATCTTGGTCGCGCCGGCCGGTCTGGGTGTGGTCGCCGGACTCAGCGTATTGAACGCCATCGGGGGTCGGTTGGCGCGGCCGCGCGCCATCGGCATCGGCCTCATCGTCATCGCGACCGCCCTCGTGGTGCTCGCGCTCGAGCGGCCGTTCGGCGGCGTGTTCCGTGACGCCGCCGGGCCGACCGCGGCCTTCCCGGTGTTCGTCGCGCTCGTCGGTGTCACGTTCTTCGTCTTCGGGCTGTCCTACGCGTTCGTGACCGTGCCGTCCATGACGCTGCTCCAGGAGGAGCTACACGACGACATCCGCGGCCGAATCTTCGGCGTGCTCAACATGCTCGTGTCGGTCTTTAGCTTCCTGCCGTTGCTGCTCGTCGGCCCCGTCGCAGACCTGTACGGCGTCGCACCGGTTTTCGTCGGTGGGGCGGTGGCCTGCGTTCTCGCGTGGCTCGGCGGTCGCGCGACACGCGCGCGCGGGGGTCGACGTCGCGGCCTGAATGCATCGGGTGATGCGGAACACGGAGCGTAGAATCGTCGTCGAGTGACGTCCGCCCGCGCCACCTTCCTCCACTACCTGGGTCGCCACAAGCTCAAGCTCCTGTCCGGGATGTTCGCCGTGGGTTGCGGGAGCTTCGTGGCTGTCATCCCCCCGCGCCTGATCGGCGCAATCGTGGACGAGCTCAACCAGGGCGCTGCTTTCGACGCCGTCCTTCGGCTCGCGCTGCTGATGATCGTCCTGTCGGCATTCGAGAATGTGATCCGCGGGTTCGGCCGGTATCACGTGATCGATACCTCGCGTCAGGTCGAGTACGCGATCCGCGGTGACCTGCTTGCGCATCTCCAGCGGATGCATCTCGCCTACTTCCAGCACCAGCGCATCGGCGACCTCATGGCCCGGCTGACGAACGACCTGACTGCCGTCAGACAGATGGCGGGATTCGGCATCCTGATGCTGACCTCGACCTCCCTCGTGCTCGTGTTCACCATCGCCTCGATGCTCACCGTCAGCGTGAAGCTCACGGTGCTGTCGCTGCTCCTGATGCCGCTCACCTCGATCAGCTTCTGGATCATCGGCCGCCGCGTGAGTACGCGGTTCGAGCAGCTCCAGGCGAAGTTCGGCGATCTGTCGACGAAAGCGCAGGAGAACTTCTCCGGGATCCGGGTCGTGAAAGCGTTCTCGCAGGAGGATGCCGAGATCACGTCCTTCGCCAACGTGAACGGCGAGTACGTGGAGCGCGCGCTCGACCTCGCCCGGATGAACGGCCTGATCTGGCCCGCGATGGCGTTCATCCTCGGTCTCGCCGTCCTCGTCACCCTCTACGTCGGCGGCCAGGACGCCATCGCGCATCAGCTGACCATCGGCCAGCTCATCCAGTTCGTCGCCTACCTGTATCTGCTCTCGTGGCCGATGATCGCGCTCGGCGAGGTGACGAATCTATTCCAGCAAGGGTGGGCCTCGCTCGGCCGGCTCCAGGAGCTGTTCGATGCCGAGCCGGCCATCGCCGATCCCGTGGACGCCGTCCGCGCCCCGATCCGCGGCGACGTCGAGTTCCGCGGGGTGTCATTCGCGTACGGGCGGACGATCGTGCTCCGCGACGTGTCGTTCCGCGTTCCCGCCGGTGGATCGCTTGCCATCGTGGGGCCGACCGGTGCGGGCAAGTCGACGCTCGTGAACCTGATCCCGCGCCTGTTTGACCCCCAGCAGGGCGAAGTGCTGATCGACGGCGTGCCGGTGAGCCGCTACCCGCTGCGGCACCTCCGCCGCGCGGTCGGCTACGTGCCGCAGGAGACCTTCCTGTTCAGCGTGCCGCTCCGCCACAACATCGGTTTCGGGACCGAGGGCGAGCTGACTGACAGCCAGCTCGACTGGGCGGGGGACGTGTCGCAACTCAACAAGGACGTCCTGGACTTCCCGGCCCGCTACGACACGATGATCGGGGAGCGCGGCGTGACCCTGTCAGGCGGACAGAAGCAACGGACGGCGATCGCCCGGGCCGTCGCGAAGGACCCGCGCGTGCTCATCCTGGACGACGCGCTGTCGGCGGTCGACACGTACACCGAGGCCGAGATCCTCCGCCGCCTGCGCGGCGTGATGCGCGAGCGCACGAGCATCGTCGTCGCGCATCGCATTTCTACGGTCAAGGATGCCGACGTGATCCTCGTGCTCGACGACGGACGGATCGCGGAGCGAGGGGATCACCGCGAGTTGCTCGAGCGAAACGGGCTCTATGCCCAGATGTATCGCCGGCAGCTGCTCGAGGAGGAGCTCCAGGTCGACGAAGAGCAACAGGAGCACGAGAAGCGTGTCCGGACGAACGACGTGCCCGACGAGCGCGCGACGCGACGCGCGGGCTACCTGCCGACCGACGAGAGCACGGGCGAGCTCTAATGGGGCACGGACATGGCGGCTCGTCGGACTTCTTCCACGAGGATGAGGTCCTCGGCAAGGCCTACGACTCCGTCCTGACCCGACGGCTCATCGCCTACCTGCGGCCGTATCGCGGCCGCACGATCCTTTCGTTCGCGCTGCTGCTGTTCCTTTCGGCGACCCAGATCGCTCCGCCGATCATCGCCAAGTTCATCATCGATAGCGCGATCACGCCGGCCGTGAGCGGCGAGGTCGCCCCAGATGTCGCGGGCGGCCGGCTCGCGGCGCTCGGCCTCCTCTATCTCGCCATGCTCACCGCCGCGGCCGGTCTGCGCTACTGGCAATCGCTGCTCTCCACCTGGATCGGCCAGCGCGCGATGTACGACCTGCGGCTCGAGCTGTTCCGGCACCTCGAGCACCTCTCGCTCGCGTTCTTCGACCGGAATCCGGTCGGCCGATTGATGACGCGGATCACCAACGACATCGACGCGCTCATCGACATGGTCCAGCGCGGCGTCGTAGCGATCTTCGGCGATGTCTTCATGCTCGTCGGCGTCTCCGCGACGATGCTCGTCCTCGACTGGCGCCTCGCGCTCGTGACCTTCGCCTCGCTCCCGCTGATCATCGGACTGACCGCCTACTTCCGCGGGATGATGCGGGACTCGTTCCGCTCGATCCGGATCCGGCTCGCGCGCGTCAACGCCTTCTTGAATGAGGATCTGAGCGGCGTCTCGATCGTCCAGCTGTTCACCCGCGAGGAGAAGGCCCTGCGGTCGTTCGACGCCTTGAACGTCGACCTGCTCCGGGCGAACCAGGGGGCGGTGAAGGCCCAAAGCGTGTTCCAGCCGACCGTGAACTTCACCCGCGCCGGCACATCCGCCGCGCTCTTCATCGCGGGGGCCTACTGGATCCTCGGCGGCCAGATGACCATCGGGACGCTGCTCGCGTTCTGGCAGCTCGTCGAGCAGTTCTTCCGTCCGATCCTCGACTTGTCCGAGAAGTACAACATCATGCAGGCCGCGATGGCCTCGTCCGAGCGCGTGTTCCGGCTCCTCGACACCGGATCCACGATCCTCGACCCGGCCCACCCGGTGCGGCTGGCGCACGTCCGCGGCAAGATCACGCTCGAGAACGTCTCGTTCGCGTACAACGAGGGCGACTGGGTCCTGCGCGACGTGGACTTCACGATCGCGGCCGGTGAGAGCGTCGCGATCGTCGGCGCGACCGGGGCGGGGAAGACCTCGATCATCAGCCTCATCTCGCGGTTCTACGACGTCCAGAAGGGCCGCATCCTCCTCGACGGCGTCGACCTGCGGGACATGGCCCAGCACGACGTGCGGCGCCATGTGGGCGTCGTGCTCCAGGATCCGTTCATCTTCGCCGGGACGGTCGCCTCGAATATTCGCCTGAGCGATCCGGCGATCAGCGACGAGCAGGTCCGGGCCTCGGCGCGGTTCGTGAACGCCGACAAGTTCATCAACAAGCTGCCGGACGGTTACGACACGCTGGTCACGGAGCGGGGCTCCACGATGTCGGTCGGTCAAAAGCAGCTACTCGCGTTCGCTCGCGCGATCGCATTCAATCCCGAGATCATGCTCGTGCTTGATGAAGCGACCTCGTCCGTCGATACGGAGACGGAGCACCTCATCCAGGATGCGTTGCGCAAGCTAATGGTGGGGCGGACGTCGATCATCATCGCCCACCGTCTCTCGACGATCCAGAACGTCGACCGGATCATCGTCCTCCACAAGGGACGGCTCGTCGAAATGGGCTCGCACCGCGAGCTCCTGGCGGAGCGCGGCGTCTACCATCGGCTCTATGAGCTGCAGTACCGCGCGCATGAGGTCGTGGGCTAGAGCACTCGCCCCGCTGCTCGCGCTTTCCCTGGCGGCCACAGGCTGCGTCGTCACCAGCGCACCGCCTCCGGTCGCGACCGGCGCCATCGCGCCAGCCGGCGCCCCGGGCGCGCTCGCGGCGGATCACATCCAGATCCTGCACACCAACGATATCCACGGTCATCTCGACGCGACCGAAACCGTCCGGGGCGGTACCTCCGGATCGTTCTCGCAAGGCGGGCTCGTCGCCTTGGCCCAGCAGATCGAGAAGCTCCGCGCCCGCGCGCCCGAGCGCACGCTGCTGGTGGACGCGGGAGACGCGTGGCAGGGAACCTACATCTCGAATGAGAACAAGGGCCAGGCGGTCACGCAGGTCATGTCGCTCCTCAAGTACGACGCCCAGGCCGTCGGGAACCACGACTTCGACTGGGGCCAGGACGTCCTCCGGCAGCGCAGCCAAGAGGCCGCCTTCCCGTTGCTGTGCGCGAACTGCGTGGATCGGACCGGTGCCGTGCCGGCCTACTTGAAGCCGTATGTGGTGAAGGACCTCGGCATCGTGAAGGTCGCGATGATCGGCCTCATCCTGCCGGGCGCCGCATCGATCATCAAGGACACGAGCATCTCGGGGCTGCACTTCCTACCGCTCGCGGAGACGGTCCGCGCCTACCTTCCTGAGATGAAGCAGAAGGCCGATCTGCTCGTCGCCGTCACCCACGTCGGCATCGAACCGCTCGTGCCGCAAGGCGATCGCGCGCTCGCCGCCGCCGTGCCGGACCTCGACGTCATCGTCGGCGGCCACTCGCATACGGCGCTCCGTGCCGCTACGACCGTGGGCAAGACGATCATCGTGCAGACCGGCGCCTACAACGCGAACCTGGGTGACCTCGAGCTGGTCGTCGATCCGGCGACGAAGAAGATCAGCGGGTCACCGACGCGCTCGAACGAGTTGCAGCCGGTCGCGTCGTCCAGCAGCGCGAAGAGCGCCCTCGTCCAGCAGATCCAAACGATCGTCGACGAGCGCATCGCGGCGGGGAAGAAGTACACGGAGCGCATCGTCGGTCGGCTCGCCGGCCCATTGGACAACCCGCGAGAGGAATGCGGACTCGGCAACATGATCGCGGATGGACTTCTCGAGTACGGGCGACAGCAGAACTGGAAGAGCGACGTCGCCTTTTACAACATGGCCGGCGTGCGCGCGCGGCTCCCGGCGGGAGACATCACCTACGGCCAGCTGTACCAGGTCCTGCCGTTCACGAACGTGGTCATGAACGTGGATCTCACGGGTGCGCAGCTGCGGTCGGTGTTCGAGGCCGCGTCAGGCTCGGCGGGGCGGCTGCACGTCGGTGGAGCGACGTTCACCTACAAGTTCACGAATCCGGCCGGCCGTCGCCTCGTGAGCGCGACGGTCGGCGGCCAGCCGATTGACGATGCTCGCGCCTACCACGTCGCGACGATCGACTACCTCTACGGCGGGGGCGACGGGCACACCGAATTTAAGGAAGGCACGAACGTGATTTACGGCGACATCGAGGTCGACACGGTGTCGGCGTACATGACCGCGCACTCGCCCCTCGACCCCAAGGTCGAAGGCCGGATCGTGATGCGATAGCGAATCCCGAGCTGCTGGTTCTCGCTATCGAGATCGCGCGCGAAGCCGGAGCCCTGCTGCGCGAGCGAGCCGCCGATGCGCCGCGCGGCGTGTCGGCGAAGTCCAGCCGGACCGACCAGGTCTCGGATGCCGACCGCGCGGCCGAGGCGTTCATCGTCAGCCGGATCCGCGCGGCGCAGCCACGCGATGGCATCGTGGCCGAGGAGGGTGGCGGCGGCGGCGCGGGAACGAGCGGTTTGACCTGGTTCGTCGACCCGCTCGACGGCACGGCGAACTACCTGTACGGCGCTCCGCATTGGGCCGTGAGCATCTGCTGTGAGGACGCCACTGGCCCGATCGCCGGAGCCGTCTACGACCCGATGCGGGATGAGCTCTTCGCGGCAGAGCGGAACGGCGGCGCGTTCCTCGGCGCGCGCAGGCTCGGGGTCCGGCGAGCCGGGGATCTCGCGACCGCCCTCGTCGCGACCGGCTTCAGCTATGACGCGCGGGAACGCGACAAGCAGGCGGCGGTCGCGGCCCGGATGGCGGGGCGCATCCGCGACTTCCGGAGGTCCGGGTCGGCCGCGCTCGACCTCGCGTGGGTGGCGGCCGGGCGTCTGGACGCGTACTGCGAGGTCATGCGCTCGCCGTGGGACTGGTCCGCCGGCGCGCTGCTGGTCGGCGAGGCCGGCGGCCGCATCAGCTGGACCGCCCATCAGGAGATCGTCGCATCCGGACCCGGTCTGCACGATGCGCTCATCGCGCTGTTGCAGGACGCCCACGAAATTCGCGGGTAGACTCAAGGTCGGAATGGCGCTCGATCAGAAGGCCCCCAACGAGCAGGTCCAGCCCATCGATTTCGAGGAAGGCGTCGTCCAGCGGCGGCCGCTGACGACCCAGACCGGCATGGGCGGCACCGAGCCGAAGATGATCTCCGGGGTCCTAGCGGACGACGACAACATCGTCTTCACGACCGTCAACAATCTCTTCGCCTGGGCCCGGTCGCGGAGCCCCTGGCCACTCGGCTACGGCCTGGCCTGCTGCGCCATCGAGATGATGGCGAGCGCGGCCTCGCACCACGATCTCGCCCGCTTCGGGGCCGAGGTCTTCCGCTCCAGCCCCCGACAGGCTGACGTGATGATCGTGGCGGGCACCGTGACGCACAAGATGGCCCCCCGCCTGCGTCGCCTCTACGAGCAGATGCCCGAGCCCAAGTGGGTGATCGCGATGGGCAACTGCGCGAGCTCGGGCGGCGAGTTCTGGGACAGCTACGCGACGCT
Organism: Candidatus Limnocylindria bacterium; assembly: GCA_035543375.1. GTDB lineage: Bacteria > Chloroflexota > Limnocylindria > P2-11E > P2-11E > UBA4735. The sequence goes on from DASZZF010000007.1 coordinate 10,480, forward strand.
ACAGGGCGTCGACACGGTGGTGCCGGTGGACGTCTATGTCCCAGGATGCCCGCCGCGTCCCGAGGCGCTGACCGAAGGCGTGCTCCGGCTCCGCGAGAAGATCGCGAAGGGCGGTTAGGAAGGCGAGCTGAGTACCTCCGTGCGGCCAGACCCGGCTTCGCCGGCCCTGGCCGAGCCCATCTTGACCGACGAAGGGCTCGAGACCGAGGAGCTCATCCTCAACATGGGCCCGCAGCACCCCTCCACCCATGGCGTGCTCCGGCTCGTGCTCAAGCTCCAGGGCGAGAAGGTCATCGAGTGCATCCCGGTCATGGGCTACCTGCACCGCGGCCTCGAGAAGATCTTCGAGTGGCGGACGTTCCAAGGGGGCATCCGCTACGCCGATCAGGCCGACTACGTCTCCAACATGCTCAACGAGCACTGCTACGTCGGCGCGATGGAGGCGATCGCGAACATTGACGTCCCGCGCCGCGCCGAGTACATCCGCGTGCTCGTCGACGAGCTGTCGCGCTGTGCTTCGCACCTGGTGTGGCTCGGGACCTACGGCCTCGACGTCGGCGCGACCACCCCGCTGCTCTATTGCTTCCGTGACCGCGAAGAGATCCTCGACATGTTCGAGGAGCTCTGCGGCTCGCGGATGAATTTCAACTACTTCCGTCCCGGCGGCGTGCTCTACGACTTCCCGCCCGGGATGCTCGCGAAGCTCGAGCGGTTCCTCGACCGCTTCGCCGGGCACATCGAGCGCGACTACGTCGAGCTCCTCGAAACGAACGAGATCTTCCTTGAGCGGACGATCGGCGTGGGGACCATCCCGGGCGACGTCGCGAAGGCCTACAGCCTCACCGGCCCGATGCTCCGCGCCTCGGGGGTCGACTGGGATCTGCGCAAGGATCGCCCGTACTCCATCTACCCGGAGCTCAAGAGCTTCCGGTCCGTCACCGCCGTCGAGGGCGACGCCTACGCCCGGTACAAGGTCCGTCTCGGCGAGCTGCGCCGGTCGGTCGAGATCGTCCGCGAGTGCATCGCGAACCTGCCCGGCGGCGCGGTGCGGGCGCGGCTGGGCCACGTCTGGAAGTGCCCGAAGGGCGAGGCGTACTACACCGTCGAGGGCGCGAAGGGCGAGGTCGGCATCTACATGATCAGCTCGGGCGGCTCGGCCCCCAATCCGTTCCGCGCGAAGATGCGCGGCCCGTCGTTCAACAACCTGCAGATCCTCCCGTGGCTCCTGCGAGGCCGTCTCGTCGCGGACGCCGTCGCGATCCTCGGTTCGATCGACATCGTGCTCGGGGATGTTGACCGATGATCGGGCTCTACCGGTAATGCTCGGGATCCTCACTGGCATGAAACGGACGTTGAGCCACGTGTTCATGCGCAAGAGCGTGACCCGCAAGTACCCATACGAGAAGCGCGAGCTCCCCGAGCGCAGCCGAGGCCTCATCGCGCTGCTGCTCGAGCCCGAGACCAGCATCTTCAAGTGCGAGTCGTGCCTCATGTGCGAGAAGGCCTGCCCGCCGCGCGCGATCTCGATCTCGTACACCTTCCGCAACGGCTTCCGGAAGCGGCCGCCGATCGCGCCGCGCATGTCCTACTACCGGATCCGGATGGTCCAGACCGCGCCGTACGGCGACCGCCGGCCGCTGTCCAACGCCGTCCTCACCGTGCCGGCCGAGGAAGAGCGGTCGATCGACCTGGTACCCCTCGAGACGATCCTTCGTGAGACACCCGAGAGCGCCGACCGGCTGACCCGCGTCCTCTATCGGACGCTCGCGGCCTATGGCTACTTCCCATGGACCGCAGCGCAGCGGATCGCCGCCGCGTTCGACGTCCAGATGGCGCACCTCTACACGACGGCCTCGCTGCTTTCCAATTTCCGCGGCGCGCCCGCAGGCAAGGGAACAGCGATGCCCCGCGGCGGTCGTCGCTACACGGGCAACGTCGGTGTCGCCGGTGCGTGGCCGGAGCAGAGCCCTGCGCCGGCGCACGACAGGCTCCACGAGCACGAGGTCACGCACCCGCTGGAGCCGGCCTTTGCCGACTAGCACCACGTACCGCGTCCTGGACCTCGAGATCAACGCGGCGCACGAGCGCGATCGCGCCCGGGCGATGGACCCGCATGAGCTCATCGCGCTCGTCGAGGCATCGGGGCTCCGCGGCCGCGGCGGCGCCGGATTCCCGCTCGCGAGGAAGCTCGCCGCGACACGCACCGCAGCGGCGGGGGGCAGCGCGTATCTCGTGGCCAACGCGTACGACGCCGATCCCGGCAGCCCGCTCTCGCGCACGATCTTGCTGAGACGCCCGGAGCTTGTCATCGAGGGCCTCGCGATCGCGGCCGCCGCGGTCGGCGCGACGAAGGCGTACCTGTACGTCCACCCCGAGGCGACGACCGCGCGCGCCGCGGCGGAGAAGGCCCTCGAGGAGCGGCGTGCCGGCCTCGGCGATCTGCAGGTCGAGATCGCGCTCGGGCCAGGGGGCTTCATGGGCGGCGAGGAGTCCGCGCTGCTTGCGGTGCTCGAGTCCCGCCGCGCGATGGCCCGGCAGCGACCGCCGTACCCAGCGACGCAGGGACTCCTCGCGCGACCCACCCTCGTCGCGAGCGCCGAGACGCTTGCCGCGCTGCCGCTCATCGTGCGCGACGGCGCGGAGGCCTTCCGCATGGTCGGGACAGCGGCATCTCCGGGAACGAAGCTCGTGTCGGTGACCGGCGCGGTCGCCTCGCCGGGCATCTATGAGGTCGCCCTGGGCACCACCCTCGGCGACATCCTGGCCCGCGCCGGCGGCGCGATGGGCACGCTCAAGGGGCTGCATGTCGGCGGACCGACGGGCGGCATCCTGAATGCCACGCGAACCGGGGTCGCGCTCGATTACGAGCCGCTCAAGGCCGCCGGCACGCACCTCGGATCGGCCCAGATCCGCGTCATCGCGAACGACGTCTGCATCGTCCACGAGGCCGCGAAGCTCTTTGGCTATCTCGCGAAAGAGAACTGCGGCATCTGCGTCCCGTGCCGCGTCGGCACCAAGCGCGTCCAGGGGATCCTCGAAGGCGTCTACTCGGATCTCGGCCGGGACGACGACCTGCCGTGGCTCGCTGAGCTTGCCGACCATTTGGACCAGTTCTCGCTCTGTGGCTTCGGCATCACGAGCGCGTCGATCATCCGCACCACGGTGAGCGAGTTCCCCGATGACTACCGTCGACACATCGCCGACCGGACCTGCCCGACCGGTAGCTGTTCGCCCGCCCGGTCGCGGCGCTATGAGACGATGGCCCAGCCATGAGACCGAGCAGATGAGCCTGCTCGAGCGCTACACCCAGCCTGCCGAGTCGCAGCTGCCGACCGTTTCGCATCAGGGCGAGATCCCGGCGGGCCAGCCGACCTGCTCGATCACGATCGACGGCACCGTTGTCACGGCCGTCGTCGGGGAAGCGATCCTGCGGGCCGCGCAGCGCGCCGGCTTCAACGTACCGACGCTCTGCGACGACGAGAAGCTCGCGCCGGCGGCCGCCTGCCGGATGTGCCTCGTCGAGATCGAAGGCTACCAGCGCCCGATGCCGAGCTGCCACCTGCCCGCCGAGGCCGGGATGAAGATCACATCGGCATCAGACGGGCTCTTCGCGATGCGCAAGCAGAACCTCGAGTACATCCTCTCGGACCACAACGCCTACTGCATGCCGCCGTGCCAGGTCGGCTGCCCGACGCACATCGATATCCCCGGGTATCTCGAGCTCATGGCGAAGGGTCAGCACGTCGAGGCGGCGCGGCTCGTGAAGGAGGTCCTGCCGTTCCCGTACGCCCTCGGGCTCGTCTGCCCGGCACCCTGCCAGGAGGTCTGCCGCCGCGGCCTCGTTGAAGAGGAGATCGCCATCCGCCAGTGCCACGGCTACGGCGGTGAGCTGTCGCTCGAGATGGAGCAGGCGCCGACGCCGTTCCCGCAGGAGGCGGCCACCGGGAAGCGCGTCGCGGTTATCGGTGCCGGCCCGGCCGGCCTGACCGCCGCGTACTACAGCGCGCTGAAGGGCCACGCGGTCACGGTGTTCGACATGATGGAGAAGCAGGGCGGCATGCTCCGCTACGGCATCCCTGAGTACCGCCTGCCGAAGGTGAAGCTCGACAAGGAGCTGAACTCGGTCTGGCAGCTTCGGGACACCGAGTTCAAGGGCGGGATGAAGCTCGGGCGCGACTTCACGATCGACGATCTCTTCGCGAAGGGCTACGACGCGGTCTTCCTCGGCATTGGCGCGTGGTCGAGCAACGAGCTCCGCATCCCTGGGGAGGACCTGCCGGGCGTCATCGAGGCGATCAGCTACCTGAGCCAGAACGCCTCGGGCGACCCCGTGGCCGTCGGGCAGGGGAGCCGCGTCGTCGTCATGGGCGGCGGGTTCACGACGTTCGACTGCGCTCGCACGTCACGCCGCCTCGGTGCCGACGTGACGGTCGTGTACCGCCGGTCGCGCAAGGAGATGGGTGCTCACTACACCGAGGTCGACGATGCGGAGCACGAGGGCATCAAGCTCGAGTTCTTCGCGGCCCCGATGCGGATCGTCGAGAAGAACGGCCGCGCCGCGGGAGTCGAGTTCCAGCGGATGGCCCTCGGCGAGCCGGACGCGAGCGGCCGCCGCCGGCCGGTGCCGATCGAGGGCTCGGAGTTCGTCATCGACTGCGACGTCGTCATCCCGGCCATCGGCCAGGTCCCGGTCCTCGACTGGTACGAGGGCAGTCCCGGGTTGCGCAAGACGCGGCGCGAGACGATCGTCGCGAACGGCGCGCTGATGACGGATCGCCCGGGCGTGTTCTCGGGCGGCGACTGCCAGATGGGAACCGTGACGGTGATCCAAGCGGTCGCGCAGGGCAAGCTCGCGGCGAAGGCGATCGACCGGTACCTCGCGGGCGACGACATGAACCGCGTGGCCGAGGAGATCCGCGCCGAGGAGGAGGTCCCCGAGCTCATCGACATCGTGCCGTACAAGCCCGAGGAGCCGCAGGTGCGGATGCCGTTCCTGCCGTTCGCGGACCGGGTGAAGAGCTTCCAGCTCATCGAGAACGGCTACGACAAGGCCGCCGCCGAGAAGGAGGCGGCGCGCTGCCTCCAGTGCGTGTGCCCGGACGCTGGCCAGTGCGATCTCCAGCGGCTCTCGCTCGAGCACGGGCTGACCGAGAACCGCTTTCACCGGGCCGAGCCGGTCGACTATCACGATTACGAGTACGACTTCAGCCACGACTTCATCCTTCGCGACCTGAACAAGTGCATCAACTGCACGCAGTGCGTGCGGATCTGCCGCGACGTCATCGGCGCCAACTGCTATGGCCTCATGGGCGGCGGATACGACTCGATCGTCACCACGCCTTGGAACGTGTCGCTCAGCTACACCGACTGCGTCTCCTGCGGCGCCTGCGCCGAGACGTGTCCAACCGGCGCGCTCATGATGCGCGAGCGCGATCTTCAGACCTACGAGCTCGACATCGTGCGGTGTATCTACTGCGGCGACTGCGTCGAGGTGTGCCCGCACGGCGCGCTTGGCGAGACGCCGAACTTCGAGCTCTCGACCTACCAGCGGTTCGGCGTCACCGTCCTGGCGAAGGAGGAGCTGGCGGCGGCGCGCAACTGGAAGCCGTCCGAGCACATCCCGCTTGCGGATGAATCGCAGCGCAGCGCGATCCGGCCACCGGAGATCCGTCCGCCCGGTCCGCCGCGTTGGAACGCCTGACCCTCGAGGAGCGTCTCCTGTCGCGCATTCGCACGCGCGGCCCGATGACCTTCGCCGACTACATGGACGCGGCGCTCTACGACCCCGACGACGGTTACTACACGACGCGTGCGACGATCGGCTTTGACGGCGCGGACTTCCTGACGTCGCCCGAGCTCGGCCCCGCGTTTGGCCGCGCCCTCGCGCAGGTGGCGATCGATTGCTGGAAGTCGATCGGCCAGCCGGCGTCGTGGGATCTCGTCGAAGCCGGCGCCGGGCGGGGGATCCTCATGAGAGATCTCCTCGATGCGCTCATGAAGGAGCGTGCCGAGGCCGGCCGGACCGCGCGCCCCGCGATCGTTGAGGTGTCCCCGCGCCTCCGCGGCCAGCAGGCGCTCGCCCTCGAGGGCCGCGAGCTCCGGTGGGCGTCGGTCGCGCGGGCCCTCGCGCCGATCCGCGGCGTGGTGTTCGCGAATGAGGTGCTCGACGCGTTCCCGGTCCACGTGCTCGTGCGCACCGAGGAGGGCGTACGCGAGGTCCATGTCGAAGCGAAGGACGGCGCGCTCGTTGAGACGCTCCGCGCCGTGAGCCAGGCGGATCTTGGCTACCGGGTGCCCGACACCCTGCCACTGGGAGGACGCTGGGAGGTCAGCCTGGGCGCAGAGGGCTGGGTCGCTCAGCTCGGCGCCGCGCTCGGGCAGGGCTACATCGTCGTTGTCGATTACGGCGGCGACGAGGCCGAGCTCCTGACCCGCGGGGGCGCCGGGACCGTACGCGGCTTCTCGCGCCACCGTCTCGTGACTGACGCACTCTCCGAGCCTGGTACTCGCGATCTCACCGCGAGCGTGAACTTCACGGCGATCCGGCGGGCGGCGGAGGGGGCCGGGCTCACGTTCGCCGGCATCTCCAGCCAGCGGGATGCGCTCGTCGCCCTGGGCGTGCGCGACGCCTACGCGCGCCCGGAAACCCCACTCGATCGGCTGCGCGCCGCGAGTCGGCGGTCCGCGATCGACGTGCTCATCGATCCGAATGGCCTCGGCGGATACCGCGTGCTCTGCTTCGCGAAGGACGCACCGATCGACGGCCTACGGCTCTTGGCGCGGTAACTCCTGGCCGCGATAGAATTCGCTGCGTTCCGGGCTCTTAGCTCAGTTGGTTAGAGCGTTGCCTTGACATGGCAAAGGTCACTGGTTCGAGCCCAGTAGAGCCCACAGTTTCGGAATCAGGCGCAATCTCGCAGTACGGCTCGCCGAAGGTAGCTGTGTCCATCGATTTGCCTTTGCCGCCAACCAAGCCACGCGGTGGGCCATCCTCGAGAACTGTCCGCGGGCGACATTCGTTGTTCTCGACCGAGCCGGCCACCTACTCGTCGGAGAGAAACCGCAGCTTCAGCTTGCGCTCATCGGTGAGTGGCTAGGCAGAGTGGAGGAATGGAGCGTCGCTCAGACCTCCGCCTGACTCCGACAGCGTCTGCTCCTCTCCCCGGCGCAGGTAGACTCGGCCGCCCCGGCGATGAAGGGGGGAAGACGTCCTCCGGGGGACTGACCGATGTGCTGTCGGCTCCCAGACGGCGTTCGCGCTGCACGATGTCATGTCGGTCGTGAACTAGCCTTGCGCCCGGCCCAAGGGTTTCCGGCGCCCCGTAGCACGGTTGCGATCTGCGCGCTCGTAGACTGCTCGGATGCCCCGCTCGACTGAGCCAAAGACGGCGTCCCGAAAACGAGCGCCCGGCGTCACCCGGTTCTTTCTGTTCTCCGACCTGCGTGGCTATACGGACTACGTCGAGCAACATGGCGACGCATCAGCCGCGCGACTGCTCCGGGATTACCGCACCCTCGTCCGCCGTGAGGTCGCTCGGCACGCCGGCGCGGAGGTGAAGACCGAAGGCGACTCGTTTTACGTCGTCTTCGACTCGGCCTCAGCCGCGCTCGACTGCGCGGTGGATATCCTCCGACGTGCCGAGACCCGCAACCACAAGGAACCATCGGCGCGGCTGACGATCGGAATGGGCCTGCACGCCGGCGAGACCGTGTCCTTCGACCAGCAATTCGTCGGCGGCGCAGTGAACGTCGCAAGCCGCCTAGCCGCAGCCGCCGGGCCGAGCGAGATCCTCGTGAGCGACACGCTCCGCGGCCTGGTGCGGACGAGCACCGCGCATGCCATGAGCGAGCGCGGGCCGCTGCAGCTGAAGGGCGTGACCGAGGGCGTGCGCGCGTGGAGCGTCGACTGGCGCGAGCCAACCAGCGGTCGCGAGATCGACGAGCCGGTCGCCCTGCCCACCGCGAGTGCGCCGGCGAGCCGCATCGCCCCGGGTCAGCTCGTCTGCCCGGTCGTCATCGGCCGTGATGGCGAGCGCGCCCGGCTGCGCGAGCTCGTGACGGTCGTGGCGGGTGGGCGCGGTCAGACCCTTCTGTTGTCCGGCGAGGCCGGCGTGGGCAAGAGCGCATTTGTGCGCGACGCGACCGCGGTCACCGGCGAGAGCGGGTTCCGATTGCTCTATGGCGCGACGCTCGAGTCAGACAGCGGACTGCCGTACGCACCGTTCCTCAGCGCCGTCCGCTCCGGATTCCGCGGTTTAGAGCGCGATCGACTCGGCCGCGTTCTCGCGCAGGCCGCGCCGGATCTCGCGGAGCTCTTCCCCGAGCTTGGACGACCGCGGAGCGCCGGCGAAGCCGTGTCCTCAAGCCCGCATCGCCTGGCACTCGCATTTCACGGACTCTTCGCGACGTTCGCGCGCGAGGCTCCGGTGCTCTTGGTCATTGAGGACCTGCATTGGGCGGACGAGGCGAGTCTCGCCCTGCTCCAGTACCTCTCCCGGGAGCTGCGCGATTCTCGCGTCCTGATCCTTGCGACCTACCGCACCGACGAGATGCACCGTCGCCATCCCTTCCTGCGAACACTCGCCGCACTCCAGCGCGAACGCCTGGCCGGTGAGATCGCGCTGAAGCGCCTCACCCCGGTTGAGGTCACGGAGCTCATCCGAGCCACGCTGGCAGCGAGCGATCCCACGGTACGGGTGAGCGACGAGTTCCGTGACGCGATCTACACCCGCTCGGAGGGCAATCCCTTCTTCACCGAAGAGCTGCTCAAGTCACTGGTTGAGTCCGGCGACGTGTACCGCTCAGCTGGCGGGAGCTGGGAGCGCAAGCCGATCAGGGACCTCAACATCCCCGGCTCGATCCGTGAGTCGGTGCGCACGCGCGTGGAGCGACTCTCACCCGAGGCGAGGACGACGCTCGCCGCGGCGGCGGTCGTCGGGCAGCAGTTCACGTTCGATACCGTGCGCGCCGCGTGCGATATGGAGGAAGGAGCGCTCGAGTCGTACCTGCGGGAGTTCATCGAGCAGCAGCTCGTCATCGAGCTCAGTCGTGAGGAAGAGCGGTATGCGTTCCGCCACGCGCTCACCAGGGAAGTCATCTACGACGACTTGCTGATACGCGAGCGCAAGCGTCTCCATCGGCGGGTAGCCGATGCGCTCGCCAAATCGCAGACGACCGAGCCCGGCCTGCTCGCGTACCACCTGCTCGCCGCGGGTGAGTCAGAGCGCGCCGTCCCCTACCTCCTCGATGCAGCGGCTGGCGCGGCCCGCGCGGGGGCACCGCGCGAGGCGGCCGCCCACTACGAACGCGCGATCGACGTCGGCATGCCGGACGATCGGCTTGCGGACGTCATCGAACACCAGGCCGAGGCATACCACCTCTTCGATGTCGCGCGCTCGATCGAGGCTGCGCAGGAGGCGATCGCGCTCTACCGAGGAAGCGGCGACCGCCGCGGCGAGTCCCGGATGCTCCGCCTCGCCGGCCGCGGGTATTTCTACGAGAGCCGCCAAGTGGAGGCGGAGCGTCTCACGCAGGAAGCCATCGACGTCCTCGCAGGCGAAGAGTGCCCGGAGCTCGGGCGCGCCGTCGCACAGCTCGCCGGCCTCCTCATGGCGCGCGTGGAAATGGCGGAAGCGCTGCCACTGGCGGACCGAGCGATCGCGCTCGGCGAGCGCTTCGCGGACCACTGGACACTTGCGAACGCGCTCATCACCAAGGGCAGCGCGCTGCGCGGCACAGAAGGCATGCCGTTCCTTCGACGGGGGCTGGACGTCGCGCTCCGGAACGAGATCAGCGAGACCGCGCTGCGCGCCTACAACAACATCTTGATTGGGATGATCGGGAGTGGCGCGAGCGGTGCTGAGAGACACGTATTCCTTGACGAAGGGCTGGCCTACGCCCGGCGTCGCGGAATCGAGCAGGCGACGCTTGCGTATCTGCTCTCGCAGAAGGCGTTCGTTCAGTTCGGCGAAGGTGAGTGGGAAGCCGCCCTCGCGACCGCGAACGAAGTGCACGATGCAACGCAGGTCCACCGGTGGTCGCTGTCGCTACGGGGTCGCATCGTCACGGCGCGCGAGGGCCCGGAGGCGGCCCTCCCGGTGTACGCCGAACTGGCGCGGCTGCCGCTCGATGACGCCGCCGCGGTAGGCGGCGGGCTCGCCGATCTGGCGGCGGGATTCGCTCGCGCCGGGCGACTCGACGAGGCGCGGGGTTACCTCGGTGAGCTTGCGGACCGCGCTGCGCAGTACCCACGCGGAGTCCGCGAGCGCCCCACGCCGCGTAGCCTGCTCGGCGGGCCGGCGCTGACCTTGATCCTGAGTGCGGCGCTCTACGTCGACGCGCCTTCATGGGTCGAAGAAGCCGAAGTGGAGATCGGTGAATGGGCGCTCGGCCCCGCGAACCATGCGCTCGCGGCGGCCGCGCGCGCGATCTTCGCCGGCGAAGCAGGCATCTGCGCGCAGGAACTCGCCGCGGCGCGCGAGATGTACGCGCACGTCGGCCTCGCCGCGTTCTGGCACGGATTCGTGGTGTCGTGCGCACGCGCGGCCGCCGCCCACAGGCTTGCCCTCGGTCCCGAATGGGCCTCTCTCGCCGCGCCGACGCGTGCCTTCGCCGATCCAGTCGGCGCGCGCTGGTGGGTCGACGCACTCGCCAAAGTGGGGCTCTAACCGAGATCTGAGAACCTCCGGGGCCCCGACCTCTGGCGGACGCCGCGGCCGCCGAGCCGTTTAGTCGCGGTCTACTTCTCAGGTAAGCACCTACTTCCATGACTCACCCGATCGCCGCTTCCTTCGAGGACCACGCGCTCCACGCATATTCCTCGCGACCGGCGAGCGTGACGCGATGTCCACTGATGCGGCTCCTCTGGTTCAACCCCGATCCAGGCTGCGACCCTCCCAGTTTTGGCCCGTTTGGACGGCCAGACGCGCAAGTGGATCGCGTCCTTCACCGTGCCGTGGCGGAAACCCGCTTCGTACACTGAGCCCGATGGGCGCGCTTGAACCGGGTCACCTGGTCATTATCTTGATCATCGCCCTGTTCATCTTCGGTCCGAGCAAGGTCGGCGAGCTGGGCGGCACGCTTGGCCGCGCGGTCCGCGACTTCCGCGACGCCGCGGACGGAAAGATACCCACTCCGCCGAGCGCTCCAACCCGGAGCTGCGTCAACTGTCGAGCGGCGATCCCGAGTGAGGCCAAGTTCTGTCCCGGCTGCGGGCTGACGGTCTCGACCGTCGCGACCGACACGACCGCATGATCGCCGTCGTTGTCACAGCGGTTATGATCGTGGTCGCCTTCCCGCTCTGGTGGCTTGGGCTGATCCTCCGGCTCGTCCGCCAGCCGCGCCGCTGACGCCTGCGGTCTAGGCCGGCAGCCCAGCTCCACACTGCGGACAGAACTGGGAACCCGCCTCCGGCACGCGCGCCCCACAGCCCGGACAGAACCCAGCGCCCGAACCGGCCGGGGTGGCTTTGTCCTTGTCCTCGACGCTCGCCCGGAAGTCCTTGACCCCTTTGCCGAGCGCGCCACCGAGCTCGGTGAGCCGACCCGCGCCGAAGATCACCAGCACGATGACCAGGATGACGACCAGGTGCAGTGGCTGGAGGGCGCCCATGAGCAAAGTCTAGGTGGCCGACCGGCCCGTGGGAGAACCGCCCCGTGTTCCACTCAGTTCCCTCTGTTCCTCGGCACGCATCCACCGCCAGCAGTTATCACAATCGACTAATGCTCCGTTTGGTCGCCCTGATGCTGCCTCTCTGCCTCGACACGTTCGCCATGTCTGCGGCGCTTGGGATCGCGGGCCTGAGCGACCGCCGCCGGCTGACCTTCAGCCTCGTGATGGCGTGCTTCGAGGGCGGCATGCCGCTGGTCGGCCTGTTCCTCGGCGCCGCGCTCGGTCAGCTCATCGGCGACATGGCTGACTACGTCGCGGTAATGGCGCTCGGCGGGCTCGGTGCCTACGTGCTGCTCGCCGATGAGGAGAAGGAGGAGGGCCGGATCAAAAGGCTCGCCACTGCAACAGGCATCGCGATGCTGATGCTTGGGCTCACCGTCAGCGTCGACGAGCTGGCGATCGGTTTCGTATTCGGCTTGCTTGACGTGCCGATCGTGCCGGCGTTAATCGCGATCGCGGCCCAGGCCTTCGTCGTCTCACAAGTCGGCTTCGCACTCGGTGGGAAGGTCGGAGAGCGATTCCGAGCGGGGGCTGAGCGCCTTGCGGGAGTGCTGCTGATTGCCCTCGCGGGTCTTGTCCTTGTGTCGAGGCTGGTCTCGCTTCCCTCCTAGCGCTCGAGCGCACTACGCGGCTGGTCTGAGAGGCTCGATCCGGTCATCTTCGCGGATGACGAATGCGGGGGGATGCGCGGGCACGCGCCCCATCAAACGCGGCCCCGGGCGACGCCAGTTCGAGGTGGCTACCTAGGAGGCCCGACAGCTGCTAGCTCGGCCCTACCCACACAGACAAAACGTGCATGCGGGGCAGCTCGCCGCGTGCCGGCGGACTCAACTCCGAGAGGTAAGCACCTACTTCCATGACTCACCCGATCGCCGCTTCCTTCGACGACCACGCGCTCCACTCCTCGCGACCGGCGAGCGTGATGCGATGCCCGCTGATGCGGCTCCGCGGGTTCGAGCCCAGTGGAGCCCACAGCCCCGACGGTACTGGCGGAGGCAGCGATCGAGATTGCTTCACCCGGCTGCCGGGCGGCGGGACGTTTCGCCTCGCCGCCGAGTGTCGGGTGCCCCGTTGCGTGTTCCATCGCTTGTTCTCGTCGTGTTCTCATCGGGAGACAGGGAACGAAGCGAAGCACCGCGGAATCAGGCCCTCGCGTAGCACCACCTCACACTTAGTTTCAGCTCGATCAGTTCAAACAGGGGAAACTGGTCCGCTGCGTCGCCGGGACGATCTTTGACGTCCGGGTCGATGATTCCGGGAGTCGTCGTGAACGTGACCTGAAGAAAGTGGTCCGGGGACGGGCGCGGTTGGCGAGCTGATCCCACGAAGTCAGGAATTGGCGGGCGACCCGCTCTCGAAGGGACGGTTCTCGATCGTCACCGGCTCGATCACGTCGCCCAGCGGGAATCCCAGGATCGCCGAATAGAAGAAGAGCTCCGCCTCCATCGCGCGTTTGATGTTCTCGGATCTGCGAAAGCCATGACCCTCACCCGCGAACCCGACGTACGCAAAGGGAAGGCCCTTCCGTCGCAGCGCGTCCACCAGCATCTCGGCCTGCGACGGCGGGACTACCTTGTCGTCGAGTCCTTGGAAGACGATGACCGGCCGCTCGAGTCGGTCGAAGAAGTGCACCGGCGACCGCGCGCGGTAGGTCTCCTCGGCTTCCGGATAAGCGCCCACCATGCGGTCGAGGTAGCGCGACTCGAACTTGTGCGTGTCGCGGGCGAGCGCCGCCAGGTCGGCGACCCCGAAGTAGCTGGCGCCGGTGGCGAAGACGTCGGTGAAGACGAGCGCACAGAGCGTCGTGTAGCCACCGGCGCTGCCGCCGCGGATCGCCATCCGCCGGCCGTCCACGCGGCCTGACTCGCAGAGAAACCGCGCGGCGTTCACGCAGTCCGCCAGATCCACCACACCCCACTGCCCGTTGAGCCGCTCCCTGTACTCGCGCCCGAAGCCGGTGCTGCCGCCGTAGTTGACGTCGACGACCGCGAAGCCACGGCTGGTCCAGTACTGGATCGCTGGCTGGAGCACTCCCAGCGTCATGGACGTGGGTCCGCCGTGGCTTAGCACGAGCAGCGGGGGTTTCTCTCTATCGGTCGCGGCGAAGTCTTGGTTGCGCGGCGGGTAGTAGAGAGCATGCGCGGAGCGGCCGCCCTCGGTCGGGAACTCGATGGGCTGCGCGGCAGACAGGTACGTCGGTTCGATGTCGTAGGCGAGGCTGCGACGCACGACCTCGTGCGCTCCTGTGTTCGGGTCGATCACGACCACGGCCGGCGCCTCGCTGGCGCTGCCGCCGATAAACGCGATTCGATCACCGAGCCGGGTAGGGTGTGCGACAAAGGTAAATTGCGCTGCCACGTCGGTGACGCGACGCGCGTCCGGGTCGACGATCGCGAGATGCCGCAAACCGTCCTTCACGTAGAAACACGCTATGCGCCCGTCGGCCAGGAACGTATACGTGGACAGGCCGAAGGTCCACTGCGGCAGACCGAACTCCGCCGCCATAGTCGCGAGCGGCGTGATGGCCCCGTCGCGCTCGCGGTAGAGGTTCCACCAGCCGGTGCGGTCGGAGACGAAGAAGAGTGCACCGGCCGGGCTCCACTGCGGCTGGAAGATGGACTCCTCGCGTGATCCCGCTACGCGCCGCAACTTGCCCGGCCCGCCGTCGCGGCGCAGTTCCGCCACGAAGAGCTCGCTGCCGTCCCAGGGCATGTTGGGGTGGTCCCAGGCGAGCCACGCGAGCGCGCGTCCGTCCGGCGACAGACGCGGCGTCGAGAAGAAGTCGTGGCCTGACACGAGCACCCGCGGCATCGCCGAACCGTCGAGCGGCAGCGACACGATCTCATTCACGACCTCGCTCGCCTCATGCCGCTCGCGTACGCACACAAGCGTCGCGCCGTCGGGCGCGATGACGCCGTCCGCGTAGCGGTGCGCCGACGGCGTGGGCGGTTCGGCAGTGATCGGGACGGGCGCGACCTCGCCGTCCACGCGGTAGAGGCGCTGGTCGGCGAAGTTCGAGAGCACCGCAGTCGCGCCACGCACTGCGACCGCACCGCCGCCGTACTCATGGACGCGCGTTCGAGCGTTGAACTCGCGGGGGATCACGTCGGTGATAAGGCCGTCGGGCGTGCGCCGCACAAGCACGTCCCGCCCGCCCTCCTGCGGCCGGCCCTCGATCCAATAGAGGTCGTCGCCGCTCGCCGTCAGCCAGCTGATGTTCACGCCCCCACGCGCCAACAGCTCCGCCGTGATGGGTGAGCGCCACGAGCCGTACGGAGCGATGGTTGGCACGGCGACACAATACGGCCGCAGCCGCCAGGTCATGCGGCAGTGCGCCGAGACTCCTTGGCCGCGACGCGAGCTTGAAGCGAGAATCCGTGCTGAGATGACGGTCCAAACCGGTCCTTGCGAGACCTCACTGCAGATCAAGGGGCGGTCGCAGAAACACGCACGGGCCTCCTAGACTCACCTGCATGGCTTCGGCGAAGTGGACGGGACGGTTCGGCGGCACCCGCCCGAAGCGCGTCCTACTCCTCGCTATCGCCATCCCCATCGCCATCCTCGCCGTCGGTGGTATCGCCGCGTATACCCTTCAGAACGTGCTACCGCCGTCACTGCAGCACAACCGCACCGTGGCGAAGGAGTACGCCGGGAACGTAGTCAGCGGGTCGGCGACGTTGGCGGTTCGACTCTTTGTGGAGCTGCCGTATGGCGCTCCGCCCAGCGCGCGGCTGGTCGTGGGCGATGCGACCGTGCCGCTCGCGTCCGTCACGTTCGATGAGCCGGGATGCACGATGACCGCGACCGGGGCGGGGCAGGCAAACAACCAGGTCGTGAGGTACGCGCTCGAAGGACATCCGACGGAAGGCCACTTCGACGGGACCCTGCGCCGCGACATCGACGCAACGAGCTTGTCCCTCTTCCTACCGCGCGTGGGCCGCAACGGCACCGGCTGCTGAAGTAACGGCCGCAATCGGGACCTCAGCGCCCCGCTAGCGGGGTCCTTCTACGTACACGACCGAGGCAATCTTGCCTTCTCGAAGAAGTCACTGTCGCGCGTTCGTCGAGGGGGCCCACCTTTAGCTGTTCGGGACGACGCTCATGTACGCGGGCGCGACCGCACTTGCCGGCGCAGCGGAGGATGTTAGCGTCCTGTCATCGTCAGGCCGCGCGTAGAGGGGGACAGGTGAACGCTCGGCTCCTCGCTCTGCTCAGCGTGCTCGCATTCGTCATCACAGGCTGCGGCGGCCCCGCGCCAGCGGGCCCGACCGCGACACAGATTACTCGCACGAAGATCGTCGTCGGTTACACGTCACTGAGCTCGACGCAGCTCCCGGCGTGGGTCGCCAAGGAGAAAGGGTACTTTGACCAGAACGGGCTCGATGTCGAGCTCATCAGCATCGCCAACGGCCAAGTCGGCACTGCGGCGATCCTCGCGGGCCAGGTGCAGTTCCTCCAGATCGCGATCGAGCCGATCCAGGTCGATCTCACCGGCAACGCCGATCTCGTCTACATCGTGGCACCGCAGACCGTCCTCACCTTCAAGATCTTCACCATCCCCACCATCACCGACGCGAAGCAGCTCAAGGGCGGCAGGGTCGGCATCACGGCAGTCGGTTCGGTCACGCTCACTGCGGCGAAGATGGGCCTCCGTAGTCTGGGCCTCGACCCCGACAAGGACGTTCAGCTCGTGGTCCTGAACAGCATCCCGAACGTGCTCGCCGGTCTCAAGACGGGCGCGGTCCAGGGTGGGGTCCTGAGCTCGCCGACGACGATCCAGGCGCGCGAGGCGGGCATGCGCGAGCTCGTCGATGTGAGCAAGCTCGGTAAGTTCCTCACCGCGTGGCAGGCGACGACCAGGAAGTACGTGGACGCTAACCCCGACGTCGTGCGGCGGTACACGAAGTCCGTGATCCAGGCGCTCGCCTTCGAGATACGCGAGCCGGCCGAGACGCAGCGGATCCTCGGTCAGTACCTGAAGCTCACAGACCAGGCGCAACTCAAGGAGGGTTACGACGAGCTGGTCCCAATCCTCCGCCGCGTCCCCACGCCGGACCTCGAGACGGTCAAGAACGTTCTCGACGAGCTAGCGCTGACCGTGCCGGAGGCAAAGGGCGCCGACCCGGCGCGGTTCATCGATGACCGCTGGGTGAAGGAGTTTGAGGCGAACGGCTTCATCGCCGGCCTTTACAAGTGATGCGTCTCGCGGGATGCCTCGTCCTCGGGGGAGCCGTGGTCGCGAGCGCGTGCGGTCCCACTGCCGCGCCGACGGCTCCCCTCGCTCCCGACGTCACGGCGGCAACGGCCTCACCCGCGCCCGCGCGCGTCTCGCTCGTCGTGTCGTGGAACTCGGTCTCGGCCGACCAAGTGCCGATTTGGATGGCGAGCGAGGCTGGCCTGTTCGCCAAACAGGCACTCGACGTGGATGTCCGCTACATCGCGGGCCCGACCAGCATGGCGGCGCTCCTCTCCGGCGAGACCCAGGTGGCGCATATCGGTGGCGCTGAAGCGCTCAGCGCCGTCGCGGGCGGCGCGGATCTTGTCATCATCGCGGTGCCCGGACCGGTCTACCCCTACCTCTTCTACGTCCCAGCGGCGGTGCGGACGGCCGCCGACCTCAAAGGCCAGAAGGTCGGCGTCACCGGCGTCGGATCCTCCACGGACATCGCGACGCGCGTCGGCCTGCCCCGCGTGGGGCTCGTTCCCGACAAGGACGTCGCGATCGTGTCGGTGGGGTCCATCAGCAACCTCACGGCCGCGCTCCTCAACGGCGGGGTCGCGGGCGGGATGGGACACCAACCGGATGCCGCGGTGCTCGAGGCGAAGGGCTTCCACGCCCTGTTCGACCTCGCGAGCGAGCGCCTGCCATTCGCCAACAACGTGATCGTGGTGCAGCGCTCCTACGTCGCGGCGCACCGCGACGTTATCCAGCGATACATCGACGCGATCGTCACCGCTATCGCGCGCGAGAAGCAGGACAAGTCCTACACCGTGACGGTCATGAAGAAGTACTTCGAGTCGACGGACGACGCGGCGATGGGCGCCACGTGGGAGTACTACGCCAGGCTCGTGCGCCCGGAGTTTCCCTACCCCCGAACCGATCAGTTCACCGACGTTACGGCGGAGCTCGCGAAGCGCAACGACAAGGTGAAGCAGGTGAACCTCACGAACGTCCTTGACGCCTCCTTCGTCCAGAGCGCTGCCGACCGGGGCCTCTCGCACCCCTGAGTGCGAGCGCTCCGGGTCGGGATCGTCTCCCGCACGGCCACCTATTGGCCGCTTTACCTCGCGGAGCGGGAGGGTCTTTTCGCCCGCCAGGGGCTCAGCGTGGTGCTCGTCGACCTGGGGCGGACGAGCGCGGGTCTTCCCGCGCTCGCCGCGGGCGCGGTCGACATCGCCGCGACCTGCCCCGACGTCGTCGTCGAGGCGGCCGACCGCGGCGAGCCGGTGCGTATCGGCGGCGGGCTCGCCGACCTGCCGCTGTCGAGCCTCGTCGCGCGTCCGGTCATCCCCGATGTCGCGGCGCTGCGCGGCAGGCGCGTCGCCGTGACCGAGCCGCGCGGGAGCGTGTCGCTGTTCCTCCGCGCCGCGCTCCGGGCAGCGGGCCTCGCTCCCGGCGACTACCTCTCCGTTGTGAGCGGGACGACGCCCGCGCAGGTCGCCGCTCTCGAGCGGGGAGAGGTCGACGCCGCGATGCTCACCGCCCCGCACGACGCGCGCGCCGTCGCGAGCGGGCTCCGGCGGCTCGCCCACGTGGGCGATCTCCTTGGGCCGTGCGCCTTCACGACGTACAACGTGCGGCGGGGCGCGACCGCCGACACGAGCTGGGCCGCGTTCGCGGCCGCGCTCGAGGATGCGGGCGCGCTGCTCCGCGAACCCGGCGCGCGCGCGGAGGCGATCGCCGCGCTCGGCGCGGGCACCGGGCTCGCCGGGACGGCCCTCGACGACGCGTACGCATCCTGCGTCGCCGAGCGGAACGTCTTCGCGCGGGGTACCGCCCTGGACCCCGGTGCGCTCGCGCGGATGCTTGTGTTCATGCGCGCGGACGGGCTGAGCGCCGCGTCGGACGATTTGGAAGCCTACGTCGACGCGCCCGGCGCCGCGACGGGCCAACGCTAATTCGCTCTCGGGCTCCGTGTAGGCGCCGACAGCTCCATCGGCGACCGCGTACGGCGGCTCACCGCCGCTAGACTCGCGCAGCCGCTCGACACGGCAGGAGGCTCTCATTGTACGGATGGCGTGGTCGGGTCGGTATCATCTCGCCGGCACGCGGCGACACCTCGCTCTACGAGTTCTACAAGGTCGTCCCCGAGGGGATCATCGCGGTGCCGACGTCGCTCGGCGTCCAACGTCTCACGAGCGAGCAGCTGAGCGCCGTGCTCGACCGGTACGAGGACGCGGTGAAGGACCTCGTCTACGAGGAGTGTGACGTCATCGCCCTGAGCGGCACGCCACCGGTCACGAGCGGCGTGCCGGGGACCGAGGAGATGCTCCTCGAGCGCGCGCGGCGGCACACCTCCGTGCCGGTGTTCACGGGCGTCCAGGCGGAGGTCGAGGGCATCCGGGCCGTCGGCGGCCACCGCATCGCGGTTGGCTCGCCGTATACCGCCGACCTCAATGAGAAGTGGAAGCGCTATTTCGCTGGTAAGGGCTTCGACGTCGTCGCGGTGGAGGGCGTGGGCCTCGAGAAGAACGTCGAGCTCGCGCAGCTCCCCACGTACACCTCGTACCGCGTCGCGCGTGCGCTCTACGAGAAGTACCCCGACGTCGACGCGATCCACCTCACCTGTCCGCGGTGGGCCACGATCGTCAACCTCGCACGGCTCGAGCAGGACCTCGGCATCCCGGTGACCTCGTCGAGCCAGGCGCAGATCTACGGCTCGCTCTCGCGCCTCCGCGTCCGCGACCGCATCAGTGGGTTCGGGTCGCTCCTCGAGCTCCTGGCGACGGCTGGTGGCCGTAGCGCTCCAGCGCACGCTCCACACTGAGGTACCCGTCGGCGATGTCGGCGGCCACGCGCGCGGGATCGCGCCGCAGCGGATCGCCGTAGCCGCCGCCGCCCATTCCGCGCACGTAGACGACGTCCCCGGTCGCGAACGGCTGCACCGGCATCTGCTGCGAAAGGATTTCCTCGCTACCGCCGAGCTCCTCGTAGAGGAGCGGACCGTCGGCCAGGTGCTCGCGCGCGCCGGAGCCGTGCTTGACCGTGATCAGGGCTGGCTTGCCCTCGCCGCCGCCGGCGAAGCCGTTCGCGCCGAAGTCGCGGCCCATGTACCAAGGAAGCGACTCGGCGCTGTCCACCCCGTAGAGAATCCTCGACCAGGAACCCGCGAGACCGCCACGGTACTCGCCCGGTCCCTCCGTATCGGGCTCGAGCCGCCGATGGAGGTAGAGGACCGGGTAGCGATGTTCATACGACTCGATGCTCGGCATCGCGGTGTTCGTCGAGCCCGCGATGTTGGCGGTGTCGATGCCGTCGGTGGTCGTGCGCGCGCCGCCGCCGTGGAGGGTGCACTCTCCGCGGACGCTGTACCAGCGGCCGAACTGGTCGGTGCCGGTCCACTGGACGTCAGTGAAGCCCCACCCCCATTGGGCCATCGCGCGGTGCCGGTGCCGCTCCGAGCGCGCGAGGGCCTGCGAAAGGACCCCCATGGTGAGTTGCTGCGACTTCCAGCCGGTGATCGTCGAGGCGCCGGAGCACGCGGCCGGCGGGCGACAATTGAGGAGCGAGCCCTCCGGGACCTTGACCTCGACCGCCCGCCACGAGCCGGCGTTCACGGTAATGTCCGGCATGAGCTGACAGAGCACGATGTTGTGGAGGTTCGCGACGGTGCAGGCGAGCCCCGAGTTCACGAACGAGCCCGCTTCGGGGTCGGTCCCGGTGAAGTCGAACGCGAGCGTGTCGCCCTTCACGTCGAGTGCGCAGCGGAGCGTGTAGTGCCGATCGAAGTCGAGGCGCTCCTCGTACTCGTAGCGGCCCTCGGGTAGCTCGCGGATTCGCTCGCGAGCCTTCGTCTCGGCGAGGTCGAGGATGTCGTCGTACGCCCGGAAGAGCGTGTCCACGCCGTACCGGCGCGCGAGCTGCTGGAGCTTCGCCGACGCGGCGAGGTTCGCCGAGACCTGCGCTTTAAGGTCGAGCGACTGGTAGCGCGGCATCCGGATGTTGTCCATGAAGAGTCCGAAGATATCGTCCCGAATGCGCCCGTCCTCGACGAGGCGGATCGGCTTGAAGGTGATCCCCTCCTGGAATTGGGTCGTCGCGAGGGGGGCGCGCCCGGGGGTCATCGCACCCACGTCCACGTGGTGGGTCGCGTTGCCGACCCAGGCAATGAGCCGGCCGTCCAGGTGCACCGGGGCGATGACCGCGAGGTCGAGGATGTGGAGGGCGCCGGAGTGCGGATCGTTCACGAGGTACATGTCACCGGGCCGGATGTCGTCGCCGAAGCGGCGCTTGCAGCTCTCAAGCATGTACGCGAGCGTCGTGCCGTGCCGCGGCATCCAGGTCGAGTAGACGACGGTCTGACCGCGGTGGTCCGCGACGTTGAACCCGAGGTCGTGCGCCTCGACAACGCCGGGCGAGACCGCGCAGCGCTGAAGCACGTAGCCACCCTCGAGACCGATCTGCATCAAACGGTTCTGGATGATCTCGGTGCGGATCGGGTCCGCGGCGATGGTGGCGCTCATGCGACGGCCCCGAGCGCCTCGAGCACGATCGCGCGCAGGTCCGCGCGCGTCGCCTCGCGCGGGCTGGGGCGTTGGCGGTTCAAGGTCTCGTCGATGATGAGCTCGATATCTGCATCCGGGATCCGGCCCCAGGGGAGGAGCGCAGGAACGCCGAGGCCCCGGACCCAGTCGATGATCGCGTCGACGACCGCGCCCGCGCGCGTCTCGGTCGTGCCGGTCTCCGGCAGCCCGATGAGCGGGGCGAGCGGGGCGAGGCGCTCGACGGCCGCCGGAAGGTAGAACCGCAGGACCGGCGGGAGGAGCGCGCCGTGGATCATGCCGTACGCGACTGGCTGGTGGCCACGCGCGCGGTAGCAGTACGTCACCGCGCCGTTCATCCCGTGCACGAGCGTGAGACCGGCATTGCCGCAGGCGATGTTCGCCATCGTGCTCGCGAACAGCATCTTTCCCTTTGCGTCGGCGTCGCCGCTGAGGGCGAGCGGGAGGAGGCGCCAGATGTCGGCGAACGCCGCGAGCGCGATCGAGTCGGTGAGCGGCGTCGCGCGCTTCGAGAGGTACGCCTCGAACGCGTGGAGGAACGCGTCCACCCCCGACGCGATGGCCTGCGACTGGGGCACGCTCTGGACGAGGTCAGGGTCGAGAAGCGCGTGCCGCGGCGCGTTCGAGTAGCCGTCGACGCCGGTCTTCTGCAGTGTGCGCTCGTCGGAGAGTGTCACGTGCTTCGACACTTCGCTCCCGGAGCCGGCGGTCGTCGGGATCGCGATCACGGGAAGAGGCGCGTGCGGGTACTTGTCGGCTCCGACGTACGGCCGGATGTCGCCGCCGTTCGTCGCCGCGAGCGCCGCGCCTCGTCCCGTGCACAAGCCGCTCCCGCCACCCGCGGTGACGACGCAGTCGGCGCCGAACGCGACGAGCTCGTTCGAGACCCGCATGATGTCGGCGAGCGTCGGATCGGAACGGACCTCGTCGTACACCCCGAGCGGCAGGCCTGCGGCGCGGATCGAGGCGAGCGCCGGCTCGAGGAGGCCGGCGCGGGCGACACCCTGGTCGATCACAGCGAACACCCGGGTCGCGCCGAGCTCGTGCGCGATGGCGCCGGCCTCACGCGAGGCGCCGGCTCCGAAGCGGACCTGCGTCGGGACCGAGAAGCTCTTGAATTGCTCGCCCTTCATATGAGCTCCACGACGAGGTTCTGCCACCCATCGATGTGCGCGACCGTGGCGGGTGGCACCCAGACGGTGTGGCCGGGGTAGTCGATGATCGCCGATCCGGCGAACTCGTCGCCGGCGCCGAATGGGCCGACGAAACGCTGCGCGTCGTATGCCCGTCCCTCGTGCCAGACCGAGCGCGAGCCACTCGGCCGCGCGGGGCGGCGACGGACCTCGGCGGCAACGAGCGGCGGCCGCACGGTCGGCCCCACCGCGTCGACGCGCAACGTGATCGCCTCGATGCCGGCCTGCGGCGAGGCCGTGCCGGCGCCGAAGAGGCGCTCGTACTCGCGGACGAAGTCCCGCGCAACCTGCTGCACGAAGGCGGCATCGACCATGCCCGCGGCCACTGCCACGTCGACCGCGTGGAGCTGGCCGCGGAAGCGCACCTGCGCCGACCGCCGCAGGATCTGGCGCTCGGCCGCGACACCGTCCGCCGCGAGGAGCCGGCGCCCCTCGGCCTCGAGCCGGGCGTACGTGGCGGCGATCGGCGCGGGGTCGTCGAGCGGCCGCGCCTCGGTCGTCGCGAGCACGTGGAGCAGGTCGGAAGCGACGACGCCGTAGGCCGAGAAGACCGTCGCAAGCGCGGGGACGACGATCCGGGCGATGCCGAGCTCGCGCGCGAGCGCGACGGCGTGAAGCGGACCCGCGCCGCCGTAGACGAGGAGCGTGTAGTCGGCCGGGTCGAGCCCGCGGCGCACCGTCTGCGCGCGCATCGCGTCGGCCATCGCCGCGTCGACGATCGCGATCATTCCCTCCGCGGTGCCGCGCGCGTCGAGCCCAATCGGCGAGCCGAGCGCAGTGAGCGCGCGCTCCGCGGCGGCGCCGTCGATCGAGACGCTTCCGCCGGCGAGGCCCTCGGGATTGATCCGCCCGAGCACGAGGTCGGCGTCAGTGACCGCAGCGTCGGTGCCGCCGCGGCCGTAGGAGGCGGGCCCGGGGTCGGAGCGGGCGCTCGCGGGCCCCACCTTGAGGCGCGTGCCGTGGTCGACCCAGCCGATGCTCCCGCCGCCGGCGCCAATCGAGTCGATGTCGATCGCCTGCGTGTAGAGCTCCTGACCCGCGTAGCGGACGCGGTCGCGGAGGGCGTAGTCGCCGTCGGTGATGAGGCTCACATCGAAGGTCGTGCCGCCCATGTCGACGCAGAGCGCGTTCCGAAGGCCCATCGCGTCAGCAAGGAGCTTCGAGGCGAGTACGCCGCCGGCCGGGCCGGAGCCGAGGAGCGCGACCGGCGTGCGCGCGGCATCGGCGACGGGCAAGAGGCCACCTGACGACTGCATGACGAGGAGCGGCACCGTCAGGCCGTCGTCGCGAAGGCCACGCTCGACGGCCATGAGGTGGTTGTGGACCGGCGGCCCGAGGATGGCGTTGAGCGCGGTCGTCGCGCTCCGCTCGTATTCACCGAGGAGCGGGACAACCTCGTGCGACGCGGTGACGAACCAGTCGTCGTGCGCACGGAGCATCGCCGCCACCTGCTCCTCGTGCGCCGGGTTGCGGAACGACCAAAGGAGGCAGACGCCGATCGCCTCGACCCCCTCGACCGCGAAGGCCGCGATGGCCTCCTGGACGTCCTCGGAACGGAGCGGCGCGACGACGCGGCCGTTGACGTCGATACGCTCGCGGACCTCACGGATGAGCCGGCGCGGCACGAGCGAGGGCGCCCGCGAGGCCGTGAGGTCCATGCCGATCCGCTCGCGGCCGATCCCGGCCATGACGAGCGTGTCGCGGAATCCGCGCGTCGTGATGAAGCCGACCTTCGCGCCGCGGCCTTCGACGACGAGGTTCGTCGCGAGCGTCGTGCCGTACGCGAACTTCGCGGTGCGGCCGAGGAGCTCGCGGCGCCCCACGCCGGCCGCCGCGGCCAGACGATCGAGTGCCGCGTGCAGGCCGGAGGAGGGATCGGCGTAGTTCGTGAGCGACTTGATCGCGATCGGCTCGGCACCCGGGCGGACGAGCGCGCCGTCGGTGAAGGTGCCGCCGACGTCGATGCCGATGAGCCAGTCGGGCGCTTGGGCCACATACCCGATTGTCGGTCATCGCACCGCGGGATGCGGTGCGGCTTGCCGCATAGAGCTCAAACCGGTGCCGGATGTTTGCCATCGCGCACACCGGATCGAAATACCCGGCTCTGCTTGGTAGCTCACCGGCGCGCCCCGGCCGCGCGGCCCGCGTCCGACCGCAATCCGCCATCCTTGAGCGCGCGGATCCTCGAGGTCGCCTAGACGCTGGCCTCCGCCGCTTGGAGCGGCACGAGGTCGTAGCTCGGCTTGTTGTCGTTCGTGTTCTTGCAGGCCGCGGCGGCCAGCAAGACCGTCAGCGAGAGCGCGAATAGGAGCCTCATCACTACCTCCACGCGAAGGCCTCCAGCGCCGGTGCCACGCGGCCGCTGACGCCGGGGAGCATAGGCCGCGGAGCCCAGCAGATCCCACGGTGCCGCACCACCAGTCGTGCGGCTGAGCGCGGCAGCGATTATCGGGAAATAGGGCTCCGTCGCTGGCACGTCGATGTGGCCATCGCGATGAAGCCGTAGTTCAAGCAAAGAGCAGGCCGCCTTCGAGCTCTTCTCAGTCTGAGACAAGCGCACGGGGCGGCCCGCGGCGCGCCGGCCGCGCAGCGGCGACGCTCACGCCGATGAAGGCGAGGATCGCAACGACGTTCATCGCACCGCTCCACTGCCAGACGACGGTCGCACCGGCGAGGTCGGCCGCGACGCGCGCGAGGAGCGATCCGTGGATGAGTGCGAGCGGCACGTAAAACGCGCGCCCGAACCGGAGCGGGATGCCGAGGACCGCGGGGACGATGACGACCTCGTGGCCGAAGACCATCGAGAGCACGAAGCCGAGGAAGAGCGCATGGAGCATCGCGTCGTAGGCCGGTCCGCCGACCTGCGGCCCGAACGCGAGCCACAACGCGCCCGCGACCGCGAGCCACGCGTATCCACTGAGGAGACTGATGGCGATGTACCGCGCCGGCTCAGCGCGGCGGATCGAGGCGCGAGCAACGTCGAACCGCGCGAGCCAGAGCGCGAGGAGGACGAGGCCCGCTCCCGCGACGCGGACGCCGACCGCCGGTGACACGAGCGTCGCGCCGACACCGAGCGCGAAGACCGCGACGGCCAGCGCGAACGCCGCGCGCCCGAGCGCGTCTGGCCGGGAGAGCCGCGCGAGTTGGAGGCGCTCGCCGACGATGGTGAGAACGAGGAACGCGGCGAGGAGCGGCACGACGCTCGAGACGGCCCAACCGGCGGACCAGAGGATCGCCGCGGTGATCCAGGCGACGGCCCCGAGGGCCATGATCGCGACGTACCCCTCGGGCGCCCGTCGGCCGACGGCGAGATAAGCGGTCGCGAGCACCGCGCCGGCGAGCGCGAGGGCTGCGCCGCCGACTGGCACCGGAGCGCCGCCGACGAGCGCGAGCGCGCCGGCGCCCGAGAGGACAGGGGCGAGGTAGGGCCAGCGCCGGCCGAGGGCGACCGCGCGCTCGAGGCCAATGACCGTGCCGAGGAAGCCGAGCGTCATGAGCGGGCCATGCGACCTGACGGCCGTGTCGCTCAGCGGCAGCTCCCAGCCAAGGCGGGCGAGGGCGCCCCAAAGGCCGGCGAAGAGGGCGAGCGCGGCGAGCGCGAGAAACGGTACATGGCGCCGGATCAGCGCCAGGACCCTCGAGCGAGGCCGGCCATCACCGCCCCGTGGTCCGCCTCGGTGGGCGGCGGCGAGACAACGTGCACCGCGACGAGCCGGGTGCGCGCGAGCAGCCCGCGGGCCTCGCCCGCCGCCGCGAAGGCGATCGCGCCGGGGCCGACGACAACCTCGCGATCGCCGGCGATGAGCGTCCCCTCGCCCTCGAGGATGACGAAGACGATGTCGACGCCTGGCGCGTGCACCGGGATGAACTGGCCGGGCTCGAGGCAGACGAGGAGCGCGCTCGCTCGCTCGCTCTGCCCGAACGCGATCGGATGGAACCGATCGGGTGTGAAGCTCGCGAGCGTGTCGTAGCGCACGACGATATTCGCCACCGCGCTAGCCTGCGTCCGGCTTGCCATGCATGCGGCGGAGGACCGCCTCCTGCTCCGGGCCGGTC
Source organism: Candidatus Limnocylindria bacterium (assembly GCA_035543375.1). Taxonomy (GTDB): domain Bacteria; phylum Chloroflexota; class Limnocylindria; order P2-11E; family P2-11E; genus UBA4735. Next base: position 37,122 of record DASZZF010000007.1, read on the forward strand.
AGGTGCGCGGCGAGGAGCGGGAGATACGCGCGCTCCTCCTTCGCGAGATGCACTTCGACCAGCGCCGCGAGCGCCCCGGCGAGCCGCGCGACCTCCTTGGCGGCCGCGGGATCGCGGTGCGCGCGCAGGCGCTCGGTCGCGGCGGCAAGCTCGTCCCGGTAGCGGGTGATGAACTCGTGGTCGATCGACATCGTCGCCGTCGGACGGCCATGCGCCGCGATGATCGGGTCGACGACGGGATAGAGGTCGCGCTCCTCGCTCGCCGCGTGAGGAAGGAGCTCGCCGTCGAGGAAGGAGACGAGCGCCGACGCGTTCGCTGTGGACCCCGTGCTCGTGACCGCCTCGACGCGGGCGCGCAGGTGTCCCGCGAGCTCGGCGTGGTGGCGGGTGATGGCCTCCGTGGTCTCGCTCATGGCTTTGCCTTTCGTGCTGGTGCGGTCGCTTAGCTCGCCAGCCGGTCGCCGTCGCGCCGCGGGCCGGTCGGACTGCGGGGACGGCCGGCGTTGACGTGTCGTGCACGCATGCCCGAACCCTAGGACGCAGGTCGGACACGAACGCCGGCCAAGCGTCCCTGATCCCATGGGCCGAAAGTCCCGAGGTGAAGCTCCCGACCGGCAGGACCATGACTTGCCCGATCCGTGAGACCATGGGGGCGAACTCATAAACCGACGCAGGAGGAACGCATGGCACGCAGAACGGGATCGCGGCTCCGGTTGAAAGCTGCAAAGCGACGCGCCAAGAACCCCGATGTCCGCGTCAAGAAGAAGCCGGTAAAGGACTTGAGTCCGGGCATGACCGCCACGAGGGTGGATGAGCTGAGCCGCACCCCGCGCTGATCGGGATCCGCCCGGCATGGGCCGAGCCGGCGGGACATGTCAATTCGGTAACGCGGGTGCCGCGGTGCCCCCGCTGAGCACCCGGATTGCACTGGAAGGAGCCGACCGCACGACCGGCTCCAAGGCGGTCAAGCCACCAACCGGGCCGGATCGCCTCATGGAGTGCAATCATGCGGACAGGGATCGAGATCGGCTTCGCGGTCATCCTCGCTGTCGCCGGCTACGCCTACGGGTCCATGCAGGGCCTGAACGGGATGCAGTTCGCGACGGGTCAGGGCAACGGCACGGTCGGGCTGTACAGCGCATCGTCCGACTTCCGCGTGCTCGGCATCGAGACGAGTGACCACGTCATTCACTACATCCAGATTAGGTAGGGATGGCTCAGCTCACTGAAGGCGACCAGGCTCCGGTGTTCGCGCTGCCGGATCAGGACGGCAAGACCGTCTCCAGCGAGAGTCTGCGTGGCGCGCCGCTCGTCGTGTACTTCTACCCGAAGGACGACACGCCCGGCTGCACGACCGAGGCCTGCCAGTTCAACGACAACATGCACGAGTTCCAGCGCGCCGGCGTCCCGGTCGTCGGCATCTCGCCGGACGCGCCGGAGTCGCACCTCCGGTTCCGGGAGAAGTACAGCCTCGGCTTCACGCTCCTTTCGGATGAGGACCATCGGACGATCGCGCAGTTCGGAGCGTGGGGCGATCGCGCGGACCGCGGCGAAGGCGTCATCCGCTCGACGGTGCTCCTCGGCGGCGACGGCAAAGTGCGAAAGGCCTGGTACGGCGTGAAGCCGGATGGACATGCCCAAGAGGTGCTGGCGGCGCTGCGCGCCTAGCCCTGCATCACCCGTTCGGGTCGCGCGCGCGCTCCAGGGGCCTCGATCTCATACCAACGGCGGATGGGGTGTCCCTCTCCGTAACGATGGCAGGGCGGTTGTGCCGGGCGATAGTTCCTCCAGACACCGCGACCGGAGCACCGGAGCG